>NZ_JBJQJA010000011.1:0-125671 GCF_046487665.1 Escherichia sp. WS1152 | reverse complement strand
GCACGGCTGGGACGGAAGTCGCTGTCGTTCTCAAAATCGGTGGAGCTGCATGACAAAGTCATCGGGCATTATCTGAACATAAAACACTATCAATAAGTTGGAGTCATTACCGGTGCATTGTAGGAGGGTTTTGTAGGAGGAACTACAACGTTTTGCAAACCGCTTCACTCCAGAACGCTGATAAGTTTTAGCGCGTCACTTCTGACAGAATCTTGTATTCGCCCAGAGTCAGCGATCAACGTCAAAGCCTCAATACTTAAACCATCCCTGATCACTTTTCGCGCTTTACTGAGACGGCCCCGGCAACTTTTCTCTGTGTAACCCTCACGTGAGTGCATTTGCTCAATGATATCAGCGCTTGATAAATTTGAATCGGCAAAATGATGGTAGTAGTTTACAAAGCACTCCATCCCGATAGCCTTAAGGAGGCTGACCAAGGTAACACTACTCGTTATCTTCTCTGGTTGATTCAAAACCTCTTCCATAGGTTCGGGTGGAAGGGTTTGCATAGCCGCTTCATTGACTGAAGCCGAACTCCTGACAATCAAGTCTTCTTTGATGGAACTAACTCGGGGATCAGTAAGAATCGCGCCCTTGAGGTTAACGATATGTGCGTTAACGTGGTCACTATGCCGTGCATAATCTCGTATTACTTCATGTGGGATTTTGTAAGCATCAAGAATGTTGTAAGTCTCATCGAAAATAACCGCGATTAAATAATCAAATTCGGCTGCCTCATAGTTACGCAAGGCACTAAGCTGCCGGGAAGGATTATCCGGCGTAACTCTCCTAGCTTTGATCTGCACTTTCAGGCCATCAGCATCAATGGCATCAGCACCCGCCGACGAATTACTGAGAAGAGTCATACCCAGTGCATTAGAAACCAGCCATTCAGCATAGTCACCAACAGGATTATTCTTGGTGCGAATGACACCTCTAAAACGCAACTGCGTTAAAATTTCGGAGTGAAGCGACAGTAATTCAATATCACTCAGCGAGGTTAGGAAACCATATGATATCAAATGATTATTTTTCAAAAGCACTCTCCATTGCTGAAGTGAAACGCCACTGTAACGCCTACGTAACGCACCCGTATTTTGGTGTTTTAGGAATGCTGATAGTTATCAGTGCCAGATAAAACGTGCGGCCATTCACCTCATGTGGTAGCTGTTTATTTATTCAGTAATTTAAAATCTGAAACTTACACCTGAGCTACTTTCTCAGCTTGTCCCAACGAACCGCTGATACGATACCCCAGTTGCCGCTAGAATTGGGTCTGCGCCATTTTGCTGTCTTCATGTTACGTAGATACTCTAATGCTTCTAAAAACGAGCCAAAACGCTTCTGAGCGGCTTTATCACCTACACCAAACGAACCATCGCGCGTGCTCGCTAGTCCGGGATGAAAGCACGAGCCATCGGCCGCGTATGGAACCAACAATTCCGGGGCGCTATCTTCGGAAGAATCGGACGCTAACAATTGCCAAGGCTCAACACTTAAAGCTTCAGCCAATACCTCAATCGCATCAAGAGACGCGTTAGAGCAACCACGTTCAATGCGGCTCATATAGCTACGCGCAAATCCACACCGATCAGCAAACGCTTCCTGGCTCATTCCGGCGGCTATACGTAGAGCCTTAACACGTTGTCCAAATAAAAATCGAAGGGTCTTTTTCATCCTCCTGAATTTGATTAGATGTCCACTAAAGAGCCACGCTCCAATAGTGACATTTTGAATCAAAGCGTTATCATGCGATTAAAATCACCGCAGGGGTGGATTCTGAAGGATAACAACATGTCACAAACACGAATTATTAAACCCGTTTTTCCAGCCAAGTTTTTGCTGAGCATCATATTAATCGCTACATCATCTGCATCATATGCAGCCGAGAGCATCGATCAACTGGCAATCCGCATTGGGATGGATCAGTTTCGGGAAGCGATTAAGGATGGCGACCGTAACGCCTTTAAAACCCTACCGGCAAAAGGCTATAAAAACGGCTTAACCGGGTTACTACTCAAAACGAATACCTATGTTAATCCCACATACAGCTTTGCTGATTGCGATACAGACACCGTTATTGCTTCGGTGCAAGAACACAAAACGCTCCCCGGTTGCCGCATATCTCTAAAGTTAGCGACTAAAGATGCTGACGGTAGCTATCACGATAATGGCATTCGCATCGAATACGGTATTGCCACCGGCTCCAAAAAGTTTATCGCCAACAATTCAGCGTGGGCGCAACATGCCATCAGCGGTGATAAAGTGTTGGAAGGTGCTCTTCACCCGGATAAAACGAATAACCATAAAGATCAAATGTGTATGGGTATAGCACAATTCACCGCAAACGTAACCAAAGGCCGAAACGGAGGAATGACCAAAGCAGACTATTATCAGCGTCTCGATAATATGAATGGCAAGTCCGAAGTCACACCCCAGATGATTGCGCTCTATAAAACCTTCGTTGACTATGTATATGAACACCCCAAGCAAGATGCTCAGGTTTCAGCGGCATTCATTTACACTAACTGCATGAATAAATTATAATTTTTATTTTATAGCTACCCTAGCAACGATCTGTTCCCACAAATGTAACCTAGATGCAATTCTCATCAAGCGCATGGTTTCAAATTTTTCAGGCGAAGCTCAAGAAGTCGCTGCGTGGATACGTTCGTAGAAGGAGGGACAGGATGAAACTCAATACCCTAAGGTATTGTATTATTTATGTGTTACCTCAACTAGCCTTAGTCGCTTACCGACATCCAATAGTTGGATATAATATACTGTGGTTTGGTTGACCCTGATTTGAAGACTGTGCTTTAATAAACAAAGGCATAGCAGATACCATTAAATATTTCACATACATTTAATGTTATATCATTAGATATAAAAAAATGATTTTAGATAGAATGAGATAAAATTTACATATTAATAAAAAGGGTTTTATCATGACATATACACAGCTTTCAGATAGTTCTTTCTGGTCAGCATTGCAACAGAGAAAAGATCTAGAAAAATATGGTAATTTAAATTGTGCATTATATGCAATAGAGTTACATAACAATATAGACAGCATTGAATTGATAGCTCCCGACATAATAACTGAAGGGGGAGATGATGAAAATATAGACATATTAATGACCGATAGAGAAAGCAAACAAATATATCTTATACAATCTTATCAATCTACTATATTTCGACCTCAAGGGGCCAAGCCGTCTAAGGCCCAAGAAACAGCTTATGCAGAAACCGCGTTGCTTTCCGCTGATATAGAGAATATACCTCTGAGGATAAGGGATCAGGTAAAAGATGCAAGAGATGCTTTAAGAAATAATGAAATTGAGAAAATAAATGTATGGTTTGTTCATAACTGCCCTGAAACACCAGAATGTGAGAAACCTTTACATTCGATTGGGCGTTCAATTATGGACAAATTAAACTCAATTTATCATATTGATAACCTGAGAATAAGCTCCAAGCAAATGGGTTTAAGTTCACTTGATGAATTATATAACTCTCAACACAGTCCAATTTTGATATCAGATAAAATATCGCTGACTGGTATGCATGGCTTTTATCAAAACTCTAATGAAAACTGGGCCTCATTTTCTACCCTTATGCCAGGGAAATTTATTAAAGAACTATATAATAGCTACGGTGAAGATAAACTATTCAGCGCTAATGTAAGGTCTTATTTAGGAAGTAATAAAAAAGACCTCTCAATAAATAATGAAATACAAAACACGGCTAAAACACACCCAGGAAATTTCTTTGTATTTAATAACGGAATCACTGCCTTAGTCCATGATTTTGAAATTGATTTCATTGACGAATCCAAAACACTCGGTCAAATTAAAAGTGTTACTGGTATTTCTATTGTCAATGGTGCTCAAACTACTGGTAGTATTTCAAATTTAGGGAAAGATCCAGATGATACGCTAAGAGTTGCAATTAGGTTCATAAGAGTTAATAATCCCGAACTAATTAATGAAATCACTCTAGCGAATAATTCACAAAACAAGGTCTTGCGCTCAGATTTTCGCTCCAGTGATTCTATACAAAAAAGATTAAGAAAGGATTTCGAGAAAAATAAGGAAGCTTTATATACAGGTGGCCTTCGCCAAGTGTTAACTCCGGCTCAAAAAAGAATTTTATTACCAACGGATACAGTTGCACAAATCCTGATCGCTTTTCATGCTCATCCTACAAGTGCATATCATCGAAAAAAAGATATTTGGGATGATGAGGATCTCTATAAAAAGGCTTTTGATGATACAATTACTCTAGGTCATATTATCTTTGTCTATTCTTTAAATGAAGCTATAAGCCAGATAAAATCGGATTTTAATGAACAATTTAGGCATAACCAGCTTCCTGAAATAGATACTATTAAACATAAGCTATTGACCCAACCTGGCGTATCACTGTTAATGATTCATGCTATAGCAAGCATATTGGAAATAATATTAGGTTCAGCGATACCTAATAAATATTCATTATCCTTCAAAGATGGCGTCAATAGAGAAAATGCGAAGGAGTTATGGATCCCTGTAATAAAAAGGGTATTAACAAGATCTGCACTGTTAGAACCAGCTACAGCAGGAAGATTATCCAAAAGCAAAGAAATTACAGAAATAATCTCTCGTTTCCAGAGTGATATGGATATGTATAGAGATGATTTTAAAGAACTTCTCCCTCAATTCATCGCAAACGTCCATTATTAGTTATTAACTTAGCCCCCATTTGGGGGCTTTTACTCTCCAAGATTAGCACTCTTGCCATTCAGAAGTTGTAATAAAAATCTAAATTGCTAATAATCTAATAGTGCAGCTATAGTCGCTCTGGAAACGCCATACTCCCTCGCTAGTGCGCTGACACTGGCTCCATTATTCTTTTTCTCAATAATCAGCCTATGGACTTCTGGGGCGATTTTCGACGGTCTTCCCAGCTTCTTGCCTTCAGCTTTTGCCCGCAACAAACCCGCATGGGTCCTCTCAATCAGTAGGTCACGTTCCATCTCCGCAACTGCTGACAGCATCGACAACAGAAGTTTACCGGCAGCAGAGGAGAGATCCGTTGTGCCAAGCTGGTGGACAATGACCTTGATATTACGCTCGGCCATCGCCCTGACAGTCTGGAGAACATCAATCGCATCGCGTCCCAGTCGGTCGAGTTTGGCAACAACCAGCGTTTCACCATCGCGGATTTTGCTGAGCATTTCGGAAAACGCTTTGCGTTGCAGCGCAGGAACCTTCCCGCTAACAACATCAGTAAACCAAAAGTCGAAAGTCCATCCAGCTTGCTCAAGTTCCAAACGCTGGTTCTCAGTATCCTGCTGCGATGTCGAAACGCGCCCGTAGCCAAAAATCGCCATAGTCATCTCCTCTTCCGGCCCCTGCCAGAAAACGGTGTCAACTTAGGATGGCCTGCCAGAAAAGCCAAGGCTAATTTTCCAACAGTGTGAAAGTGTGCGATCGAAAGGTGCCAGAAAACGGTCGTTTGTTGGCGCTCAAAAGTGGTAAGACATATTAGGCTGGCTGACGGCTTTACCAGATAGCACCATGTGCTTTCTCTGAATCGCTACAGGTGAGCCGAAGCACCCTTTGTATATGAAAAACGACAGTGTTCTCATGCCTTTAAGTTAACAACGACTACTGCGTTCAGAATATGAACGCAGTTAGTTGATAAGTAAGGTTTTTATCTTAAAATTGTTATGCTACCTTGCTCGAATGCTCTCAAACCTGCTCAGTTCGAATTACCCTGATGGCAGTTTGAGATTCCGTTCAATAAGGCCACACTATGAAGAGTCGAGAATGCAAAGCTGCCGAAGCAGACCGCAAATTCTTTAAAGTCTCAGCCGGGATCGACTGGCTGGACATAACGATCAGCTTATCTAGACTGACCCAGCATCGCTATGTTCAGGAAGAATTACTTAAAATCACCGGATTAAAACTCTGGGTTGAACCCTGCGGTCTACGTATCTCAAAATTGGCATCGTGCGAACACCGTCCCGGTAACTACGTCAAACCTTGGGTAAAGCCCATCATAAGCAACACTAACAACGTTTTTCGGATTCGCTTTCGCGATCTACTAGCAAACCATAACGGGAAGTTGGAAGCCGCCCTCGACCAATTACAAAATCGTTTCCCATTTGCTTACGAGCCGCAAATTGTGGGGGTCGAAGTCTTCTGCGATTTCTGGCACAAAGCCCGGTCGATTACCGCTACAAATGCGATGACCTATCGGCTTCAAAGTTCCCTGTTCAGTCCGGGAACCAAAGCCCGACAATACAATCCCGTAACTCGACAAAATGTTTTCCTTGATGTTCAGGATGTTCGTATCAATCCTGAATGGAACCTGAGAACGGGTAACAAGTGGGACAAGATCTCGTGGCATGTCTACCACAAATGCACTGACGACGGTCAGAAACTACCTGTAGAAAAGCAACGCGCTCGTGTTGAAGTCACGTTAAAAGGTGCTGTGCTCACTCACTACTCTCTTAACCGCCTTAACGACATACAACACTTTCGATTTGAAACCCTCGCTCACCTGTTCAAATTTCGCAAACCAATCGAGCCTGAAATGATGGCTAACGGTGATATGTTCAGGTTTACCGCTATCAACGCAGTTCGTAGGGTGAACGACGCAACAGCCGAGCGCGGCTTGCATTCATTCAATAACATCGGGCGTAGGGATAAACGTAGCTGGATGATGGTCAACGGTGACAAGCGTCTGCGGAAAGAAAGCTCTCATCTGGCGGTTGTTAGCGATCTGCAAAACGCCGTCAAGGGCGCCTTACGTCGTCTCCACGTTTGAACTACCGCTCGTTCCCTTATTCCAGAAAAAAGTGACAATCAGCAGGAAAGAAGCTGCATTCCTGCTGGTCTGGGTGCAGTTCTCTTAATAACTGTATATATAGCAACTCAACTATCAGCTTACATACCTTCTCTAACGGTGTTTGTCGGTGGCCGTTCCTTTCAGTCAGACATGAACTAAACGTTGTTAACCTTCAACGTGTTCGCGGTTAAAAGCAGCCGGATAAGTTGGGTGCGGGAAAGTGGAAGTCCTAGGTTTGGAAGCTCCCTCTCAGGCATTGCGTCCGAAAATTTCCGTGGCGGCGAGACAGTCCTTATAGAGCCAAACAGACTCAAAAGTTAAGCGGCGCAGTAAAGAGCTAAAGCTCGCCCAGATTTCTCATTGATTGCTCGATCTCCGCAACCCATTTATCAGGGCAAGGATAAACACGGCTTTCGGTGCTAATGCGGTTTGGAGATACGCGGCGGGTTAGCCCATGCAATGACTTAACATGCGCTATCCAACATGTTTTGACTGTTCTCCCCGTTCGGGATTTAACATCATCGGCAATTTGTCTGTAGGTCGCCATTAACATCCATACTCCGCTAGTTGTTTAAATATTGCGAAAGAGGCTGCTTGTTGAAGGTTACATCTGATTCATCTAGCTGCGCCAGTCGAGCTACGAAAGCGCCGCAAATTCCGCACCATGATTTCCACTACCCTTGATAAAAAACGCGCCATAGAGCTTCCTGGCGCGTTTGGCACATCTCACGATTTATGTCTGCGCCGTGCGTCACTGACCGCCTTGATACCCGCTTGCGAGTCGAATTGCGCAATATCAGGCAAGTTGTAGCAAAGCTGCGAAATCACGTCCAATTGCTCTCCCACATCAGCATCCTTACGATAGGTTGTCATCGCAGTAGTGCTGCCCCGGACATGTCCAACAAGCTGCGCAATCGTGCGTTCGTTGGTCTCATACTTGTCAACAGCGTTGATGAAAGTATGCCGCAGCGAATGGAACGTTTTCTTACCGTCACGGGTAAAACCGAGGACTTTGCCAAAGTAGTTTTCGTTAAACCATTTTGAGGCGGCGGCACGATATCCTTTGATTTTATTATGCTTCAACTCAGGGAAAAGACGATCATACCCGGCAGCTTTCAACGCATCCACATACTCAAGTAGCCCTAGTTCGATCAGTCGTGGATGTAGGGGAACCTGACGGATAGCATTCACCGTTTTCAAGGATTTATCGCCACCGGCTAGTGCCTCTTCATCCATCATCTTATCCGGTGCATCAAGATTAAAATCAATATAGGCAACACCGTTTTTATCCACGCGAATGTCCGCCAGATAAAGCTGGCAAAGCTCATTGATGCGCCCGCCCACATATAATGCCAGTAGGGGCAACCAGTAGTGAAACGGGCGAAAGCTCGTGTAACGTCCGTATTGGTTAGGTGTTCCGGCACCAGTTTTGAACCAGTCAGCAGAGAAAATACGCAATAGTTCATCCTCGGTGAAGAGATCTCGGCGATCCTGCTCACGCACCATCACGCGGCGCTGAGCGAGCACATTCTCGGCTGGATTATCAAGCAGGTAACGCACCTTCTTGGCCCATTTGAACATCGAACCCAGTGACTCAATATGCCTGCCAATCGCATCCCGGCTCATTACCGGCTGACCATCAGCCAGCGCCCTTTCGATCAACATTCGCGTGTCGGAAATCTTGTATTTCCGCCGCATCAAATACAGATTGCCGGGCATTTTCTGCATTCTACTGACGTAATCCTTCACGACCTCACGATCCAGCTCACCTAAGGACATATCACCCATAATCTCCGTAAAGTGCTCGATTCTGGAACGAATTTTCCCCTCACTGGCTAACTTGATATCACCCGTATTTTTATAGGCCAGAAACTCTTCCAGAACTGCTGAAACCGTCATGCTTGCATGCATCGGATTACAATACGGGTTGATAGTAGCGGCCGCAGGAAGCGCCGCTGTCGGCGCTTTTGGTGGGGTGGTTGATGTCGGTTCCGATGCTGCAAGCGCGCTATCCCAGACGTAACGCAGTTTTTCAGCCTGCACGTTGTTGATGAACAAAGAACTTGCATTCAGCGTCACCCCGGGTAAATCCAACAACCAGAGGGAAAGAGGGTTGCCGTTGTTAGCCCTGAATGCCGTAACCTCAACCTCTCGCCCGTTCAGCAATTCAACAAGGGCAAACTGAGGCTGGTAAAGCTGCATATAGCCGTTCACCGCAGCCTCAGCACCGTCATACGCAATATTAGTCAAAACGAACCCATGCGTATCAGGATCACGCTCAAGAGTGCTGAAATCATCAATCAAAAAGCCACGCTGGTTCGACACAAGGGCATACAGCGGCACATTGTCTGCCAGAAGATGCTGGACGACAGTCTCAACCCCAACCCCAAATGAATCGCAAAACAACGCCAGGCTGATTTTGCCAGCGCCAGTCAACAATGGGGCATTGCCCCTGATCTTCTCTTTATCCACTTGCCTGAACTCTTCCAGAGACGCATACCACTTCTCCAGCAAACACGCGGCAATAGCTCTGGCATTTGCAAGGTGGGTTGTGCGGGTAGATGCATGAATTTCACGCTGCCCTATAAGGGCGCGATAACGAACCGGAACAGTGATCCGAAGAACATAGATACCACTTGGACGGCGATAGAGATTATCACGCTGCGACATCGGCTGTATGACCCCTTTGTAGGAGGATCACGAGCGCCGTCACGTATAGTTTAGAAAAAGATAGTGGAATGAATACGTTAGGGAAGTTTTGGAGCGGGCGAAGGGAATCGAACCCTCGTATAGAGCTTGGGAAGCTCTCGTTCTACCATTGAACTACGCCCGCTTCGAGATGCGTAAGGCATTATAAACCTTACGCTCTCCTTAGCAAGTGCCGCGCTGCTGACTGCTGATTAATTCGCCATCAGCATTTTGGCTTGCTGCCCTGCGGCGGCAAGTAACGTAGCGGATCAATTGCCGTTGCACGGTAACGAATCTGGAAATGCAGGCGAACAGATGCCGCATCCGTGCTCCCCATGGTGGCGATTTTTTGCCCAGCCTTCACGCTTTGCCCATTATTTACCAGCATCGTGTCATTATGGGCGTAAGCCGTAATGTAATCTTCACTGTGTTTAATCATGATGAGATTACCGTAGCCACGCAGCTGGTTGCCCACATACACCACCTTTCCTGCACCCGCGGCGTAAATAGGTGTACCCCGTGGAGCTGAGATATCAATCCCTTTATTGCCGCCATCTGCTGTCGAATACGGCATGATAACTTTCCCTGTCGTTGGCCATAACCAACAACGTTGCCCTACTGGCGGCCAGGAAGATTTCGGTACCGCTGATGACGGTGTAACCGATGCGGTTTTGGTCGTTGATTTGGCGGTTGATTTACGTGTACTACTGCTACTTTTCGCCCCACCCAGTTTTAGTTTCTGACCAACTTCAATGGTGTAAGGGGGGGAAATGCCGTTCAGTCGCGCCAGCTCTTTTACGCTGGTTCCCGTGGTGCGCGAAATACGATATAGCGTATCCCCCCGTTTCACGGTGTAAACGGAGCCGGAATACGTTCCTGTATCGGATGATTTGCTACCCGAACAGCCCACCAAAAGCAGTCCAACCGATAACAACATCACGATACCCAGAGATTTTTTATTCAGGCGTCCCGCACTCAAAATCTTTCCTCGCTTAAAAAACAAGACGCCATATCATAGCAGCCAGCCTCTTGATACCCAATCTCTTGCTTCTGGAAAAACGCGGTAATAGAGAAAGAGGTTAATTTCATTTGGCAAAGGGAAGTATCATCAGCAAAATATTCACTGTAGAGGTATCGAATTTCCTGACTTTTTTACCCTATTTCCCATCCTGATGCGTAATAATCCCAATTTATCACATTGATTTTATCGCCACTCATATTGATACGTATCACTGCCCCTATTCAGAGTCCTGTTTCGTATCATATCTGTGTTTTTTTAACGTCATCACACTTCCTTCCTCCCCTAACGCTTATCGTCGTTTCTGGCGTAAATCTTGCCTGCTTAGACTAAATCTTTGCCATAAGAACCAAATGTTCAAATCGAGGGGATTTCTATGGAAGCGCGGGAAGCAACCGCTACGGGTGAATCATGCATGCGCGTTGATGCCATTGCTAAGGTCACCGGGCGGGCACGATATACTGACGATTATGTTATGGCGGGCATGTGTTATGCGAAATATGTACGTAGCCCTATCGCACATGGTTATGCCGTAAGTATTAATGATGAACAAGCCAGAAGTTTACCAGGCGTACTGGCGATTTTTACCTGGGAAGATGTGCCTGATATCCCATTCGCTACAGCTGGGCATGCATGGACACTTGACGAAAACAAGCGCGATACCGCCGATCGCGCACTGCTAACTCGCCATGTTCGTCATCATGGTGACGCCGTTGCCATCGTCGTGGCCCGCGATGAACTCACGGCAGAAAAAGCGGCGCAATTGGTCAGCATTGAGTGGCAAGAATTACCCGTTATCACCACGCCAGAAGCGGCGCTGGCAGAGGACGCTGCACCAATCCATAACGGCGGCAATTTACTGAAACAAAGCACGATGTCGACGGGCAATGTCCAACAAACAATCGATGCCGCCGACTACCAGGTACAGGGGCACTATCAGACTCCCGTTATTCAACATTGTCACATGGAAAGCGTAACATCGCTGGCGTGGATGGAGGATGACTCGCGAATTACCATCGTTTCCAGCACCCAGATCCCGCACATTGTTCGCCGCGTGGTTGGTCAGGCGCTGGATATTCCCTGGTCATGCGTACGAGTCATCAAACCATTTGTCGGTGGCGGTTTTGGTAATAAACAGGATGTACTGGAAGAGCCAATGGCGGCATTCCTGACCAGCAAGCTTGGCGGCATTCCGGTGAAAGTTTCCCTTAGCCGTGAAGAGTGTTTCCTCGCAACCCGTACCCGCCACGCTTTTACTATTGACGGGCAAATGGGCGTGAACCGCGACGGAACATTGAAAGGTTATAGTCTGGATGTTCTGTCTAACACCGGCGCTTATGCATCTCACGGGCACTCCATCGCTTCTGCGGGGGGGAATAAAGTCGCTTACCTTTATCCTCGTTGTGCCTACGCTTACAGTTCAAAGACCTGCTATACCAACCTCCCCTCGGCTGGTGCGATGCGTGGTTATGGCGCGCCACAAGTCGTATTTGCCGTTGAGTCTATGCTTGATGACGCCGCGACAGCGTTAGGTATTGATCCTGTTGAAATTCGTTTACGCAACGCCGCCCGCGAAGGAGATGCTAATCCGCTCACGGGCAAACGTATTTACAGCGCAGGGTTGCCGGAGTGTCTTGAAAAAGGCCGGAAAATCTTTGAATGGGAAAAACGCCGTGCAGAATGCCAGAACCAGCAAGGCAATTTACGCCGCGGCGTTGGCGTCGCCTGTTTTAGCTACACCTCTAATACCTGGCCTGTCGGCGTAGAAATAGCAGGCGCGCGCCTTCTGATGAATCAGGATGGAACCATCAACGTGCAAAGCGGCGCGACGGAAATCGGTCAGGGTGCCGACACCGTCTTCTCGCAAATGGTGGCAGAAACCGTGGGGGTTCCGGTCAGCGACGTTCGCGTTATTTCAACACAAGATACCGACGTTACGCCATTCGATCCCGGCGCATTTGCCTCACGTCAGAGCTATGTTGCTGCGCCTGCGCTGCGCAGTGCGGCACTGTTATTAAAAGAGAAAATCATCGCTCACGCCGCAGTCATGCTACATCAGTCAGAGATGAATCTGACCCTGATAAAAGGCCATATCGTGCTGGTTGAACGACCGGAAGAGCCGTTAATGTCGTTAAAAGATTTGGCGATGGACGCTTTCTACCACCCTGAACGCGGCGGGCAGCTCTCTGCTGAAAGCTCCATCAAAACCACCACTAACCCACCGGCGTTCGGCTGTACCTTTGTTGATCTGACGGTCGATATTGCGCTGTGCAAAGTCACCATCAACCGCATCCTCAACGTTCATGATTCGGGGCATATTCTAAATCCGCTGCTGGCAGAAGGTCAGGTACACGGCGGAATGGGAATGGGCATTGGCTGGGCGCTATTTGAAGAGATGATCATCGATGCGAAAAGCGGCGTGGTCCGTAACCCCAATCTGCTGGATTACAAAATGCCGACCATGCCGGATCTGCCACAACTGGAAAGCGCGTTCGTCGAAATCAATGAGCCGCAATCCGCATACGGACATAAGTCACTGGGTGAGCCACCAATAATTCCTGTTGCCGCAGCTATTCGTAACGCGGTGAAGATGGCTACCGGTGTTGCAATCAATACACTGCCGCTGACGCCAAAACGGTTATATGAAGAGTTTCATCTGGCAGGATTGATTTGAGGATAACATCATGTTTGATTTTGCTTCTTACCATCGCGCAGCAACCCTTGCCGATGCCATCAACCTGCTGGCTGACAACCCGCAGGCCAAACTGCTCGCCGGTGGCACTGACGTACTGATTCAGCTCCACCATCACAATGACCGTTATCGCCATATTGTTGATATTCATAATCTGGCGGAGCTGCGGGGAATTACGCTGGCGGAAGATGGCTCGCTACGTATCGGCTCTGCAACGACATTTACCCAGCTAATAGAAGATCCTATAACTCAACGTCATCTCCCGGCGTTATGTGCTGCGGCCTCGTCCATTGCTGGACCGCAGATCCGTAACGTCGCTACCTACGGTGGAAATATTTGCAACGGTGCCACCAGCGCAGATTCTGCCACGCCAACGCTCATTTATGACGCGAAACTGGAGATCCACTCCCCACGCAGTGTTCGTTTCGTCCCGATTAATGGCTTTCACACCGGGCCGGGCAAAGTGTCTCTTGAGCATGACGAAATCCTTGTCGCCTTTCATTTTCCGCCCCAGCCGAAAGAACACGTGGGCAGCGCGCATTTTAAATATGCCATGCGCGACGCAATGGATATTTCAACGATTGGCTGTGCCGCACATTGCCGACTGGATAACGGCAATTTCAGCGAATTACGCCTGGCATTTGGTGTTGCCGCGCCAACGCCGATTCGCTGCCAACATGCCGAACATACTGCACAAAATGCGCCATTAAACCTGCAAACGCTGGAAGCTATCAGCGAATCTGTCCTGCAAGATGTCGCCCCGCGTTCTTCATGGCGGGCCAGTAAAGAGTTTCGTCTGCATCTCATCCAGACGATGACCAAAAAAGTGATTAGCGAAGCCGTCGCCGCGGCGGGGGGAAAATTGCAATGAATCACAGCGAAACAATTACCATCGAATGCACCATTAACGGGATGCCTTTTCAGCTTCATGCCGCACCAGGCACGCCGCTCTCGGAATTACTCCGCGAACAAGGACTGCTAAGTGTCAAACAAGGGTGCTGCGTGGGTGAATGTGGTGCCTGTACGGTGCTGGTCGACGGCACAGCAATAGACAGTTGCTTATACCTTGCCGCCTGGGCTGAAGGAAAAGAGATCCGCACGCTGGAAGGTGAAGCGAAAGGCGGAAAACTTTCTCATGTTCAGCAGGCTTATGCGAAATCCGGCGCAGTGCAGTGCGGGTTTTGTACGCCTGGCCTGATTATGGCTACCACGGCAATGCTGGCGAAACCACGCGAGAAGCCATTAACCATTACGGAAATTCGTCGCGGACTGGCGGGAAATCTTTGTCGCTGCACGGGGTATCAGATGATTGTAAATACAGTTCTGGATTGCGAGAAAACGAAGTAAAAGGATATCCGGCCTGAATTCAGGCCGGATTCACTGAGGTTATGTGTTTAACAACTCATATTTCTTAATCTTGCGATAGAGCGTAGCAATGCCGATGCCCAGTTCATCAGCAACTTGCTTCTTGCTGTTATGACGTGAAAGCGCCTCGCGGATCATTTGCTTTTCCATCTCCTCCAGCGCCGTGCCGCCCGCATCATCGAGTGACAGGTGTGCCTCAGTGACCTCTGTTACATCACTTTGCTCCGTTGTGCCATTATTCAGCAGATTTGGCGGCAAGAGCGTGCTGTCGATAACTTCACCTGAAGGAACAACGTTAACCAGATATTCCATCAAATTGCTTAACTCGCGCAGGTTTCCGGGCCAACGATGCTTACGCAATATTTCGACGACATCGGGAGCAATGCCAGGATAAACCGATCCCAGACGACGGGTATGCAGATGTAAAAAGTAATGCACCAGTAGTTCAATATCTTCCTGACGTTCACGCAGCGGTGGCAGAGTTATCGGGATAACATTAAGTCGGTAGAAGAGATCTTCGCGGAATTTACCTTCGGCAATGAACTGGGCCAAATTCTGGTTAGTTGCAGAAATGATGCGAATGTCGACTTGTATTGGGCTACTGGCACCAATCGGCAGAATTTCACGTGCCTCAATAGCGCGCAGTAATTTAGCCTGCAACATTAATGGCATATCACCTATTTCATCGAGAAACAGCGTGCCCGTATTCGCCGCCTGAATCAACCCTGTTTTACCGTTGGCAGAAGCGCCAGTAAATGCGCCTTTAACATAACCGAACAGTTCGCTCTCCAGAAGCTGCTCCGGAATCGCGGCACAGTTGATAGCAATAAAGGGTTTATTCCGTCTTCCGCTCAACTTATGGATTGCACGGGCGACAACTTCTTTACCCGTGCCGCTTTCACCAACCACCATAACGCTGGATGGGCTGGGTGCAATACGGCTAATGAGTCGTTTTAATTGCCGCATAACACGGCACTCGCCAACCAATTGTTCAATATGCGGTTCATCAGGTGCATTTGCTACAGAAAAACTGGTATGCGATTGGTGAAACGCCATTAAAAATAATTGTCGGCCCTGAATGTTATGCAATTGACCAATGATTAATTCACTTTTATCGTCCCACGAAACAATATGCTGCATATGTCCATGGGTAAAATTACTCTCAAATGTTAATGGTCTGAAACGGATAGGTTTCCCAATAATATTATTTTGCACAACACCAAGTGTTTTTAAGGCAGTCTGATTAACAAACTGAACCCGATTTTCGTCATCTACAACTAATACGCCCTGATCCATATTATCGATCATGGTCGCGAATATTTTACTGATGTTATCTCCTGGCCCCTGATCCTCCAGAAGTTTCGAAACAAAAATGGTGGATATATGACGAACATAATCAGAAAATTCGCGTAAATTATCACTGATATGCTCTTGTTGCTCGTGGGTAACGGCAATCAAACTTATCACCCCAACACAACGATCCTGTAAAATGACAGGCGTACCCAGAAATGCTTTTTCGCGGCAATTTTCTTTACTATCGCAACCTTCGCAAAGGGGATCGAAGCGAGACTGTGTCACAACTTTTTCAGTTTTCGTTTCCAGGACGTGGCGGAGCAGGCGTGAGTTGCCGCTCAACTGGCGACCAAGAAACTTCCCATACGCGCCAGTTCCGGCGACGCGACACAAGTTTTCATCAACGATCTCAACCTCAAGCTGCAAAACGCTGGCAAGCATTCTGGCAAAACGCTGAATTGTCGGTTGAATTTGCATCAATACTGACTGCGTAGTAGCAAGCTCCATAGCTTTACCTTCCAGACTTACTTAAAAGTCGATCATTGAAGACGTTGATGGTTCACAGATCATGATGATATTAACTCAGGCGAAATTGGCTTTGATAAAAACATAAGATTTTTATCACTTTCTAATAAAATTATGGAAGAGATATCACATTTCTATATCAATATGAGAATTACGGCGGTGAGTTTATCAAACTGAAGAGAGATCGCCTGTCCCTTTATCTTATTTCTGATACTTAGCAGCAAATAAATAACGCGATAAAAAAAGCCAAACGTTTTCGTATTTTACAAACAACCGGAAGCTGGCATCAATTTGTGATCAACCCCACACATTATCCGTCAAATTAGTCTTTTGCAGCCCCGTGGATAATTCTGGCACACTTATTGTTAGTCCCAGGTATAGCTGTGAAAACACCAATCACTTTGGCAAGTCACAGTGAAATAAACCACTTTGCCTGTCATTCCACTACCGGGACTTTATGATGAAAACTGTTAATGAGCTGATTAAGGATATCAATTCGCTGACTTCTCACCTTCACGAGAAAGATTTTTTGTTAACGTGGGAACAGACGCCAGATGAACTGAAACAAGTACTGGACGTTGCCGCAGCATTAAAAGCACTGCGTGCTGAAAACATCTCAACCAAAGTCTTTAATAGTGGATTAGGTATTTCCGTATTCCGCGACAACTCCACCCGTACCCGCTTCTCTTATGCTTCCGCGCTTAACCTGCTCGGCCTTGCACAGCAAGATCTCGACGAAGGCAAATCACAAATCGCTCACGGCGAAACCGTGCGTGAAACCGCCAATATGATCTCCTTCTGCGCCGACGCTATTGGTATTCGCGACGATATGTATCTGGGCGCAGGCAACGCCTATATGCGTGAAGTTGGCGCTGCACTTGATGACGGTTACAAGCAGGGTGTGCTGCCGCAACGTCCGGCTTTAGTGAACCTGCAATGCGATATTGACCACCCGACTCAGTCAATGGCTGACCTGGCATGGTTACGTGAACACTTTGGTTCACTGGAAAACCTGAAAGGTAAAAAAATCGCCATGACCTGGGCCTACTCCCCAAGCTATGGCAAACCGCTCTCTGTACCACAAGGCATCATCGGTCTGATGACTCGCTTCGGTATGGATGTCACCCTGGCCCATCCGGAAGGCTACGACCTGATCCCGGATGTCGTTGAAGTCGCTAAAAACAATGCTAAAGCCTCCGGCGGTAGCTTCCGTCAGGTCACCAGCATGGAAGAAGCCTTCAAAGACGCAGACATCGTTTATCCGAAGTCATGGGCACCTTACAAAGTGATGGAAGAGCGTACTGAATTGCTGCGTGCGAACGATCACGAAGGCTTAAAAGCACTGGAAAAACAGTGTCTGGCACAGAACGCGCAACACAAAGACTGGCATTGTACTGAAGAGATGATGGAACTGACCCGTGATGGCGAAGCCCTGTACATGCACTGCCTGCCAGCTGATATCAGCGGCGTATCCTGTAAAGAAGGTGAAGTGACTGAAGGCGTATTCGAAAAATACCGTATCGCTACCTACAAAGAAGCCAGCT
The DNA here is from genome assembly GCF_046487665.1 of Escherichia sp. WS1152. Classification (NCBI taxonomy): domain Bacteria; kingdom Pseudomonadati; phylum Pseudomonadota; class Gammaproteobacteria; order Enterobacterales; family Enterobacteriaceae; genus Escherichia; species Escherichia sp. WS1152. Next base: position 107,709 of record NZ_JBJQJA010000011.1, on the reverse strand, counting down.
GGAAGCCTTATATCATCGCCGCGATGATCCTGTCCCGTAAATACGCCAAACCAGGTGCACTGCTCGAGCAACTGCTGAAAGAAGCGCAAGAACGCGTGAAATAACCCCTCGGGCCGATCAGCTGGTCGGCCCTCTATTTCCAGAGGCCAAAAGGATAGGATATGTCCGTTTTCTCATTGAAGATTGATATCGCCGATAACAAATTTTTCAACGGCGAAACATCACCGCTCTTTTCGCAAAGCCAGGCCAAACTGGCGCGCCAGTTCCACCAGAAAATAGCTGGTTATCGCCCAACACCGCTTTGTGCGCTGGACGATCTCGCAAACCTTTTTGGTGTGAAGAAAATTCTTGTCAAAGACGAATCAAAACGATTCGGTCTGAACGCCTTCAAAATGCTCGGCGGTGCGTACGCTATCGCTCAATTATTGTGTGAAAAATATCATCTTGATATCGAAACGCTGTCATTTGAGCACCTGAAAAATGCCATCGGCGAAAAAATGACTTTCGCGACCACCACCGACGGCAACCACGGGCGCGGTGTGGCGTGGGCAGCGCAGCAACTCGGACAGAATGCGGTGATTTACATGCCGAAAGGTTCTGCTCAGGAACGCGTTGACGCCATTCTGAACCTCGGTGCCGAGTGCATCGTCACGGATATGAACTATGACGATACCGTTCGCCTGACCATGCAACACGCGCAGCAGCACGGCTGGGAAGTGGTACAGGACACGGCATGGGAAGGTTACACCAAAATCCCAACCTGGATCATGCAAGGCTACGCAACCCTGGCAGATGAAGCCGTCGAGCAAATGCGTGAAATGGGCGTAACCCCGACGCACGTTCTGCTGCAAGCCGGTGTCGGAGCAATGGCCGGTGGTGTGCTGGGTTATCTGGTCGACGTCTATAGCCCGCAAAATCTGCACAGCATTATTGTTGAACCTGACAAAGCTGACTGTATTTATCGCTCCGGCGTCAAAGGCGACATCGTCAACGTTGGCGGTGATATGGCCACCATCATGGCGGGCCTGGCCTGTGGCGAACCTAACCCGCTGGGCTGGGAAATCCTACGTAACTGCGCCACCCAATTCATCTCCTGCCAGGACAGCGTTGCCGCATTAGGTATGCGCGTGCTGGGTAATCCGTACGGCAACGACCCGCGCATTATCTCCGGTGAATCCGGCGCTGTCGGTTTGGGCGTTCTCGCGGCGGTTCATTATCACCCGCAACGTCAAAGCCTGATGGAAAAACTGGCGCTGAACAAAGATGCCGTGGTGCTGGTTATCAGCACCGAAGGCGACACCGACGTGAAGCACTACCGCGAAGTTGTCTGGGAAGGCAAACACGCTGTAGCACCTTAATCACCCTATTGGAACTGCTCCCTGCAAAACGGGGAGTAAAAAATCTGGAGAAAAATAATGGCTAAGAATATTCCATTCAAACTGATTCTTGAAAAAGCAAAAGATTACCAGGCGGATATGACTCGCTTCCTGCGCGACATGGTTGCTATTCCCAGTGAAAGCTGCGACGAGAAACGCGTAGTACATCGTATTAAAGAAGAGATGGAAAAAGTCGGCTTCGATAAAGTTGAAATCGACCCGATGGGCAACGTTCTCGGTTATATCGGCCACGGCCCGCGTCTGGTGGCAATGGACGCTCATATCGATACCGTCGGCATTGGCAACATCAAAAACTGGGACTTCGATCCGTACGAAGGCATGGAAACTGATGAGCTGATCGGTGGTCGCGGTACTTCCGACCAGGAAGGCGGCATGGCATCTATGGTTTATGCCGGTAAAATCATTAAAGACCTCGGTCTGGAAGATGAATATACCCTGCTGGTTACCGGTACTGTGCAGGAAGAAGACTGCGACGGTCTGTGCTGGCAGTACATTATTGAACAATCCGGCATTCGCCCGGAATTTGTGGTCAGTACCGAACCAACCGACTGCCAGGTATACCGTGGTCAGCGCGGTCGTATGGAAATTCGTATTGATGTTCAGGGTGTTAGCTGCCACGGTTCTGCGCCAGAACGCGGTGACAACGCCATTTTCAAAATGGGTCCGATTCTTGGCGAATTACAAGAACTCTCCCAACGTCTGGGTTATGACGAATTCCTCGGCAAAGGCACCCTCACCGTTTCTGAAATCTTCTTCACATCCCCAAGCCGTTGCGCTGTAGCAGATAGCTGCGCCGTCTCTATTGACCGCCGTCTGACCTGGGGCGAAACCTGGGAAGGCGCGCTGGACGAAATCCGCGCCCTGCCTGCAGTACAGAAAGCTAACGCGGTTGTTTCTATGTACAACTACGACCGTCCGTCCTGGACTGGCCTGGTTTACCCAACCGAATGCTACTTCCCGACCTGGAAAGTGGAAGAAGATCACTTCACCGTTAAAGCACTGGTGAATGCCTACGAAGGGCTGTTTGGCAAAGCGCCGGTTGTTGATAAGTGGACCTTCTCAACTAACGGCGTATCTATCATGGGCCGTCACGGCATTCCGGTGATCGGCTTTGGCCCGGGTAAAGAACCTGAAGCGCATGCACCTAACGAAAAAACCTGGAAATCTCACCTGGTGACCTGTGCCGCGATGTACGCTGCAATCCCGTTAAGCTGGCTGGCAACCGAATAATTACTCTTCACTTATTCCCCTCCGGTTCGCCGGAGGGTTTTTGGAGTTTGCTATGCGCGTATTGATCAAAAACGGCACTGTCGTTAACGCAGATGGACAAGCCAAACAGGATTTGCTGATTGAAAGCGGGATTGTTCGCCAGTTGGGCAACAATATTTCGCCGCAGCTCCCGTATGAAGAAATTGATGCCACTGGCTGTTACGTTTTCCCTGGCGGCGTGGATGTCCATACGCATTTCAATATTGATGTCGGCATCGCGCGCAGTTGTGATGATTTTTTTACCGGTACCCGCGCAGCTGCGTGTGGCGGTACAACAACCATTATTGACCATATGGGATTTGGCCCAAACGGCTGTCGGTTACGCCATCAACTGGAGGTTTATCGTGGCTATGCCGCCCATAAGGCGGTCATCGACTACAGCTTTCATGGTGTGATCCAGCACATTAATCACGCCATCCTCGACGAAATCCCTATGATGGTCGAGGAAGGGTTGAGCAGTTTTAAACTCTATTTAACCTATCAATACAAACTCAACGATGACGAGGTTTTGCAGGCATTACGCCGTCTGCATGAATCCGGCGCGCTGACCACCGTGCACCCGGAAAATGATGCGGCTATCGCCAGCAAGCGGGCGGAGTTTATCGCCGCAGGGTTAACCGCGCCGCGCTATCACGCCTTGAGTCGCCCTCTGGAATGCGAAGCGGAAGCCATCGCCCGCATGATTAACCTGGCACAAATTGCCGGTAACGCCCCGCTCTATATCGTGCACCTGTCTAACGGCTTAGGTCTGGATTATCTGCGGCTTGCCCGTGCGAATCACCAGCCAGTCTGGGTTGAAACCTGCCCACAATATCTCCTGTTGGACGAACGCAGTTACGATACAGAAGATGGCATAAAGTTCATTCTTAGCCCACCGCTGCGTAACGTACGCGAGCAGGACAAACTGTGGTGTGGCATCAGCGATGGTGCGATTGACGTGGTGGCAACCGATCACTGCACCTTCTCGATGGCTCAACGCCTGCAAATTTCTAAAGGCGATTTCAGTCGCTGCCCAAATGGCTTACCCGGTGTGGAAAACCGCATGCAGTTACTGTTTTCCAGTGGCGTGATGACGGGACGTATAACACCGGAACGCTTTGTTGAATTAACCAGCGCAATGCCCGCCAGGCTGTTTGGCCTGTGGCCGCAAAAAGGATTATTAGCGCACGGTTCCGACGGCGACGTGGTGATTATCGACCCACGTCAGAGCCAACAAATTCAGCATCGCCATCTCCACGACAACGCCGACTACTCGCCATGGGAGGGTTTTACCTGTCAGGGCGCGATTGTCAGAACCTTATCCCGTGGTGAAACGATTTTCTGTGACGGCACCTTTACAGGCAAAGCCGGGCGAGGTCGTTTCCTGCGACGCAAACCGTTTGTCCCTCCCGTGCTCTAACCACTGCCAGGGATCTATACACAATCAAGAATGATGAGTGAGGAAAAATGAGTAAGAAAATTGTTCTCGCCCTGGGCGGGAATGCGCTGGGCGATGATCTGGCCGGGCAAATGAAAGCGGTAAAAATTACTTCTCAGGCAATTGTTGATTTAATTGCCCAGGGACATGAGGTCATCGTCACTCACGGTAACGGGCCACAGGTGGGCATGATTAACCAGGCCTTTGAAGCTGCCGCAAAAACTGAAGCACACTCGCCAATGCTGCCGATGTCTGTCTGTGTTGCCTTAAGCCAGGGTTATATTGGTTACGATCTACAAAACGCATTAAGAGAAGAACTGCTTTCTCGTGGCATTAATAAACCTGTAGCAACGCTGGTTACCCAGGTCGAAGTCGATGCTAACGACCCGGCATTCCTCAACCCGACCAAGCCGATCGGTTCGTTCTTTACCGAGCAAGAAGCAGAGCAACTGACAAAACAGGGTTACACTCTGAAAGAAGATGCTGGTCGCGGCTATCGCCGTGTTGTTGCCTCGCCAAAACCGGTTGATATCATTGAAAAAGAAACGGTCAAAGCGTTGGTAGAAGCAGGCCAGGTAGTGATTACCGTTGGCGGTGGTGGTATCCCTGTTATTCGTGAAGGTAACCACCTGCGTGGTGCCAGTGCGGTTATCGATAAAGACTGGGCCAGCGCCCGTTTAGCAGAAATGATTGATGCCGATATGCTGATCATTCTGACTGCGGTAGAAAAAGTGGCCATTAACTTCGGTAAAGAGAATGAACAGTGGCTCGATCGCCTGTCATTAAGTGATGCTGAACGCTTTATCGAAGAAGGTCATTTTGCGAAAGGTTCTATGCTGCCTAAAGTGGAAGCTGCCGCCTCGTTTGCTCGCTCTCGTGCAGGTCGTGAAGCACTAATTACCGTATTGAGCAAAGCGAAAGAAGGGATTGAAGGCAAAACAGGAACGGTGATTTGTCAGTAATTTAAAGGCCGGGTGGGTAATACCATCCGGCCAAAGATTGTCAAGTAAGTGCGCTTTGTTGATGCCGGATGCGGCGCGAGCGCCTTATCCGCCCTACAAAACATCGCAAATTCAATAGATTGCAATGCACTTGTAGGCCTGATAAGCGTAGCGCATCAGGCAATTTGGCGTTTGTCATCAGTCTCAGGCCGGGTGGGTAATACCATCCGGCCATTTTCATTTAAGCCACTTCCAGCACTTCTTTTGTCGCTTTCACGCCCTGATGCATCAACATCATTAACGCTTCAAGTACGCCGCCGCCAATCGCCCGGGCTTTATCAGAAACGCTGGTGAAATCAGCCGTTTCACCACGAGGATCGATATCACCAATTTTAAAACCACCGACCACTGCCAGTCCGTCGTTCAACAAGCCACGCACCATCCCCGTCAACGGTGCTTTAATTTCATGCTCACCAATCCAGGCAATCACATCGCCCTCTTTCACCAGATCGCCTAATTTCACGTTGGATCGCATAATGCCTGCAGCAGGAGCACGGATCACCCGTCGGGTGGTATGCCCCATAATATTGCCAGGAACACCGGTATTCTCCTGCGCACAACCAGAGTAAATCACCTGACCGAGCCAGTGCCCGCGATTTGTTTCAATTACCGCATGACAATCCTTCCCAGCAGTAAAGCCCGGCCCAAGCGCGATTGTTACTGGTGCCATATCTGCCCGCGTTCCCAAATTCTGTTTCGCCAGAATAGCGTCCACCACGCAAAGCGGTTTCAGTTCATCAAGCAATGAACAGGCGGGATCTACCATCACAGGGATGAATCCGCGTTCGGTAAGTTTCATCGCTTCCGCAGAGCTGGTTGCCAGGCGAGCAGTGACGCCTTCGACCGTCATTTCGCCATCGAACACGGCCTGGGCAAACGCCACGGTACAACGAATCACTGTCGGTTTTTCCACTTCCAGCATGATCACTTTAAAACCCGCATGATACAGACGTAGCGCCACACCACTGGCGATATCTCCCGCCCCGCGAATCACCACCAGCTGGTGTCCGGAAGGATGAGAAGGTTTCATCATCAGCCCACCCGGCGCGTTATTTTTCACCTGTAATATTTCTGCCAGCACGCTGATGGCGATCTCCTGCGGCGTTTCCGCACCTATGTTGTAACCAACGGGCGCATGTAAACGGGCAATATGTTCTTCAGCCACGCCTTTCTCACGCAATTGACGCAGGAAAAGCTGAACCTTGCGACGACTTGCCAGCAACCCCAACCATGCAATGGGCTGTTCAATGAGTTTGTCGAGGGCTTCACGATCCTGATTATTCGTGGCAATCAGGACAAAATTATCAGGGCGAATATCCAGTGCTTCCACTGCCGCACCAAACGACTCAGCATGGAGAAGCGTGGTTGATGGTGGGAATAGTTCAGGATTGAGGCTTTCGCGATAAATATCGGCAACGGCAATATCAAATCCTAATAGCGCCGCACTCTGGGCTATCGCCCGGTTGACATGCCCCGCGCCAATCAACACCAGACGTGGACGCATACCATGGACGCTGATAAATACTGACATTGCACCTCCACAATCTGACCCGACAGCATCCGCACCGTTACGAGCCATACGTCCATGGAATAATCGCGGCTTACGTTCCTGCAATGCCTGAAGCGACTCTTCAATCACCTTCCGCTCAACCATTCCGCCACCAATTGTACCGACGATAGAACCATCGGCGCGCACTAACATTTGTGCAGAATGGCGGGGAGTCGAGCCTCGGCTATCAACAATTTGCGCCATCGCAAACGGACAATTTTGCTCTTCGAGTTTTGCAGCCTCTGTGAAAATATTCATACCAACCTCAATGGATATCCTTTCAGTAACCCGGAATACCCGGGCCGCTAATTCACAAATCTGCGCGCGATTGCAGGATGTTCTTGTATATCGCCCAGCCAGATTGCCTCTACGTCATGTTGTTGCAGCGGTTGAAGGAGCTCGCTTTGTGCAATCGCATTCTCACATTGAGAAAAACGGTTAATGAACCAGACTCGCCGACAACCTTGCGGTACGTTTTTAAACGCCCCCTGAGGGTGGCGAACCAGCGCAACGAGATCGCTCAGTTGCAAGGTTGCATCAGGTGTTAACCCGGTAATATCAGCAAACTGCGACCAGCGATGGACATTTTCTGTGCTCACTTTCGCGCCCAAAGTATGTCCTCCCATCACAGCAATCACGCAGCAACTGCTTTTGGGTATGCAAGGTTCGTGCTCATCAGGCGCTTTTAACGGCATTCCACGCGAGCCATCTGCTTCAATGAGAATTACGTCACACTCTGGTCGTTGCACCAGTGCATCAATCGCTTCTGGCGTAAATCCCTGCACTTTTCCCTGGTTCGCTTTCCAGCTGTGAAAACAAAATGAAATGGGGGATGTAAGAGACGCATGAGGAAGCATGGCGGGATCACGACAGAAAACCACGGGCCAGTGTGACTTTGGCATAAACATATGTGTCGTCGTAGTGATTAACACACGCCTGCCGCGAGTCTGGAGCAGTTCTGCCAGCCAAAAAAGCAAGCTGGTTTTCCCCCCAGCACCAACAACAGAAATCACAGTGGGACGTTTCTGCGCACCTAAATCAATGAATAATGCCGATGGGTCAACTATACTTTTCACGAGTCTTTATGACCTCTCTGGGATAAATTACCCCCAACTTAATCCATCAGGAAGTAACGCAATTATCAGGCGTCATTAGCCCCTATAAATAATGGAGCCACTATGTCAGCCATCGACTGTATAATTACCGCTGCCGGATTATCATCAAGAATGGGGCAATGGAAAATGATGTTACCCTGGCAACAGGGAACAATTCTTGATACAAGTATCAAAAATGCGTTGCAGTTTTGTAGCCGAATTATTTTAGTCACCGGCTATCGTGGTAATGAACTGCACGAACGTTATGCGAACCAGAGTAATATCACTATTATTCACAACCCAGATTATGCCCAGGGTTTACTAACATCAGTCAAGGCCGCAGTACCCGCAGTGCAAACAGAACATTGTTTTCTCACCCACGGTGACATGCCAACCCTCACCATTGATATTTTTAGAAAAATCTGGTCGTTACGAAATGATGGCGCAATACTGCCACTCCATAATGGCATCCCCGGCCATCCGATTTTAGTGTCAAAACCATGCTTGATGCAGGCATTCCAGCGACCCAATGTCACCAATATGCGTCAGGCACTCCTTATGGGAGATCATTATTCCGTCGAAATAGAAAATGCAGAAATAATTTTAGATATTGATACTCCGGACGACTTTATTACAGCGAAGAAAAGGTATACTGAAATTTAGAAAACGTAGTTAAACGATTGCGTTCAAATATTTAACCCCTCCAGCACTCTTTATCATAATGATAAGGAATCACTGATTTTGAGAAAAGAGAAAAAGTGATAAATGGGCTGGCAATAATAATTTTCAGGAGTGATTTTAATTCTCATTTGGCACCTGTGAGTTCATTCACAAAAAGCCCTTAAGTTTCGAGCCGCCTCACATTTTTTTATATTTCCCGCCAAACCTGGCAAGAGTGGTGCGATTGTTGCTCTATCCCCCTAAACCACCGGATTTCTCAACACCGGTCACTCAATGATATCTGTATAAGCTAAGGAGAGGGTTATGGGGGATATTATGCGTCCCATTCCGTTTGAGGAACTTTTGACGCGCATATTTGATGAATACCAACAACAACGCTCAATCTTTGGTATTCCCGAGCAACAGTTTTACTCACCCGTAAAAGGTAAAACTGTTAGCGTCTTCGGTGAAACCTGTGCCACTCCCGTCGGCCCTGCCGCTGGCCCGCACACGCAGCTCGCGCAAAATATTGTCACTTCCTGGCTGACTGGCGGACGCTTCATCGAACTAAAAACCGTCCAAATTCTTGACCGCCTGGAGCTGGAAAAGCCTTGTATCGATGCCGAAGACGAGTGTTTTAACACCGAATGGTCTACCGAATTTACCCTGCTTAAAGCCTGGGATGAATACCTCAAAGCCTGGTTTGCCCTGCACCTTCTCGAAGCGATGTTCCAGCCTTCTGATTCCGGTAAATCGTTCATCTTTAATATGAGCGTCGGTTACAACCTTGAAGGTATTAAGCAACCGCCGATGCAACAGTTCATCGACAATATGATGGACGCATCTGACCATCCGAAATTCGCGCAATATCGCGATACGCTGAATAAATTACTCCAGGATGACGCATTTTTAGCCCGCCACGGATTGCAGGAAAAACGCGAAAGCTTGCAAGCTTTACCCGCTCGCATCCCCACCAGTATGGTGCAGGGCGTCACCCTCTCCACCATGCACGGCTGTCCTCCGCATGAAATCGAAGCCATTTGCCGCTACATGCTGGAAGAAAAAGGGCTCAACACCTTTGTCAAACTTAACCCGACCTTACTCGGGTACGCGCGTGTTCGTGAGATCCTCGATGTCTGCGGTTTCGGTTACATAGGCTTAAAAGAAGAGTCATTTGATCACGACCTCAAGCTGACGCAAGCGCTGGAAATGCTGGAACGCCTGATGGCACTGGCAAAAGAAAAATCACTCGGCTTTGGCGTAAAACTGACTAACACTCTCGGCACCATCAACAATAAAGGCGCACTGCCCGGTGAAGAGATGTATATGTCAGGCCGTGCACTGTTCCCGCTCTCCATCAATGTTGCAGCAGTTCTCTCTCGCGCCTTTGACGGCAAACTGCCCATTTCTTATTCCGGTGGTGCCAGTCAGCTGACTATCCGCGATATTTTTGATACTGGTATTCGCCCTATCACGATGGCAACCGATCTGCTGAAACCTGGCGGCTATCTGCGCTTAAGTGCCTGCATGCGCGAGCTGGAAGGCTCCGACGCCTGGGGACTTGACCATGTTGACGTCGAACGACTGAACAGACTGGCAGCAGACGCGTTAACCATGGAATACACCCAGAAACACTGGAAGCCAGAAGAGCGTATTGAAGTGGCAGAAGACCTGCCGCTGACCGACTGCTACGTTGCCCCCTGTGTTACTGCCTGCGCTATCAAGCAAGATATTCCGGAATACATCCGTCTGCTTGGCGAACACCGCTATGCCGACGCGCTGGAACTCATCTACCAACGCAACGCCCTACCTGCCATTACCGGTCATATTTGCGATCACCAGTGCCAATACAACTGTACCCGCCTGGATTACGACAGTGCGCTGAATATCCGCGAACTGAAAAAAGTCGCGCTGGAAAAAGGTTGGGATGAATATAAGCAACGCTGGCACAAACCAGCCGGTTCTGGTTCACGCCATCCGGTTGCCGTGATTGGTGCAGGTCCGGCGGGTCTGGCTGCAGGTTACTTCCTTGCCAGAGCGGGCCATCCGGTTACGCTGTTTGAACGCGAAGCCAATGCGGGCGGCGTAGTGAAAAATATCATTCCTCAGTTCCGTATTCCTGCAGAGTTAATTCAGCACGATATCGATTTTGTTGCCGATCACGGCGTGAAATTTGAGTATGGCTGCTCACCCGATTTAACCGTTGAACAGTTAAAAAATCAGGGCTTCCACTATGTTCTGATTGCCACCGGCACTGATAAAAATAGCGGTGTGAAACTGGCGGGCGACAACCAAAATGTCTGGAAATCACTCCCCTTCCTGCGTGAATACAACAAGGGTACAGCGCTCAAGCTGGGCAAACATGTGGTCGTTGTCGGGGCGGGTAACACCGCAATGGACTGCGCTCGTGCGGCGTTACGCGTTCCAGGCGTAGAAAAAGCAACGATCGTTTACCGTCGTTCACTGCAAGAGATGCCCGCATGGCGCGAAGAGTATGAAGAAGCGTTGCACGACGGCGTGGAGTTCCGTTTCCTGAACAATCCGGAACGTTTCGATGCTGATGGCACCTTAACCTTGCGCGTTATGTCGCTTGGCGAACCGGATGAGAAAGGTCGTCGTCGTCCGGTTGAAACCAACGAAACAGTAACACTGCTTGTAGACAGCCTGATCACCGCCATTGGTGAACAGCAGGATACTGAAGCCCTGAATGCGATGGGCGTGCCGCTGGACAAAAACGGCTGGCCAGACGTCGACCATAATGGCGAAACTCGTCTGACTGACGTCTTTATGATCGGCGACGTACAGCGCGGACCATCCTCCATTGTCGCTGCTGTCGGAACCGCGCGTCGGGCGACCGATGCCATCCTTAGTCGGGAAAATATCCGTTCCCACCAGAACGATAAATACTGGAACAACGTCAATCCAGCGGAAATCTATCAACGTAAAGGCGATATCTCTATCACGCTGGTGAACAGTGACGATCGTGACGCGTTTGTCGCCCAGGAAGCCGCTCGCTGCCTCGAATGTAACTACGTTTGCAGCAAGTGTGTGGATGTCTGCCCGAACCGCGCCAACGTCTCCATTGCGGTCCCAGGCTTCCAGAACCGTTTCCAGACGCTGCACCTCGACGCTTACTGTAACGAATGCGGCAACTGCGCTCAGTTCTGTCCGTGGAACGGTAAACCGTACAAAGACAAAATCACCGTCTTCAGCCTGGCGCAAGACTTTGATAACAGCAGCAACCCAGGCTTCCTTGTGGAAGATTGCCGGGTACGAGTACGTCTGAATAACCAAAGCTGGGTGTTAAACATCGACAGCAAAGGTCAGTTTAACAACGTACCACCGGAGCTGAACGATATGTGCCGCATCATCAGCCATGTCCACCAGCATCATCATTATCTGCTGGGCCGCGTGGAGGTGTAATCATGTTGATTCTGAAGAATGTCACTGCGGTACAGCTACACCCGGCAAAAGTGCAGGAAGGCGTTGATATCGCCATCGAAAACGATGTGATTGTCGCTATCGGCGATGCCCTGACGCAACGCTACCCCGACGCCAGCTTCAAAGAGATGCATGGCCGGATTGTGATGCCAGGGATTGTCTGCTCGCACAACCATTTTTACTCGGGGCTTTCCCGCGGAATTATGGCAAACATCGCCCCTTGCCCGGATTTCATCTCAACGCTGAAAAATCTCTGGTGGCGGCTCGATCGCGCCCTTGATGAAGAGTCGCTCTATTACAGCGGACTGATTTGTTCCCTGGAAGCGATTAAGAGCGGATGTACATCGGTTATCGATCACCATGCCTCTCCGGCGTATATCGGCGGGTCGCTCTCCACATTGCGCGACGCATTTTTAAAAGTTGGCCTGCGCGCGATGACCTGTTTTGAAACTACTGACCGTAACAACGGCATCAAAGAGTTGCAGGAAGGTGTAGAAGAAAACATCCGCTTCGCCCGTCAGATTGATGAGGCGAAGAAAGCAGCAACCGAGCCGTATCTGGTGGAAGCACATATCGGTGCTCACGCGCCGTTTACCGTGCCAGATGCCGGTCTGGAGATGCTGCGTGAAGCCGTGAAAGCCACAGGCCGTGGTTTGCATATTCACGCTGCGGAAGACCTTTACGACGTTTCCTACAGTCACCACTGGTACGGCAAAGACCTGCTGGCACGACTGGCGCAATTCGATCTCATCGACAGCAAAACACTGGTCGCTCATGGGCTGTACTTGTCGAAAGATGACATCACCCTACTCAATCAGCGCGATGCGTTCCTGGTGCATAACGCCCGTTCAAACATGAACAACCATGTCGGCTACAACCATCACCTTAGCGACATCCGCAATCTGGCGTTGGGAACGGACGGCATTGGTTCGGACATGTTTGAAGAGATGAAATTTGCCTTCTTTAAACATCGCGATGCGGGTGGTCCGCTGTGGCCTGACAGTTTTGCCAAAGCCCTGACTAACGGTAACGAACTGATGAGCCGCAACTTTGGCGCGAAATTTGGGCTTCTGGAAGCCGGTTACAAAGCTGATTTAACCATTTGCGATTACAACTCGCCGACGCCGCTGCTGGCAGACAATATCGCCGGGCATATCGCTTTCGGTATGGGCTCAGGCAGCGTTCACAGCGTGATGGTCAATGGTGTGATGGTCTATGAAGACCGTCAGTTTAACTTCGATTGCGATTCCATTTATGCACAAGCCAGAAAAGCCGCTGCCAGTATGTGGCGTCGGATGGATGCGCTGGCATAAATGACAGATGCCCTCTTCCCGCAGGGAAGAGGGTTAAATAAGGAAAGAAGATGATTGAACAATTTTTCAGGCCCGACTCTGTCGAACAGGCGCTGGAACTGAAGCGCCGCTACCAGGATGAAGCCGTCTGGTTCGCCGGGGGCAGCAAACTCAATGCTACACCAACCCGTACCGATAAAAAGATTGCCATTTCCTTACAGGATCTGGAGCTAGACTGGGTTGACTGGGATAACGGTGCACTGCGGATTGGCGCAATGTCTCGCTTGCAGCCACTGCGTGATGCGCGATTTATTCCTGCAGCGCTGCGTGAAGCCCTCGGTTTTGTTTACTCACGCCATGTTCGTAATCAGTCGACCATTGGTGGTGAAATCGCCGCCCGCCAGGAAGAGTCGGTGCTGCTTCCCGTCCTGCTGGCACTGGATGCTGAACTGGTTTTTGGCAACGGCGAAACGCTGTCAATCGAGGACTACCTGGCCTGCCCATGCGATCGCCTGCTAACCGAAATTATCATTAAAGATCCGTATCGCACCTGTGCGACCCGGAAAATTAGCCGTTCTCAGGCAGGTTTAACCGTCGTGACGGCAGCCGTTGCAATGACAGACCACGACGGTATGCGAATTGCGCTGGATGGCGTCGCCAGTAAAGCACTGCGTCTGCACGATGTCGAAAAACAAAATCTGGAAGGCAATGCACTTGAACAGGCTGTCGCCAACGCCATTTTCCCGCAGGAAGATTTGCGGGGCAGCGTGGCCTATAAACGCTATATCACGGGAGTTCTGGTAGCCGACCTGTATGCCGACTGCCAACAGGCTGGGGAGGAAGCCGTATGATCATCCACTTTACTTTAAATGGCGCGCCTCAGGAGCTAACCGTTAATCCAGGCGAAAACGTGCAAAAGCTGTTGTTTAACATGGGAATGCACTCTGTACGCAACAGTGATGATGGCTTCGGGTTTGCCGGTTCTGACGCAATTATCTTTAACGGTAATATCGTTAACGCGTCCTTGCTTATTGCCGCACAGTTAGAGAAGGCAGATATTCGTACCGCAGAATCTCTGGGCAAATGGAACGAGTTAAGTCTGGTTCAACAGGCAATGGTTGATGTTGGCGTGGTGCAGTCTGGTTATAACGATCCAGCTGCGGCTCTGATTATCACCGATCTTCTCGATCGCATCGCCGCACCTACCCGCGAAGAGATCGACGACTCGCTCTCAGGTCTGTTTAGCCGCGATGCTGGCTGGCAGCAATACTATCAGGTCATTGAACTGGCGGTTGCACGTAAAAATAATCCGCAGGCCACCATTGATATCGCTCCGACTTTCCGTGACGACCTTGAAGTCATTGGTAAGCATTATCCTAAAACTGATGCCGCAAAAATGGTGCAGGCGAAGCCCTGCTATGTTGAAGACCGCGTAACGGCTGACGCCTGCGTCATTAAAATGTTACGTAGCCCACACGCTCACGCACTGATTACTCATCTGGATGTCAGCAAAGCTGAAGCCTTACCGGGCGTCGTTCACGTTATTACTCACCTGAATTGCCCGGATATCTACTATACCCCGGGTGGTCAGAGCGCACCGGAACCGTCACCGCTTGACCGCCGTATGTTCGGCAAGAAAATGCGTCACGTCGGCGATCGTGTTGCTGCAGTCGTCGCTGAAAGTGAAGAAATTGCGCTCGAAGCACTGAAGCTCATCGACGTTGAATATGAAGTGCTTAAGCCGGTAATGTCGATCGACGAAGCAATGGCGGAAGATGCGCCTGTCGTGCACGATGAACCGGTGGTGTATGTTGCTGGTGCGCCAGATACTCTGGAAGACGATAACAGCCATGCAGCCCAGCGCGGCGAGCATATGATCATTAACTTCCCGATCGGTTCTCGCCCCCGCAAAAATATCGCCGCCAGTATTCATGGTCATATTGGCGATATGGACAAAGGCTTTGCCGATGCCGATGTGATCATTGAGCGAACCTATAACTCAACGCAGGCGCAGCAGTGCCCGACTGAAACACATATCTGCTTTACCCGCATGGATGGCGATCGTCTGGTTATCCACGCCTCCACCCAGGTACCATGGCACTTACGCCGCCAGGTCGCGCGCCTCGTGGGCATGAAACAGCATAAAGTTCATGTCATTAAAGAGCGAGTTGGCGGCGGTTTTGGTTCCAAACAGGACATCCTGCTGGAAGAAGTGTGCGCATGGGCAACCTGCGTGACCGGGCGTCCGGTACTGTTCCGCTACACCCGTGAAGAAGAGTTTATTGCTAACACCTCTCGTCACGTCGCGAAAGTCACCGTCAAACTGGGAGCGAAAAAAGATGGTCGCCTGACGGCAGTGAAGATGGATTTCCGCGCCAACACTGGCCCTTACGGCAACCACTCACTCACCGTACCGTGTAACGGACCGGCGCTGTCGCTGCCCTTATATCCGTGCGATAACGTCGATTTCCAGGTCACCACCTACTACAGCAACATTTGCCCAAATGGTGCTTATCAGGGTTATGGCGCACCGAAAGGTAACTTCGCTATCACCATGGCATTAGCGGAACTTGCTGAACAGTTACAGATCGACCAACTGGAAATTATCGAACGTAACCGGGTACACGAAGGGCAAGAGCTGAAAATTCTCGGTGCAATTGGTGAAGGTAAAGCGCCAACCTCCGTTCCTTCCGCCGCCAGCTGCGCACTGGAAGAGATCCTGCGTCAGGGTCGCGAGATGATCCAATGGTCTTCACCGAAACCGCAAAATGGTGACTGGCACATCGGTCGCGGCGTCGCCATTATCATGCAGAAATCGGGTATCCCGGATATCGATCAGGCTAACTGCATGATCAAACTGGAATCGGACGGCACCTTTATCGTTCATTCTGGCGGTGCGGATATTGGTACTGGTCTGGATACTGTAGTGACGAAACTGGCAGCAGAAGTGCTGCACTGCCCACCGCAGGACGTGCATGTTATCTCCGGTGATACCGATCATGCGTTGTTTGATAAAGGCGCATATGCCTCGTCCGGTACTTGCTTCTCGGGTAACGCGGCGCGTTTGGCAGCGGAAAATCTGCGGGAGAAAATTCTGTTCCACGGCGCGCAAATGTTGGGTGAGCCAGTGGCAGATGTTCAACTAGCAACGCCGGGCGTCGTGCGCGGCAAGAAAGGCGAAGTTAGTTTCGGGGATATTGCCCATAAAGGCGAAACCGGCACCGGCTTTGGTTCACTGGTGGGAACTGGCAGTTATATCACGCCTGATTTCGCTTTCCCGTATGGCGCAAACTTCGCTGAAGTTGCCGTCAACACGCGTACGGGTGAAATCCGCCTGGATAAATTCTACGCCCTGCTGGACTGCGGTACACCGGTCAATCCAGAGTTAGCGTTGGGACAAATCTACGGTGCCACCCTGCGTGCTATCGGCCACAGTATGAGCGAAGAGATCATTTATGACGCCGAAGGTCACCCGTTAACGCGTGATTTACGCAGTTACGGCGCACCGAAAATTGGTGACATTCCGCGTGATTTCCGCGCTGTGTTGGTGCCGAGCGACGATAAAGTCGGCCCGTTCGGGGCGAAATCGATCTCGGAAATTGGTGTAAATGGCGCAGCTCCGGCGATTGCTACCGCAATTCACGATGCCTGCGGCATCTGGTTACGCGAATGGCATTTCACACCGGAGAAAATACTCACCGCGCTGGAAAAAATATAAGTAATAAATGGCCGCTTCGGCGGCCTGTTTCTCTGTTTGAACGATGACTAAATAGTGACTGCGAAAATGAGATAAGCCGTTCTCAAGGCGTCCTGCGCCCCAAATTCGTGGGAATTTATTTTACTAATTCAGATGATCAAATTTACTTTAAAAGGAGTGAAGGGATGTCTGATATAAACCATGCAGGTTCTGACCTTATATTTGAACTGGAGGATCGCCCTCCCTTTCATCAGGCTCTCGTTGGTGCCATTACCCATCTGTTGGCAATTTTCGTTCCGATGGTAACCCCCGCGTTAATCGTGGGTGCGGCCTTACAGCTTTCCGCTGAAACAACCGCCTATCTTGTTTCTATGGCGATGATCGCCTCTGGTATTGGTACCTGGTTACAAGTAAACCGCTACGGCATCGTCGGTTCTGGCCTACTCTCAATTCAGTCAGTCAATTTTTCATTTGTTACGGTCATGATTGCGCTGGGCAGCAGCATGAAAAGCGACGGTTTTCACGAAGAGTTAATCATGTCGTCGCTTCTCGGCGTCTCCTTCGTTGGCGCATTTCTGGTTGTCGGCTCTTCTTTTATCCTGCCCTATTTACGTCGGGTTATTACGCCTACTGTCAGCGGTATTGTGGTACTGATGATCGGCTTAAGCCTGATTAAAGTCGGCATTATCGATTTTGGTGGAGGATTTGCAGCCAAAAGCAGCGGTACGTTCGGCAATTACGAACATCTCGGCGTTGGTTTATTGGTTTTGATTGTGGTGATCGGCTTTAACTGCTGTCGCAGTCCGTTGCTACGCATGGGAGGGATCGCCATTGGGCTATGTGTCGGCTATATCGCATCGTTATGCCTGGGCATGGTGGATTTCAGCAGTATGCGCAATTTGCCGTTAATCACCATCCCACATCCGTTCAAATACGGCTTTAGTTTTAGCTTCCATCAGTTCCTGGTGGTTGGCACGATTTATCTGCTTAGCGTGCTGGAAGCAGTCGGCGATATCACCGCCACGGCAATGGTTTCCCGCCGCCCCATTCAGGGGGAAGAGTATCAGTCCCGACTGAAAGGCGGCGTGCTGGCAGATGGTCTGGTTTCTGTTATCGCCTCCGCTGTTGGTTCATTACCATTAACCACGTTTGCGCAAAATAATGGGGTTATTCAGATGACTGGCGTCGCTTCACGTTATGTCGGGCGAACCATCGCGGTAATGCTGGTTATCCTCGGCTTATTTCCGATGATTGGCGGCTTCTTCACGACCATTCCCTCGGCAGTTCTGGGAGGCGCAATGACGTTGATGTTTTCCATGATTGCCATCGCTGGGATTCGCATCATCATCACCAACGGATTAAAGCGGCGTGAAACACTTATTGTCGCCACTTCTTTAGGTTTAGGGCTTGGCGTCTCCTACGATCCCGAAATTTTTAAAATATTGCCAGCCTCTATTTATGTATTAGTTGAAAACCCTATTTGTGCTGGCGGGTTAACTGCGATTTTATTAAATATTATCCTCCCTGGTGGCTACCGACAGGAAAACGTTCTGCCTGGTATTACCTCAGCGGAAGATATGGATTAACAGTAAAGGAGTCAATGATGTCAGGAGAACACACGTTAAAAGCGGTACGAGGCAGTTTTATTGATGTCACCCGTACGGTCGATAACCCGGAAGAGATTGCCTCTGCGCTGCGGTTTATTGAGGATGGTTTATTACTCATTAAACAGGGAAAAGTGGAATGGTTTGGCGAATGGGAAAACGGAAAGCATCAAATTCCTGACACCATTCGCGTGCGCGACTATCGCGGCAAACTGATAGTACCGGGCTTTGTCGATACACATATCCATTATCCGCAAAGTGAAATGGTGGGGGCCTATGGTGAGCAATTGCTGGAGTGGTTGAATAAACACACCTTCCCTACTGAACGTCGTTATGAGGATTTAGAGTACGCCCGCGAAATGTCGGCGTTCTTCATCAAGCAGCTTTTACGTAACGGAACCACCACGGCGCTGGTGTTTGGCACTGTTCATCCGCAATCCGTTGATGCGCTGTTTGAAGCCGCCAGTCATATCAATATGCGTATGATTGCCGGTAAGGTGATGATGGACCGTAACGCACCGGATTATCTGCTCGACACTGCCGAAAGCAGCTATCACCAAAGCAAAGAACTGATTGAACGCTGGCACAAAAATGGTCGTCTGCTATATGCGATTACGCCACGCTTCGCCCCTACTTCTTCTCCTGAACAGATGGCGATGGCGCAACGCCTGAAAGAGGAATATCCGGATACGTGGGTACATACCCATCTCTGTGAAAACAAAGATGAAATTGCCTGGGTGAAATCGCTTTATCCTGACCATGATGGTTATCTGGATGTTTACCATCAGTACGGCCTGACCGGTAAAAACTGTGTCTTTGCTCACTGCGTCCATCTCGAAGAAAAAGAGTGGGATCGTCTCAGCGAAACCAAATCCAGCATTGCTTTCTGTCCGACCTCCAACCTTTACCTCGGCAGCGGCTTATTCAACTTGAAAAAAGCATGGCAGAAGAAAGTCAAAGTGGGCATGGGAACGGATATCGGTGCCGGAACCACTTTCAACATGCTGCAAACGCTGAACGAAGCCTACAAAGTGTTGCAATTACAAGGCTATCGCCTCTCGGCATATGAAGCGTTTTACCTGGCAACGCTCGGCGGAGCGAAATCTCTGGGCCTTGACGATTTGATTGGCAACTTTTTACCTGGCAAAGAGGCTGATTTCGTGGTGATGGAACCCACCGCCACTCCGCTACAGCAGCTGCGCTATGACAACTCTGTTTCTTTAGTCGACAAATTGTTCGTGATGATGACGTTGGGCGATGACCGTTCGATCTACCGCACCTACGTTGATGGTCGTCTGGTGTACGAACGCAACTAATAATAAAACTTTTACATCCTCGTGAGGACATCATTATGTCTGGAGACATCCTACAAACACCGGACGCACCAAAGCCACAGGGCGCGCTGGATAATTATTTTAAAATTACCGCTCGTGGCAGTACCGTTCGTCAGGAAGTACTGGCTGGCTTAACGACCTTTCTGGCCATGGTTTATTCCGTTATCGTCGTTCCGGGAATGCTGGGCAAAGCAGGTTTTCCTCCCGCAGCTGTGTTTGTTGCCACCTGTCTGGTCGCGGGCTTCGGCTCGTTGCTGATGGGATTATGGGCCAATTTGCCAATGGCGATTGGTTGCGCGATTTCCTTGACGGCGTTTACCGCATTCAGTCTGGTACTCGGGCAACAAATTAGCGTTCCTGTCGCACTGGGCGCGGTATTTCTGATGGGCGTCATCTTCACCGCCATTTCCGTAACCGGTGTGCGTACCTGGATCTTACGTAATTTACCGATGGGGATCGCTCACGGTACAGGTATCGGTATCGGGCTGTTTCTGCTGCTGATTGCTGCTAACGGTGTGGGAATGGTTATCAAAAACCCGATTGAAGGCTTGCCAGTGGCGCTCGGTGCGTTTACCTCCTTCCCGGTGATGATGAGCTTGCTGGGGCTGGCGGTCATCTTCGGTCTGGAGAAGTGTCGCGTACCCGGCGGGATCTTGTTGGTGATTATTGCAATTTCGATCATCGGCTTAATCTTTGACCCAGCGGTGAAATACCACGGTCTGGTGGCGATGCCAAGCCTGACTGGCGAAGATGGTAAGTCTCTGATTTTCAGCCTCGATATTATGGGCGCACTCCAGCCAACTGTACTTCCGAGTGTACTGGCATTGGTGATGACCGCAGTGTTCGACGCTACTGGCACCATCCGTGCCGTCGCCGGTCAGGCGAATTTGTTGGATAAAGACAACCAGATCATCAACGGCGGCAAAGCCCTGACCAGTGACTCAGTAAGTTCAATATTCTCCGGCCTGGTGGGCGCAGCGCCCGCAGCGGTTTATATCGAATCAGCGGCAGGAACCGCCGCCGGGGGTAAAACAGGGTTAACCGCAACCGTAGTGGGGGCGTTATTCCTGCTGATTCTGTTCTTATCACCGCTGTCATTTTTGATCCCTGGTTACGCCACTGCACCCGCTCTGATGTACGTAGGTTTGCTGATGTTAAGTAACGTCTCGAAGCTGGATTTCAATGATTTTATTGACGCTATGGCTGGCCTGGTGTGTGCCGTGTTCATCGTTCTGACTTGTAATATCGTTACCGGTATTATGCTGGGCTTTGTGACACTGGTCGTAGGCCGCGTCTTTGCACGCGAATGGCAAAAGCTGAATATTGGTACGGTGATCATTACTGCCGCACTGGTCGCATTTTACGCGGGTGGTTGGGCAATCTAATAGATTCTCCGCGCCTTTCAGCGCGGAGATTTCTTTCACAGAGGATTCTCACCGCTGGCAACAATACGCTGCTGGCGGACTCGCCTGAGTTCTCTTTCAGTAAGCAACTGCAGCGCCTGTGTTGGGCAAGATTCAACGCAGGCAGGCCCCTCTTCCCGCTGTTCACAGAGATCGCATTTCACGATTTGTTGCCGGGTATCCCCCGGCAACGACTGAATGGTGATCATTCCAAACGGGCACGCACTGACGCAACTCTGACAGCCAATACAACGGGCAGAATTGGTCTGCACCACCTGCTCGCCCATCGTCAGCGCCCCCACGGGGCAAGCGCCAACACAAGGGGCGTTTTCACACTGATGGCACATCACCGGCGCACTGATGCAGTCCAGTCGCTGTACCTTCAGCCGGGGTAAAAAGACATCGGCATTCAACTCTTGTTCTGAAGGGTGAGCGACCACACAGGCCACTTCACAAGTACGGCAGCCAATACAGTCAGCCGGATTAACGATAATTAACGATTTCATCACGATGCCTTCGTATCAAACAGAGTTAACATATCGCGCGCCGCCTGCCTTCCTGCGGCCATGGCAGTGACAACCAGATCCGCGCCATGAACTGCATCCCCACCAGCAAATACTTTTTTCAGATGCGTCTGGGTAGGTAAATACCCAACGTCGCCGGTTTGAATCAGGCCCCATTTATCGAGTTTAATTCCGCTGCCCTGCAACCACGGCATGGCATGCGCCTGGAAACCAAAGGCCATAATGAGAACATCGGCGGGCAATTCAAACTCTGAACCCGCAACCGGACGAGGACGACGGCGACCATCCGGCCCCGGCTCACCCATGGCGGTACGAATCAGGCCCACCGCAGTTAAACGCCCATCTTCGTCACAAGCGATATATTGCGGCTGAACATTGAATTGAAACTCGACACCTTCCTCGCGCGCATTGACCACCTCTTTGCGCGAGCCCGGCATACTGACTTCATCACGACGATACGCGCAGGTCACGCTGGCGGCATTGAGGCGGATGGAAGTCCGCAAACAATCCATTGTCGTATCGCCACCGCCCAATACCACGACTCGCTTACCTTCCACGTCCGTCAGCGGATACTCTTCAGACTCCGGCAACCCCATGAGCTGGCGGGTATGGGCAGTCAAGAACGGTAGAGCCTGAATGACACCGGGCGCATCTTCATGCGGCAGATCAGCTCGCATCATCCCGTAAGTCCCCACGCCGATGAAAACTGCATCATATTCAGAAGTTAAATCGCTAAAGGTAATATCGCGGCCAATTTCACAGTTAAGATGAAAGTCGATTCCCATTGCGGTGAATATCTCTCGCCGCTGGCTTAATACCGTTTTATCGAGTTTGAAAGGAGGAATGCCAAAAGTCAGCATACCGCCAATTTCTGGATGGCGATCAAAGACATCGACCTGAACTCCTGCGCGCGCCAGAATATCAGCACACCCTAACCCTGCAGGCCCAGCGCCAATCACCGCCACTTTCTCGATACGGGGAACAACTTTGCTGACATCGGGACGCCAGCCCATCGCCAGCGCGGTATCGGTGATGTAGCGTTCCAGATTACCGATAGAGACTGCGCCAGAGTGATCTTTCAAAGTACATGCGCCTTCACAAAGACGGTCCTGTGGGCATACCCTGCCGCAGATTTCTGGTAAGGAACTGGTCTGGTGGCAAAGTTCTGCCGCTTCAATAATCTTTCCTTCCTGTACCAGACGGATGTAATCCGGAATAGCGTTATGCAGCGGGCAATGCCAGTTGCAGTTAGCTTTTTCGGCACAATAAACACAGCGGTCACTCTCATAAGTCGCTTGTTGTGGATCCAGCCCGCAATAGATTTCGCCAAAGTGGGTTTTCCGTTCACTCGCTGAAATTTTATCTGCGCCTTTACGCGAGTTAACGGGGAGCAACGCTGCACTGCGAGATGGCTGAGCGTCTGATGACGCTTTTCCTGCTGCCGTTTTGCGCTGGCGGGCCACCTTTATCTGCTGTAACCCTTTATCGTCCATCAGCCGTAACGCCTGTGTTGGGCAGACTTCAATACAGGCTTGCGTGCCGGAACTGCGCTGGTTACAAAGGTCGCATTTCAGCGCAATCGTATCGACCATCTCAACGACGCCAAAGGGGCAAGCGATTGCGCATCTTTTACAACCAATACATTTTTGCTCGTCCAGTTGTACGCTATCGGACTGGAAAGTCAGAGCATTAACCGGACAAGCCGTAACGCAAGGGGCATTGTTGCAGTGATGGCAGGCCACCGGATTCGCAGCCAGGCCTTTCCCTACAACGTGGATACGCGGTCGAAAGTCACTGTGACTCAGCGGCCAGTTTTCTTGATTGTGTGCCACCGCACAGGCAATTTCACAAGCATGACAGCCTATACATTCCGCAGCTTCAGCAGCGATAAACTTATTCATTTGCATCCCTTTCATTTAATGAGTTATGTCTTCTCAAATTTCGCGATGCAATAAACGGGCATATATTAGGTAGCATGACCGTTTTAATTATAATTTTGCGACTGAGTTCAAATTATTGCCCCTCAAACTATGCCGCTTTCATTATTTCAACATTGCCGATCAAAAGAGCGCTATCCAGATAAAAACGATTAAATGCGAGAGTGCGACATGCCAGAATGATTAATGAAATATCAATATGAGAAAATTACAGATAATTCCATTGTCAGGTTCTCTTCTCATTTTCGTGGTTTAACCACAATTATGTGATTGCCTCCGCAATTCCTGTCTCTAACTCCCCTTCCTCGCAAAAACTGGCACTCCACGAGCATGTGTTTAGACAGTTTCATTAACGTAAACGGTTGCTTTTTACTCTGGCGGGCGAAAGGAGAAACACTGATGAGCGCCATAGATTCCCAACTTCCCTCATCTTCTGGGCAAGACCGCCCAACTGATGAGGTTGACCGCATATTATCACCAGGAAAGCTGATCATACTCGGTCTGCAACACGTCCTTGTCATGTACGCAGGTGCAGTCGCTGTTCCTCTTATGATTGGTGACCGACTGGGCCTCTCAAAAGAAGCTATTGCGATGCTCATTAGCTCGGATCTCTTTTGCTGCGGGATCGTCACATTATTGCAATGTATCGGTATCGGCCGCTTTATGGGGATCCGCCTGCCGGTGATTATGTCGGTGACGTTTGCTGCTGTAACACCAATGATAGCCATTGGGATGAACCCGGATATCGGCCTGCTGGGGATATTTGGTGCCACTATCGCCGCGGGTTTTATCACCACATTATTAGCGCCACTTATCGGTCGCTTGATGCCTTTATTCCCGCCACTGGTTACCGGTGTGGTTATTACTTCTATCGGGCTTAGCATCATTCAGGTGGGTATTGACTGGGCCGCCGGAGGTAAAGGGAATCCGCAATATGGTAATCCCGTTTATTTAGGTATCTCCTTTGCCGTCTTAATTTTTATCTTGCTCATTACTCGCTATGCGAAAGGATTTATGTCCAACGTCGCCGTATTACTGGGGATTGTATTTGGCTTTTTACTTTCGTGGATGATGAATGAAGTCAATTTATCCGGGCTACATGATGCCTCGTGGTTTGCGATTGTCACCCCGATGTCGTTTGGTATGCCGATTTTCGATCCCGTTTCCATTCTGACCATGACTGCCGTGTTAATCATCGTGTTTATCGAGTCGATGGGGATGTTCCTGGCACTGGGTGAAATAGTCGGTCGTAAACTCTCTTCGCACGATATTATTCGCGGGCTGCGTGTCGATGGCGTAGGGACAATGATTGGTGGCACGTTTAACAGCTTCCCCCACACGTCATTTTCTCAAAACGTTGGCCTGGTTAGCGTGACGCGCGTTCATAGCCGCTGGGTGTGTATTTCTTCGGGAATTATATTAATCCTGTTTGGCATGGTGCCAAAAATGGCGGTGCTGGTAGCCTCCATTCCGCAATTTGTGCTGGGCGGCGCTGGTCTGGTGATGTTCGGCATGGTACTGGCGACAGGGATTCGAATTCTGTCGCGCTGTAACTACACCACCAACCGTTACAACCTCTATATTGTGGCGATCAGTCTCGGCGTTGGCATGACTCCAACGCTCTCTCACGATTTCTTTTCTAAGTTACCGGCCGTACTGCAACCGTTGCTGCATAGCGGCATTATGCTCGCAACCCTTAGCGCCGTTGTGCTGAATGTCTTCTTTAATGGCTACCAGCATCATGCTGACCTGGTGAAGGAATCCGTCTCTGATAAAGATTTAAAAGTCAGGACAGTACGTATGTGGCTTCTGATGCGCAAGCTGAAGAAAAATGAGCATGGAGAATAATATGAATTTTTTAATGCGCGCTATATTCAGTCTGTTGTTGCTTTTTACTCTCTCTATTCCTGTCATTTCTGACTGTGTTGCAATGGCCATTGAAAGTCGCTTCAAATATATGATGCTACTTTTTTAAATGGTTTTTACCTGTCGACATCCGCTCAAAACGGGCGGTTGTCGATAAACGCTCACTTGGTTAATCATTTCACTCTTCAATTATCTATAATGATGAGTGATCAGAATTACATGTGAGAAATTATGCAAACGGAACACGTCATTTTATTGAATGCACAGGGAGTTCCCACGGGTACGCTGGAAAAGTATGCCGCACACACGGCAGACACCCGCTTACATCTCGCGTTCTCCAGTTGGCTGTTTAATGCCAAAGGACAATTATTAGTTACCCGTCGCGCTCTGAGCAAAAAAGCATGGCCTGGCGTGTGGACTAACTCGGTTTGTGGGCACCCACAACTGGGAGAAAGCAACGAAGACGCGGTGATCCGCCGTTGCCGTTATGAGCTTGGCGTGGAAATTACGCCTCCTGAATCTATCTATCCTGACTTTCGCTATCGCGCCACCGATCCGAATGGCATTGTGGAAAATGAAGTGTGTCCGGTATTTGCCGCACGCACCACCAGTGCGTTACAGATCAACGATGATGAAGTGATGGATTATCAATGGTGTGATTTAGCAGATGTATTACGCGGTATTGATGCCACGCCGTGGGCATTCAGTCCGTGGATGGTGATGCAGGCGACAAATCGCGAAGCCAGAATACGATTATCTGCATTTACCCAGCTTAAATAAAAAACCCCGACATTTGCCGGGGTTATGAGCATAACGTAATGCTTATTTCACCGGACGCATCGCCGGGAACAGAATAACGTCGCGGATGGTATGGCTGTTGGTGAACAGCATTACCATACGGTCGATACCAATCCCCAGACCTGCTGTCGGCGGTAAGCCATGTTCCAGTGCGGTGACGTAATCTTCATCGTAGAACATCGCTTCGTCGTCACCTGCATCTTTCGCGGCAACCTGATCCAGGAAGCGCTGCGCCTGATCTTCCGCGTCATTCAGCTCGCTAAAGCCGTTACCGATTTCACGACCACCGATGAAGAACTCAAAGCGGTCTGTGATTTCCGGGTTAACGTCGTTACGACGCGCCAGCGGAGAAACTTCTGCCGGATATTCAGTAATGAAGGTTGGCTGAATCAGATGTGCTTCTGCCACTTCTTCGAAGATCTCGGTAACGATACGGCCCAGACCCCAGCTCTTCTCAACGTGGATACCGATAGATTCAGCAATCGCTTTTGCAGAGTCGAAGTTGTCCAGATCCGCCATGTCGGTTTCCGGGCGATATTTCTTAATCGCTTCACGCATGGTTAGTTTTTCGAACGGTTTACCGAAATCCAGCGTCACGTCGCCGTAGGTCACTTCCGTCTTACCGAGAATATCCTGTGCCAGAGTACGGAACAGCGATTCGGTCAGCTCGATCAGATCTTTGTAATCTGCGTAAGCCATATAGAGTTCCATCATGGTGAACTCTGGGTTATGACGTACGGAAATACCTTCGTTACGGAAGTTACGGTTGATTTCGAATACACGCTCGAAGCCACCAACCACCAGACGCTTGAGGTACAGTTCCGGCGCGATACGCAGGTACATGTCGAGATCCAGCGCGTTATGGTGGGTGATAAACGGACGCGCAGCGGCACCGCCAGGGATCACCTGCATCATCGGCGTTTCAACTTCCATAAAGCCGCGGTTCACCATGAACTGGCGAATACCAGAGAGGATCTGCGAGCGCACTTTAAAGGTGTTGCGGGATTCATCGTTGGAGATGAGATCGAGATAACGCTGACGATAGCGCGCTTCCTGATCCTGCAAGCCGTGGAATTTATCCGGCAGCGGACGCAGTGCTTTGGTCAGCAGACGCAACTCGGTACAGTGGATAGACAGTTCGCCGGTTTTGGTTTTGAACAGTTTACCTTTCGCGCCGAGGATGTCGCCGAGGTCCCATTTTTTGAACTGCTCGTTGTAAACGCCTTCCGGCAGATCGTCACGGGCAACGTACAGCTGAATGCGGCCACCCACATCCTGCAGGGTAACGAAAGACGCTTTACCCATAATACGGCGGGTCATCATGCGGCCAGCAACAGCGACTTCGATGTTCAGCGCTTCCAGTTCTTCGTTCTCTTTACCGTCGAATTCTGCGTGCAATTGGTCAGAGGTATGATCGCGACGGAAATCATTCGGGAAGGCAATCCCCTGCTCGCGCAGGTTCGCCAGCTTCTCACGACGCGTTTTCAGTTCATTGTTAAGATCGACTACCGCGTCAGCGCCCTGTGCGTGTTGTTCAGACATGTTGGTTCCTCATAACCCTGCTTTCAAACTTGCTTCGATAAATTGATCCAGGCTGCCGTCCAGCACGGCCTGCGTGTTGCGGGTTTCTACCCCGGTGCGCAGATCTTTAATGCGGGAGTCATCAAGGACATAAGAACGAATCTGGCTGCCCCAGCCGATGTCGGATTTGTTATCTTCCATCGCCTGTTTCTCGGCATTTTTCTTCTGCATCTCCAGTTCATAAAGCTTCGCTTTCATCTGCTTCATGGCCTGGTCTTTGTTCTTGTGCTGGGAACGGTCGTTCTGGCACTGGGTCACGATCCCGGTTGGGATGTGAGTAATACGCACCGCAGATTCGGTACGGTTAACGTGCTGACCGCCCGCGCCGGACGCGCGATAAACGTCAATGCGCAGATCCGCCGGGTTGATTTCGATATCAATATCGTCATCGACTTCCGGGTAAACAAACGCGGAGCTGAACGACGTATGGCGACGACCGCCGGAGTCAAACGGGCTTTTACGCACCAGGCGGTGAACGCCGGTTTCTGTACGCAGCCAGCCGTAAGCGTAATCGCCGGAGATTTTGATAGTCACGGATTTAATACCCGCCACTTCACCTTCCGACTCTTCGATGATTTCAGTTTTGAAACCACGCGATTCTGCCCAGCGCAGATACATACGCTCAAGCATGCTCGCCCAGTCCTGTGCTTCCGTACCGCCAGACCCCGCCTGAATATCGAGGTAGCAGTCGGCGCTGTCATATTCGCCAGAGAACATACGGCGGAACTCAAGCTGCGCCAGTTTTTCTTCCAGGGCGTCGAGTTCAGCAACGGCTTCGTTAAAGGTTTCTTCGTCGTCAGCTTCTACAGCCAGTTCCAGCAGACCAGAAACATCTTCCAGCCCCTGTTTCATTTGGTCGAGGGTGTCGACAACGGCTTCGAGGGAGGAACGCTCTTTACCCAGCGCCTGTGCGCGTTCGGGTTCGTTCCAGACATCCGGCTGTTCCAGCTCGGCGTTTACTTCTTCCAGACGCTCTTTCTTGGCGTCGTAGTCAAAGATACCCCCTAAGAACGTCGGAGCGTTCCGTGAGGTCCTGAATGCGATTATTTACCGGATTAATTTCAAACATGGTCTGATTTCTTTTATTGAGCTAGTCAAAATGCGGTGATAAGAGCGGGATTGTACCCAATCCACGCTCTTTTTTATAGAGAAGATGACGCTAAATTGGCCAGATATTGTCGATGATAATTTGCAGGCTGCGGTTGCCGCGAAACTCGTTGATATCGAGCTTATAAGCCAGTTGCACTTCACGCACGCCGTTATCCGGCCAGAGGGCGGTATCGACATTAAAAGCAATACCATCCAGCAGTGGACCGCCGCCGACCGGTTCGACCATCACCTTCAAATGACGTTCGCCCACCAGCCGCTGTTGCAGCAGACGGAAATGACCGTCAAACAGCGGCTCCGGGAACATCTGCCCCCACGGGCCAGCATCGCGCAGCAGCTGCGCCACTTCCATGGTCATTTCGGCCGGGCTTAACGGACCGTCTGATACCACTTCGCCTTGCAATAGCGAAGGGTCCAGCCACTCAGTAACCAGTTCGCCAAACCGTTGTTGAAAGAGTTTGAATTTATCCTCTTCCAGCGACAAACCCGCCGCCATCGCATGACCGCCAAACTTCAGCATCATGCCAGGGTAGAGTGTGTCTAATCGCTCCAGCGCATCACGCATATGCAGCCCCTGAATGGAGCGACCGGAACCTTTCAGCGTACCGTCACCTGCTGGCGCAAACGCGATAACCGGACGGTGAAAACGCTCTTTGATGCGCGAAGCCAGAATACCGACAACGCCCTGATGCCATTCGGGGTGATACATTGCCAGCCCGCCGGGTAGCGTGTCACGGCTGCGCTCCAGTTTCTCGCACAGGGTCAGGGCTTCAATTTGCATTCCTTGTTCGATCTCTTTTCGCGTCTGGTTTAGCGCATCGAGTTCATTTGCCAGCACGCGCGCTTCGCCGATGTTGTCGCACAACAACAGCGCCACACCGACGGACATATCGTCCAGTCGTCCGGCAGCATTGAGACGTGGCCCCAGCGCAAAACCTAAATCGCTGGCGGCGAGTTTTTGTGCATCACGGTTTGCCACTTCAAGCAGCGCTTTAATCCCCGGACGGCACTTTCCGGCTCGGATGCGACTCATCCCCTGCCAGGTCAGAATGCGATTATTAGCGTCCAGCGGCACGACGTCCGCCACTGTCCCCAGCGCGACCAGATCCAGCAGTTCTGCCAGGTTAGGAATTGCGATGTTACGCTCATCAAACCAGCCCTGATCGCGCAAAAAGGTACGCAGCGCCAGCATCAGATAAAACGCCACACCCACGCCTGCCAGTGATTTCGACGGGAAATTACAGTCGCGCAAGTTAGGGTTAATGATCGCTTCCGCTGCGGGTAATGTGTCGCCTGGCAAATGGTGATCGGTAACAATAACCGGGATGCCCAACGAGCGAGCGTGCTCAACCCCCGCATGGGAGGAAATACCGTTATCCACCGTGACAATTAACTGCGCGCCACGGGCATGGGCCTGATCGACCACTTCCGGGCTTAAGCCGTAACCGTCTTCGAAACGGTTTGGTACCAGGTAGTCGATATTGCTGCAACCAAGCGAGCGCATCGCCAGCACGCTTAGAGCCGTGCTGGTGGCACCGTCGGCGTCGAAATCACCGACCACAATAATCCGCGTTCCTTCGCGAAAGGCGTTGTAAAGGATCTCAACGGCCTTTTCGACACCGCTCAGTTGCTGCCAGGGCAGCATACCTTTAACACTGCGTTCCAGTTCTTGCGCACTGCGTACTCCTCGGCTGGCGTATAAACGGCGCAGCAAGGGAGGCAATTCAGCGGGCAAGTCTGCCGTTTCATCGACTTCACGGCGACGAAGTTGTATCTGTTGTTTCACGCGAATTATTTACCGCTGGTCATTTTTTGGTGTTCGTCGAGGAATTCTTTCATGTCTTTCGGCGGCTGGTAACCCGGAACAAGTGTGCCATTGCTCAGCACAACTGCCGGAGTACCGCTAACGCCAAGCTGGACGCCAAGTGCGTAATGGTCGGCAATATCCACGTCGCAGCTGGCTGGTGCGACGCTTTTACCTGCCATCACATCATCAAACGCTTTGTTTTTGTCTTTCGCACACCAGATAGCTTTCATTTCTTTCTCAGCATCGCTATCCAGCCCCTGGCGCGGGAAAGCAAGATAACGCACGGTGATCCCCAGCGCGTTGTAGTCTGCCATTTGCTCATGCAGTTTGTGGCAGTAACCACAGGTAATATCAGTAAACACGGTGATGACGTGTTTTTCCTGCGGCGCTTTATAAACGATCATCTCTTTTTCAAGCGCATTCAACTGCTTTAACAGCATCTTATTGGTGACATTGACCGGAGCCGTGCCGCTAACGTCATACATTGGCCCCTGAATGATATGTTTACCATCATCGGTGATGTACAACACACCGCTGTTAGTCAGAACTGTCTTCATGCCAGCTACGGGCGCGGGCTGAATATCGCTGCTTTTGATGCCCATTTTGGCTAACGTTTGTTGAATTGCCGCGTCATCAGCCTGAGCAAAGCCTGAAAACGCCGCTAACAAAGTAAACAACATAAAACCTTTCTTCATAAATCTTCCCGTTCTTTTCAGACATCACGCCCGCGGGTGATGCTGTTGATGAAGTTGCCGCAGACGCTCGGTAGCGACATGCGTATAAATTTGCGTGGTGGAAAGATCGCTGTGGCCCAGTAGCATCTGCACCACGCGTAAATCCGCACCATGATTTAATAAATGAGTGGCAAAAGCGTGACGCAACACATGCGGTGACAGCTTTTCGCTGTCGATACCCGCCAGCACGGCATAATGTTTAATGCGGTGCCAGAAGGTCTGTCGCGTCATCTGCTGCGCACGCTGACTGGGAAATAACACGTCAATTGACACACCATTCAGCAGCCACGGACGCCCATGTTCCAGATAGGTTTCCAGCCAGTAAACCGCCTCTTCACCTAACGGCACCAGGCGCTCTTTGTTGCCTTTACCAATGACCCGCACTACGCCCTGACGCAGGCTGATATCACTCATTGTCAGTCCGACCAGTTCAGAGACACGCAGCCCGGTAGCATACAACACTTCAAGCATGGCTTTATCGCGTAGCTCCAGTGGCTGATCAATTAATGGTGCCTGTAATAAACGTTCGACCTGCGCTTCGCTTAAATCTTTTGGCAAACGCTGGGGCAATTTCGGTGAAGCGAGATGCGCACTGGGATCGTCTTCACGAAACTTTTCGCGATAAAGATACTGGAACAATCGGCGCACTGCACTCAGCAAACGCGCTGAGCTGGTGGCTTTATACCCGCCCTCCAGCCGTTCTGCCAGTAATGCCTGCAAATCGTCACTTTGCGCCGTCGCCAACGTCAACCCGCGGTGATGCAACCACTCCACCATCATTGACAGATCGCGACGGTAAGCGTTCAACGTATTTTCAGCCAGATTTTTTTCCAGCCACAGAGCATCAAGAAACTGCTCGATGCGTGCCAGATCCTGTTTCACTTGCGCCCCTTATGGTCACTCATTTGATCCATTATGCCTTATTGTGCCGTGACTAAAGCGATTCTGATACACTAGCCGCAAAAGCCACAGCAGAATCGAGAAGCTTACGTTATGAATATGGGTCTTTTTTACGGTTCCAGCACCTGTTACACCGAAATGGCGGCAGAAAAAATCCGCGATATTATCGGCCCAGAACTGGTGACCTTACATAACCTCAAGGACGACTCCCCGAAATTAATGGAGCAGTACGATGTGCTCATTCTGGGTATCCCGACCTGGGATTTT
Organism: Escherichia sp. WS1152; assembly: GCF_046487665.1. Classification (NCBI taxonomy): domain Bacteria; kingdom Pseudomonadati; phylum Pseudomonadota; class Gammaproteobacteria; order Enterobacterales; family Enterobacteriaceae; genus Escherichia; species Escherichia sp. WS1152. The sequence goes on along the minus strand of NZ_JBJQJA010000011.1, from coordinate 75,030 downwards.
GGCGAAATCCAGGAAGACTGGGAAGCCGTCTGGGATCAGCTCGACGACCTGAACCTCGAAGGTAAAATTGTTGCGCTGTATGGGCTTGGCGATCAACTCGGGTACGGTGAATGGTTCCTCGATGCGCTAGGGATGCTGCATGACAAACTTTCTACCAAAGGCGTGAAGTTCGTCGGCTACTGGCCAACGGAAGGATATGAATTTACCAGCCCGAAACCGGTGATTGCTGACGGGCAACTGTTCGTGGGTCTGGCGCTGGATGAAACTAACCAGTATGACCTTAGCGACGAGCGTATTCAGAGCTGGTGCGAGCAAATCCTCAACGAAATGGCAGAGCATTACGCCTGATGTCACTGACGGCTTAGCGCATATGCTTTGCCGTCATCTTTATCTTTGCGTCTCTTGTTGCAACAAAATCCGCCGTAAATCCCGCCATTCGGCTTCGTCCATGCTGTCGGCTGCCAGCCATAAATGTTGCCGTTTACCGCCATCAGAACGTAAACGCAGCATCATGCCGCTCTTAATCATCCACGGTGCTTTGACGATGCTCCACTCCTGCCCTTGCCAACGCAAACGCCCGTCCATCAACAAGCGAATTTCCCCCTGGCGAGCATTAATACGCCGCTGGCTGCGAACGCAATCAAACACCACCAGCGAAAGTAACACCATCCATAACGGGGTGTAACTGAGCGGCCAGGGCATGAGTAAAATAACAGCGGCAACCAGCCCATGAATCAGCAAGGAAAGCCACTGCGCGCGCCAGGAGACGCGCAAATCAGATTGCCACAGGACCACGTTCCCGGTTCCGTGTCTGGATGAGTCGGACCATCATTTCCAGTTCTGCATCGGCCGGTTTACCGTGATTCATCAGCCAGTTAAACAGGTCTGGATCGTCACATTCCAGCAGACGAATAAAGATGCGTTTTTCGTCATCGCTTAAGCTGTCGTACTCATGTTCGAAAAACGGCATGATTGAAATATCGAGTTCGCGCATACCACGGCGGCATGCCCAATGAATGCGGGCTTTGTTGTTAATGTCCATCGTCTTCCTGTCTCACGAAAATCCAGTACCCCGCTATTGTAACGTGTTTTTCGACTTCTTTTACGGGAATATCAGTAAACACAATCGCGATCGCGAAATTAATTCACAACAATTCAAGGGCTTCATTTTTTTGGAAGTCGCCTCGCAGAAGGCACAGATCGCGTAGTGAAAGCACTTGCATTGCCTCATAGCTCTTTTACCATTAGTTATTAATACGCCGTTAAGCAACTCAGGACTCTATTATGGCTTTTACACCTTTTCCTCCACGTCAGCCTACGGCTTCTGCCCGTTTACCGCTGACGCTGATGACGCTTGATGACTGGGCGCTTGCCACCATTACTGGCGCGGACAGCGAAAAATATATGCAGGGCCAGGTGACAGCAGATGTCAGCCAGATGACAGAAAATCAGCACCTGCTCGCCGCCCATTGCGACGCCAAAGGTAAAATGTGGAGCAATTTACGTCTGTTCCGCGACGGCGATGGCTTTGCGTGGATTGAACGGCGCAGCGTGCGTGAACCGCAGCTGACTGAACTGAAAAAATATGCGGTGTTCTCTAAAGTGACCATCGCGCCAGACGACGAGCGTGTGCTGCTTGGTGTTGCCGGTTTTCAGGCGCGCGCCGCGCTGGCCAATCTCTTTAGTGAACTACCTTCGAGAGAAAAACAGGTAGTTAAAGAAGGCGCGACCACTTTGCTATGGTTTGAACACCCGGCAGAACGTTTCCTGATCGTAACCGATGAAGCTACTGCCAATATGCTGACCGATAAACTGCGCGGTGAAGCGGAACTGAACAATAGCCAACAGTGGCTGGCATTAAACATTGAAGCGGGTTTCCCGGTGATTGATGCCGCGAACAGCGGGCAGTTTATCCCACAGGCGACCAATCTCCAGGCGCTGGGCGGTATCAGCTTTAAGAAAGGCTGTTATACCGGACAAGAGATGGTGGCGCGAGCAAAATTCCGTGGTGCCAATAAACGTGCGCTCTGGTTGCTGACAGGTAGTGCCAGCCGACTGCCGGAAGCTGGTGAAGACTTAGAGCTGAAAATGGGCGAGAACTGGCGTCGTACCGGTACAGTGCTGGCTGCGGTAAAACTGGAAGATGGTCAGGTCGTGGTACAGGTAGTGATGAATAACGATATGGAACCGGACAGCATCTTCCGCGTACGTGACGATGCGAATACATTGCATATCGAGCCGCTGCCGTATTCGCTCGAAGAGTAAATCTCTGTGTCGCATCAGGCATTTATCGCCTGATGCGACGCTGGCGCGTCTTATCAGGCCTACAAAGGCATACCCATTACGCCTGCCCAATATACAAATAGATCGCCAGAAAGTGGCACACACTACCGCCGAGCACGAAGCCGTGCCAGATGGCATGGTTGTATGGAATGCGTTTGCAGACGTAGAAAATCACCCCGAGCGAATAAACCACGCCGCCTACCGCCAGTAAGGTAACGCTGCCCGCCGCGAGCTTAACTGCCATTTCATAAATTACCACCAGCGACAGCCAGCCCATCGCCAGATAAGTCACCAGAGATAAAATTTTGAATCGGTGCGCGATGGTCAGTTTGAACAGAATCCCCAGCAATGCCAGGCTCCAGATAACAATCATCAACCCGCGCGCTAACGGAGAATCCAGCCCCACCAGCAAAAACGGCGTGTAGGTTCCGGCAATCAACAGGTAAATAGCGCAATGGTCAAATTTCTTCAGCCACATTTTTGCCCGTTGATGAGGAATGGCGTGATAGAGCGTCGAAGCGAGGAACAGCAGGATCATACTGCCGCCATAGAGGCTGTAGCTGGTTATCGCTGTGGCGCTGGCATTGAGATCCACCGCCTGAACCAGTAGCAACACCAGCCCAACGATACCAAACACCAACCCAATGCCGTGACTGACGCTGTTGGCAATTTCCTCTGCCAGCGAATATCCCTGCTTAATGAGGGGCTTCTGAACCATAACTTACTCCGGAGAAACGTACACGCACATGTATACCTCTCCAGCGTAACTGAGAATAGTTCCAGTGAACACCTGTTAGCTAAAATAAATTCTGATTTGAGACTAATCTCCTAAAAATCATGAAATTAAATGCGAAATTTCAACTAACAGGCGTGAGTTCAATTTAAAGACATTTAAATTCAATCACATAAAACTGTGTCTGACCGGGATAGATGTCGGCAATGACCTTTTTCAGTTCAGTCAGGGTCATATTTTCCTGCTCTGCATGTTTTTCCGTCAGCGTATCCAGCGTTACGGTTGAGGTTGCGGTGACTTCAATCGTGCAAAAATAACCGTCATCTTCAAAACGCCCGACACGAAGCACATCACCCGTTTTGAAGTGCGATTCAGACTCGTCGCGGATGGTGATGGTTTTACGCCCAGCCAGAATGTCATCCTGGAAACGTTGAAAAAAAGTGATGTCGTTTGGCTGCATGGTACTATTTCCTGTAAGAATTGACTCATCTGGAGCCTATGATAGTGAAAAAACTCACCTTACCGAAAGATTTCTTATGGGGCGGCGCAGTTGCCGCTCATCAGGTCGAAGGCGGCTGGAACAAAGGCGGCAAAGGGCCGAGCATTTGTGACGTTCTGACCGGTGGCGCACACGGCGTGCCGCGCGAAATCACCAAAGAAGTCTTGCCAGGAAAATACTATCCAAACCATGAAGCCGTTGATTTTTATGGTCACTACAAGGAAGACATCAAGCTATTTGCCGAAATGGGCTTCAAATGTTTTCGTACATCCATCGCCTGGACGCGCATTTTTCCAAAAGGCGATGAAGCTCAGCCAAACGAAGAAGGGCTGAAGTTTTACGACTCTCTGTTCGATGAATTGCTGAAATACAACATCGAACCAGTGATCACCCTCTCCCACTTTGAAATGCCGCTGCATCTGGTGCAGCAATACGGTAGCTGGACCAACCGTAAAGTGGTTGATTTCTTTGTCCGTTTCGCGGAAGTGGTATTTGAACGCTATAAGCATAAAGTCAAATACTGGATGACCTTCAACGAAATTAACAACCAGCGTAACTGGCGTGCACCGCTGTTCGGTTACTGCTGCTCCGGCGTGGTTTATACCGAGCATGAGAACCCGGAAGAGACGATGTATCAGGTGCTGCATCACCAGTTTGTCGCCAGCGCCCTGGCGGTGAAAGCTGTGCGTCGCATTAACCCGGAGATGAAAGTCGGCTGTATGCTGGCGATGGTGCCGCTCTATCCTTACTCCTGTAACCCGGACGATGTGATGTTCGCTCAGGAGTCGATGCGCGAACGCTACGTCTTTACCGATGTGCAGCTACGCGGCTATTACCCGTCCTATGTGTTGAACGAGTGGGAGCGTCGCGGATTTAACATCAAAATGGAAGATGGCGATCTCGATATACTGCGCGAAGGCACCTGCGATTATCTTGGTTTCAGCTATTACATGACCAACGCAGTGAAGGCCGAAGGCGGCACCGGCGATGCTATCTCTGGTTTTGAAGGCAGCGTACCAAACCCGTATGTTAAAGCGTCTGACTGGGGCTGGCAGATTGACCCTGTGGGTCTGCGTTACGCGCTTTGCGAACTGTATGAGCGTTACCAGAAGCCGCTGTTTATTGTCGAAAACGGTTTTGGCGCTTACGACAAAGTGGAAGAAGATGGCAGCATCAACGACGACTACCGCATTGACTACCTGCGCGCCCATATCGAAGAGATGAAAAAAGCGGTGACTTACGATGGCGTGGATCTGATGGGCTACACACCGTGGGGCTGCATCGACTGCGTGTCGTTCACCACCGGGCAGTACAGCAAACGCTACGGCTTTATCTATGTGAATAAACATGACGACGGTACTGGCGATATGTCGCGTTCACGTAAGAAGAGCTTTAACTGGTACAAAGAGGTGATTGCCAGCAACGGCGAGAATCTGTAATTAGCCGATGTGCCTGATGCGATACGCTCATCAGGCCTGGCACTCTTTTAATATATTGAGCTCGCAAGATTTTATATTACGCCTCAGCCGAAACACACAAAGCGCACTTTATTAACAAGCTAAAAAGGCGCCGAAGCGCCTTTAGAAGATAGTCGAATCAGTGAATTACTGGTATTCGCTAATCGGTACGCAGGAGCAGAACAGGTTACGGTCGCCGTAAACATCATCCAGACGTTTCACCGTCGGCCAGTATTTGTCTGCCACGCCTGCCGGGAATACCGCAACTTCACGGCTGTACGGATGCGCCCACTCGGCGACCAGTTCGCTCTGAATGTGCGGCGCGTTCACCAGCGGGTTATCTTCCAGCGGCCAGACACCGGCTTTCACCTGGTCAATTTCTGCGCGGATAGCCAGCATCGCGTCGATAAAGCGATCCAGTTCCACTTTGCTTTCAGATTCAGTCGGTTCAACCATCAGCGTACCCGCCACCGGGAACGACATCGTCGGCGCGTGGAAACCGTAGTCGATCAGGCGCTTGGCAATATCCAGCTCGCTGATGCCGGTTTCTTCTTTCAGCGGGCGAATATCGAGAATACATTCGTGCGCCACGCGACCGTCGCGACCGGTATACAGCACTGGGAAGGCATCCTGCAGGCGGCTGGCAATATAGTTGGCGTTGAGGATTGCCACCTGGCTTGCTTTTTTCAGCCCTTCTGCGCCCATCATGCGGATGTACATCCAGCTGATTGGCAGGATAGAGGCGCTACCGAACGGTGCCGCAGAAACCGCGCCCTGACGGGTTAACATGCCTTCGATTTGCACCACGCTATGACCCGGTACAAACGGAGCCAGATGCGCTTTCACGCCGATCGGTCCCATACCCGGACCACCACCGCCGTGCGGAATGCAGAAAGTTTTATGCAGGTTAAGGTGTGAAACGTCTGCGCCAATAAAGCCCGGCGAGGTGATGCCAACCTGGGCGTTCATGTTCGCGCCATCAAGGTAAACCTGACCGCCGAACTGATGCACGACTTCACACACTTCACGGATCGTTTCTTCATACACGCCGTGGGTGGAAGGATAGGTCACCATGATACAGGAGAGGTTATCGCCCGCCTGTTCCGCTTTCGCGCGCAGATCAGCCAGATCGATGTTGCCGTTTTTATCACATGCCACAACCACCACCTGCATTCCTGCCATATGTGCAGAAGCAGGGTTAGTGCCGTGCGCAGAAGCCGGGATCAGGCAGATATCGCGATGCCCTTCGTTGCGGCTTTCATGATAATGACGAATCGCCAACAGGCCCGCGTATTCGCCCTGTGCGCCAGAGTTCGGCTGCATACAAACGGCGTCGTAACCGGTCAGTTTCACCAGCCAGTCAGCCAGCTGCGCAATCATCTGCTGATAACCTTCGGCCTGCTCCGGCGGGCAGAACGGATGCAGTTCGGCAAATTCCGGCCAGGTGATTGGGATCATCTCGGCGGCGGCGTTCAGTTTCATGGTGCAGGAACCCAGCGGGATCATCGCCTGATTCAGCGCCAGATCTTTACGCTCCAGCGAGTGCATATAGCGCATCATTTCGGTTTCGCTGTGGTAGCGATTAAACACCGGATGGGTGAGGATTTCGTCGTCGCGCAGCATCGCAGGCTGGATAGAGCGGCTGTCGTGAGCCACGTCTTTGTCCAGCGTGTCGATGTCCAGCCCGTGATTATCCCCCAATAGTACGCTGAAAAGCTGCATCACGTTTTCGCGCGTGGTGGTTTCATCAAGGGTGATCCCCACCGCGTTCAGGATATCGCTACGCAGGTTGATTTCAGCCGCTTCGGCACGCGCCAGTACGCCCGCCTTGTCGGCCACTTCCACACACAGAGTGTCGAAATAGTGCGCATGGCGCAGCTTCAGACCTTTTTGTTGCAGGCCTGCCGCCAGGATATCGGTCAGACGGTGAATGCGGTTAGCGATACGTTTCAGGCCAATCGGGCCGTGATAAACGGCATACAGGCTGGCGATGTTTGCCAGCAGCACCTGGGAAGTACAAATGTTGGAGTTCGCTTTCTCACGACGAATATGTTGCTCGCGAGTCTGCATCGCCATGCGCAGCGCGGTATTGCCAGCTGCATCTTTCGATACACCGATAATACGGCCTGGCATTGAGCGTTTGTATTCGTCTTTCGCCGCAAAGAATGCCGCGTGTGGGCCACCGTAACCCATCGGTACGCCAAAGCGTTGCGCCGAACCAAAAACAATATCCGCGCCCTGTTTACCCGGCGCAGTTAACAGCACCAGCGCCATAATATCAGCGGCAACGCTGACCACAATTTTGCGTGATTTCAGTTCGCTGATAAGCGCAGTGTAGTCGTGAATTTCACCGGTAGTGCCAACCTGCTGTAACAGCACGCCGAAGACGTCCTGATGGTCGAGCACTTTTTGCGCATCATCGACAATCACTTCAAAACCAAAGGTTTCGGCACGAGTACGGACCACATCCAGCGTTTGCGGATGCACATCGGAAGCCACGAAGAAGCGGTTGGCATTTTTCAGTTTGCTGACGCGTTTCGCCATCGCCATTGCTTCGGCGGCAGCGGTGGCTTCGTCAAGAAGAGAAGCAGAGGCCATATCCAGCCCGGTTAAATCCAGCGTTACCTGCTGGAAATTGAGCAGTGCCTCAAGGCGGCCCTGCGAGACTTCAGGTTGATACGGAGTATACGCGGTATACCAGCCCGGATTTTCCAGCATGTTACGCAGGATAACCGGCGGTAACTGCACGGCGGTGTAACCCATGCCGATGTAAGACGTGAAGCGTTTATTGCGACTGGCAATAGCCTTGAGTTCCGCCAGCGCGGCGTATTCGGTCGCCGGTGCGCCAACCTGCGGCGGGGTCGCAAGCTGAATATCTTTCGGTACAATCTGGCCGGTCAGCGCGTTTAACGATTGTGCGCCAACGGCATTCAGCATTTCTTGCTGTTGCGCGGCGTCCGGTCCGATATGGCGTTCAATAAAAGCGCCGCTATTTTCAAGCTGGCTTAACGTCTGTGTCATGAGCGATGGTTCCTGAAACGTGCAGTGAATTGTGAACCTCTCTCCTTACGAAGAGAGTGAGGGTGAGGCGTAAATTTCCTCACCCTGATCCTCTCCCGCAGAAGAGGAATAAAGCCGTTACTCGTCTTCTAACAATGCTTCGTATGCGGTCGCATCCAGCAGTGATTCCAGTTCGCTTTCATCGCTGGCTTTGATTTTGAAAATCCAGCCGCCTGCATACGGTTCGCTGTTCACCAGTTCCGGGGAATCGCTCAGTACGTCGTTTACCGCCACGATTTCACCGCTTACTGGCGCATAAATGTCTGACGCCGCTTTTACCGATTCGGCAACCGCGCAGTCATCGCCCGCGCTAACCGTCGCGCCCACTTCCGGCAGGTCAACAAACACCATATCGCCTAACAGCTCCTGAGCGTGTTCAGTGATGCCAACGGTGTAAGTGCCGTCGGCTTCTTTACGCAGCCATTCGTGTTCTTTGCTGTATTTCAGTTCTGCTGGTACGTTGCTCATCAATCAATCTCCAAAAAAGTAAATCACGCGACGGCTTTGCCGTTACGCACAAAAACAGGTTTCGTCACTTTAACCGGCATTTCACGGTTGCGAATTTGCACAATCGCTGTTTCACCAATACCTTCCGGCACGCGCGCCAGCGCAATGCTGTAACCCAGCGTCGGGGAGAAAGTCCCGCTGGTGATAATGCCTTCATGCTGGTTGCCCTGCGCATCGGTAAAACGTACCGGCAGTTCATTACGCAGCACGCCTTTTTCGGTCATCACCAGACCAACCAGTTTTTCTGTACCATGCTCACGCTGCACTTCCAGGGCTTCACGACCGATGAAGTCACGATCTGCCGGTTCCCAGGCGATAGTCCAGCCCATATTGGCGGCTAAAGGAGAGATGGTTTCGTCCATCTCCTGACTATAAAGATTCATACCCGCTTCCAGACGCAGCGTGTCACGCGCGCCCAGGCCGCATGGCTTAACGCCCGCTTCCACCAGCGCGCGCCAGAAATCCGCCGCTTTTTCATTGGGCAGCGCAATTTCGTAGCCCGCTTCACCGGTATAACCAGTGGTGGCAATAAACAGATCGCCCGCCTGCACGCCAAAGAACGGTTTCATCCCTTCCACCGCCTGACGCTGGGCGTCATTAAACAGTGTGGCAGCTTTAGCCTGCGCATTCGGCCCTTGTACGGCGATCATGGAAAGGTCATCACGAACGGTAATTTCGATGCCGAAAGGTTCAGCGTGTTGGGTAATCCAGGAGAGGTCTTTTTCGCGGGTGGCGGAGTTAACAACGAGGCGGAAGAAATCTTCAGTAAAGTAGTAGACGATGAGGTCATCTATCACACCGCCAGAGGCATTCAACATCCCCGAGTAAAGGGCTTTGCCGCTTTTGGTGAGCTTCGCCACATCGTTCGCCAGCAGATAACGCAGAAACTCCCGGGTGCGGCTGCCGCGGAGATCGACGATGGTCATATGCGACACATCAAACATTCCGGCATCGGTACGTACCGCATGATGTTCGTCGATTTGCGAACCGTAATGCAGCGGCATCATCCAGCCGTGGAAATCCACCATGCGAGCGCCGCAAAGCGTGTGTTGTTCGTACAAAGGAGTCTGTTGTGCCATCTTGTCCTCATTGAATAAGCGGGGCTGACAACTTTTTCATGGTGAAATTATCACCACAAAACCCAGCATCGGAGCCACTCCCGGTCCCCAACGCAATCGTTCTCTTTTGCCTGAACTTACCACCGAAACAGACTGTTAACCATAAGGTAAAATTGATCATCACATTAGCTTATGGTTAAAAAATGCAAAAATCGCGACAGAATAAAAAACCAAAAAACACACCAGTTTCTATACAAAGATGATGTGATGAGAAAGTCAATTTGAATAAGACAATATTAAGAGCTAAAAAAATGTCAAAAAACACTAAATCAAAAAATCATGGCATTAGAAAATATAATGCGAAAACGGAGGTGAAATTAGTTTATTTCAAATGAGGAAAATCTCCCGGCGAAAAAACCGGGAGATGAAAGTGTGATGCGTATCAAATAAACAGCAGAAGAGAAATTTTTAACGCAGCCATTCAGGCAAATCGTTTAATCCCATTGCCTGACGGATAAGTTGTGGCTTAACGCCAGGAAGCGTGTCGGCCAGTTTCAAACCAATATCACGCAGCAGTTTTTTCGCCGGATTGGTACCGGAAAACAGATCGCGGAATCCCTGCATACCAGCCAGCATCAGCGCCGCGCTGTGCTTGCGGCTACGTTCATAGCGGCGCAGGTAAATGTACTGCCCGATGTCTTTACCCTGACGATGCAACCGTTTCAGTTCAGCAATCAGCTCTGCGGCGTCCATAAAGCCGAGATTAACGCCCTGCCCCGCCAGCGGGTGAATGGTATGCGCGGCGTCGCCCACCAGCGCCAGACGGTGTGCGGCAAACTGGCGCGCATAACGCCCCGTCAGCGGGAACACCTGACGCTCGCTCTCAACCTTGCATAAGCCAAGGCGATTATCAAAAGCGATATTTAACGCGCGATTAAATTCGTCTTCCCCTGCCTGCTGCATCCGCTGCGCTTCCTCTGGCGATAGGGACCAGACAATCGAGCAAAGATGCGGATCGCTAAGCGGCAAAAAGGCCAGAATGCCTTCGCCGTGGAAAACCTGCCGCGCCACAGCTTCATGCGGTTCTTCCGTGCGTATGGTCGCTACCAGCGCGTGATGCTGATAATCCCAGAAAGTCAGCGGAATATCGGCTTTGTTGCGCAACCAGGAATTAGCGCCGTCCGCGCCAATCACCAGACGCGCCGTTAACATACTGCCATCTTTCAGCGTCAGGAAGGTTTCGTTTTCTCCCCAGGCGACCTGCTGTAATTCTGCGGGGGCCAACAGAGTGATATCTGACGACTGATGCGCTTTGTTCCACAGCGCGTAGTGAATCACTGAGTTTTCAACGATATGCCCAAGATGGCTATAGCCCATGCTTTGATCGTCAAACGAAATGTGACCAAAACTGTCTTTGTCCCACACTTCCATACCGTGATAGCAACTGGCTCTACGGGAGATAATGTCCTGCCAGACACCAAGACGGGTGAGTAATTTTTCGCTGGCGGCATTGATAGCCGAAACGCGCAGTTGTGGTGGAGCATCCGCCGCCAGAGGTTCCGGTACGCGCTGCTCCAGTACGGCAACGCGTAAGCCGCTACCCTGTAAGCCGCAGGCAACCGCCAGCCCCACCATGCCGCCGCCAACAATGGCTACATCAACACTTTGCATTGTTTATTCCTTAAAACCGCCTTCAACGCGCCACCCAACCGAGGGTGCGCTGCGCCAGCACATCGCGTGCCGGGGTGAATAATTCCATCGTCATCAGCCCGATGTTGCGCCCGACAACCAGCGGCGTCCAACGGTTGGCAAAAAGATGTACAAGGCTGTCCGTGACGCCAATGGTTGCTTCGCGATCGCTCTGTCGACGCTGCTGATAACGGCACAAGACGCCGTAATCACCCATGTCTTCTCGGCGCTCCTGCGCCTGAGTCAGGGTTTCCGCAAGACTCATGACATCTCGCATACCGAGGTTGAACCCTTGCCCGGCAATCGGGTGCAGGGTTTGCGCCGCATTGCCCACCAGCACGGTACGATGGGTAATAGATCTGGCGGCGTGGGTTAACGCCAGCGGATAAGCACTGCGTTTACCAGCGTGGGTAATTTTCCCAAGTCGCCAGCCAAAGGCCGACTGGAGTTCACGGCAAAACTTCTCGTCGCTCCACGACAGCACCTCTTCGCGCCGTTCCAGTGGATGACACCAGACCAGCGAACAGCGTCCGTCAGACATCGGCAACATCGCCAGCGGGCCATGTTGCGTAAAGCGTTCAAAAGCGCGCCCTTCATGCGCAACGGAAGTCGCAACGTTGGCAATCACAGCCAGTTGTTCGTAAGGCTCCTGCTGCCAGTCAACGCCGCACACAGTGGCTAACGCTGAATGGGTGCCATCAGCGGCTACCAGCACGCGGCCCGTCAGCGTCTCGCCACACTCCAGCGTCACTTCAACATGACTCTGAGTACGGGCAACGTTAGCCACGCGATCCGGGCAATGCAGCGTTACGCCAGGTGCTTTGCGCAGCAATGCAAACAGCCGTTGCCCGACATTGTGCAATTCGACAACCTGCCCCAGCGCCGCCAGTTGGTAATCTTCTGCGGCGAGGGTGACGAATCCGGCATGACCACGATCGCTGACATGCACGGTAGTGATGGCGGTTGCGCAATCCGCCAGAGATTGCCAGACGCCAATGCGCGCCAGTTGCTGACAGGTACCCGCCGCCAGCGCAATCGCTCGCCCATCAAAGCCCGGATGAGCATGTGACTCTGGCGCGGTCGCTTCAATCAAATGTACCGGCAGCGCCCCGTGACTTAACCGGGAAATAGCCAGCGCCAGCGTCGCGCCCGCCATGCCGCCACCGACGATGATTACGCTCATTGCTTTCTCGCAGCTGCCATCAACGCTTCGATTTCTTCCGGCTTTTTCACCACGCTGGCGGTGAGGTTTTCGTTACCGGTTTCGGTAATCACAATGTCGTCTTCAATACGAATGCCGATACCGCGATATTGTTCTGGCACTTCTGCATCCGGCGCAATATACAGCCCTGGCTCTACGGTCAGTACCATGCCCGGTTCCAGAATGCGCGAGCGATCCTGGCCATAAACGCCAACGTCATGGACATCCAGTCCTAACCAGTGGCTAAGGCCATGCATAAAGAAAGGACGATGGGCGTTCTGAGCGATCAGTTCATCAACATCACCTTTCAGGATGCCGAGTTTTACCAGGCCGCTAACCATGATGCGCACCACTTCACCGGTGACTTCCTGAATGGAAGTTCCCGGACGATACAGGCGCAGGCTGGTTTCGAGAGACTCAAGCACAATGTCGTAGATTTCACGCTGAGCCTGGGTGAATTTGCCGTTGACCGGGAAGGTGCGGGTAATATCGCCAGCGTAACCTTTGTATTCGCAACCCGCGTCAATCAACACCAGATCGCCGTCGTGCAGTTCACACTCGTTTTCGGTGTAATGCAGAATGCAGCCGTTTTCACCGCTGCCGACAATGGTGTTATAGGAAGGATAGCGCGCGCCGTGGCGGTTAAATTCGTGGTGAATTTCGCCTTCCAGGTGGTACTCGAACATTCCCGGACGGCATTTTTCCATCGCCCGGGTATGCGCCAGGGCGGTGATTTCACCCGCGCGGCGAAGTACGGCAATCTCTTCCGGCGATTTGAACAGGCGCATTTCATGAACAATGGGACGCCAGTCGATCATCGTTGCCGGCGCGGTGAGATTTTGCCGCGAACCTTTACGCAGTTTCTCAAGCGCGCTGTTCACGATTTCATCAGCATATGCATATTCGCCCTGGGCGTGGTAAACCACATCCAGACCATTAAGTAGTTGATAAAGTTGCTGATTAATTTCGCTGAATGCCAGTGCGCGGTCAACGCCCAGTTTCTCTGGCGCGGCATCCTGACCTAAACGACGGCCAAACCAGATCTCCGCCGTCAGGTCGCGAACGCGGTTAAACAGAACGCTGTGGTTATGAGTGTCATCGCTTTTAATCAGCACCAGCACCGCTTCCGGTTCGTTAAAGCCGGTGAAGTACCAGAAGTCACTGTTCTGACGATAGGGGTATTCGCTGTCGGCGCTACGTGTTACTTCTGGTGCAGCAAAAATCAGCGCGGCGCTGCCGGGTTGCATTTGCTCCACCAGGGCCTGACGGCGACGCTGAAACTCTTGCCGGGATATCTCACTCATAACACTCTCCTTACGTTTTTTGTTTTTAGTGTAGAGTCGGTTTTTGTACTTCTGGCGCGGTCGGTTGCGGATGAGTAAAGGTGTCGTGGCATAACAGCGCGGCAACACGGACGTACTCGATGATCTCTTCAAGCGACATTTCAAGCTCTTCCTGATCTTCGTCTTCGTCGTAGCCCAACTGCGCGATGTTACGCAGATCGTCGATGGCTTCACCGGTTTCGCCGGTCACTTTGTCCAGCTTCGGTTGCGTAACGCCAAGACCAAGCAGGAAGTGATTGACCCAACCTGCCAGTGCATCAGCCCGATCGAAAACGCTGACATCATCGCCATCAGGCAGATAAAGCTGAAAAAGGAAGCCGTCATCCTGCAGGGCATCGCTGGTGGCAGAGTGCATTTTACGCAGTGCCTGTGCCAGCTCATGACCGAAAGCCATGCCTTCGTTCGTCAGGTCGTGAAGTAGCGGCAGCCATGAGCTGTCATCGTTACCGCCACATATCATCCCACTGATTAAACCATGCATCTCAGCAGGGGTCAGACCCGTCCCTTGTTGGTTCAGATACTGGTTCATTTCGTTGTAACCAGGCATTTCGTTCTGTATAGACATAAGCATTCGTCGTCAAAGGGAGGAATATTCATGATATGCTACCACTTTGGGCCCTGGTGGACCAGAAAAGGGCTTGTCTCTTCTCATCAGGGTAGCTATAGTGTCGCCCCTTCGCAGACCATGGGTCTAAAGACGAAGGCAGCGCAGTCAATCAGCAGGAAGGTGGCATGTCTGCACAACCCGTCGATATCCAAATTTTTGGCCGTTCACTGCGTGTGAACTGCCCGCCTGACCAAAGGGATGCGTTGAATCAGGCAGCGGACGATCTGAACCAACGGTTGCAAGATCTGAAAGAACGCACTAGAGTCACAAATACTGAACAGTTGGTCTTCATTGCCGCATTGAATATCAGCTATGAGTTAGCGCAAGAAAAAGCAAAGACTCGTGACTACGCGGCAAGTATGGAACAGCGTATTCGGATGCTGCAGCAGACCATAGAACAAGCGTTACTTGAACAAGGTCGCATCACCGAAAAAACTAACCAAAACTTTGAATGACACTTTTCGGTTTACTGTGGTAGAGTAACCGTGAAGACAAAATTTCTCTGAGATGTTCGCAAGCGGGCCAGTCCCCTGAGCCGATATTTCATACCACAAGAATGTGGCGCTCCGCGGTTGGTGAGCATGCTCGGTCCGTCCGAGAAGCCTTAAAACTGCGACGACACATTCACCTTGAACCAAGGGTTCAAGGGTTACAGCCTGCGGCGGCATCTCGGAGATTCCCTTCTTATCTGGCACCAGCCATGACGCAACTACCAGAACTCCCACTGACATTATCCCGACAAGAAATCCGCAAAATGATTCGGCAACGTCGTCGTACGTTAACGCCGGAACAACAGCAGGAAATGGGTCAACAAGCCGCTACCCGGATGATGACTTATCCCCCGGTGGTGATGGCACATACGGTCGCTGTATTCCTCTCTTTTGATGGAGAACTCGACACCCAGCCGCTTATAGAACAACTCTGGCGCGCCGGTAAGCGCGTATATCTTCCAGTTTTGCATCCCTTTAGTGCCGGTAATTTGCTGTTCCTGAATTACCATCCGCAAAGTGAACTGGTGATGAACAGGTTGAAGATCCATGAGCCAAAACTGGATGTGCGTGACGTGCTACCCCTTTCCCGATTAGACGTGTTGATCACACCGCTGGTCGCCTTTGATGAGTACGGTCAGCGCCTGGGAATGGGCGGAGGTTTTTACGATCGGACCTTACAAAACTGGCAGCACTATAAAATGCAACCGGTGGGTTATGCGCATGATTGTCAGTTGGTGGAAAAACTCCCCGTTGAAGAGTGGGATATCCCTCTTCCTGCGGTGGTTACACCGTCGAAAGTCTGGGAGTGGTGAGGGCGACACACCTGCATCGCCCTGATTGACATCGTTGATTCTTTAACCTAATTTAGTGAGTAAGGGTAAGGGAGGATTGCTCCTCCCCTGTGACTGACTGTTAATAAGCGCTGAAACTTATGAGTAACAGTACAATCAGTATGATGACAAGTCGCATCATAACCCTTCTCCTTCAAGCCCTCGCTTCGGTGAGGGCTTTACCGTTACAGCCCCATGCTGCCCTGCCATCGTAAACTCTCTTTAAATAAGCACAACGCATTGATCTACCTTTAAATTTTTTCTTCGAGCGCACTCGTAAAACGTCATGTAAGACAGACACACATTGCAGGGATAAGGGATTAATTACGGCAGTAAACGTGGGCGATGAAGTGTCTATCAAATGATCGGTTCAGGGCGATACATCCCGCATCGCCCTGATTGACATCGTTGATTCTTTAACCTAATTTAGTGAGTAAGGGTAAGGGAGGATTACTCCTCCCCTGAGACTGACTGTTAATAAGCTGGGAAACTTATGAGTAACAGTACAATCAGTATGATGACAAGTCGCATCATAACCCTTCTCCTTCAAGCCCTCGCTTCGGTGAGGGCTTTACCGTTACAGCCCTGTGCTGTCCCGCCATCGTAAATCCCCATTAAATAAACACAACGCATTGATCTGACTTTGATTTATTTTCTGGAGCAGACTCGCAAAGTAGAATGCGCAACGCGGCAACGGTGTGGAGAAGGGATAAAAAAACGGGCAAGTCAGTGACCTGCCCGTTGATTGTCAGAGAAGGGGAATTAGTACAGCAGACGGGCGCGAATGGTACCCGGAATAGCTTTCATTGCCTGCAGCGCTTTTTCGGCAACGTCTTCGTCGGCTTCAATATCAATAACCACATAACCCATCTGGGCGGAAGTTTGTAGATATTGCGCGGCGATGTTGACGCCCTGCTCGGCGAAGATTTTGTTCAGCGCAGTTAGCACGCCCGGACGGTTTTCGTGGATGTGCATCAGACGACGCCCACCGTGCAGTGGCAGCGAGACTTCTGGGAAGTTCACCGCAGAGAGCGTTGAGCCATTGTCAGAATACTTGATCAATTTACCCGCAACTTCCAGGCCAATATTCTCCTGCGCTTCCTGAGTCGAACCGCCAATGTGTGGCGTCAGAAGGACGTTGTCGAATTCACACAGCGGAGAGGTAAATGGATCGCTATTGGTCGCCGGTTCCGTCGGGAATACGTCGATTGCCGCCCCCGCCAGATGTTTGCTCGCCAGCGCATCACACAGCGCCGGAATATCCACCACAGTACCGCGCGAAGCATTAATCAGCAGCGAGCCGGGCTTCATTAGTGAAATTTCTTTCGCGCCCATCATATTTTTGGTGGACGGATTCTCTGGTACATGCAGACTCACCACATCGCTCATATTCAGCAGGTCAGAAAGATGCTGTACCTGAGTGGCGTTGCCCAGCGGCAGTTTATTTTCAATATCATAAAAGTAAACATACATTCCCAGCGATTCAGCCAGAATGCCCAATTGCGTACCAATATGACCGTAGCCGATGATACCCAGCTTTTTGCCGCGCGCTTCAAAAGAACCCGCCGCCAGTTTGTTCCACACGCCACGGTGCGCTTTAGCATTGGCTTCCGGCACGCCGCGCAATAGCAGCAGCAGTTCGCCAATCACCAGCTCCGCAACAGAGCGCGTATTTGAGAACGGTGCGTTAAATACCGGGATCCCGCGCTTTGCCGCCGCATCCAGATCAACCTGGTTTGTTCCTATACAGAAACAGCCAATAGCGACCAGCTTTTCTGCGGCGTTGATCACGTCTTCAGTCAGATGGGTACGGGATCGCAGGCCGATGAAGTGGGCATCGCGGATGGATTCTTTTAATTGTTCATCATCCAGCGCGCCTTTGTGAAATTCGATGTTGGTGTAACCAGCTGCACGAAGGCTTTCCAGCGCCTTTTGGTGCACTCCTTCTACCAGCAGAAACTTAATCTTGTCTTTCTCCAGCGATACCTTTGCCATTTACCCAATCCTGTCTTTTGAAATGTTGTGTGCGGATTTGCGTCCGCCTTTCAACATATCAAAAAATAATATTGCGGCAATATGAACGTTTGCGTCGCGATGTTGAGGAAATATCACGCAAAGGTAATTCTTGGATGAATATGCTGGTTTAGAGGATTTATTTAGAGCAATCGACAATAGCCAGATAAAAACGTGACACATGTCACCAAATTTAATGAAGAGAATTTTTTTAACGGGGGAGGTTCCCCCGTCAGATCATTTCACAATGGTTTTGACACCGTCAGGTGTGCCAATCAGCGCAACGTCCGCGCCACGGTTAGCAAACAAGCCAACAGTCACCACGCCAGGAATCGCATTTATGGCGTTTTCCATCGCTATCGGGTCAAGGATTTCCATGCCGTGGACGTCGAGGATCACGTTGCCATTATCGGTCACCACGCCCTGACGGTATTCCGGACGACCGCCCAGTTTCACCAGCTGGCGCGCCACTGCACTACGTGCCATCGGGATAACTTCTACTGGCAGCGGGAATTTACCCAGAATATCAACCTGCTTGGAAGCGTCTGCAATACAGATAAATTTTTCTGCAACCGAAGCAATGATTTTTTCACGGGTCAGCGCCGCGCCGCCGCCTTTGATCATTTGCATGTGGCCGTTGATTTCATCTGCGCCATCAACGTAGATGCCAAGGCTGTCGACTTCGTTGAGATCAAAAACGTGAATGCCGAGGCTTTTCAGTTTTTCAGTGGAAGCATCTGAACTGGAAACGGCCCCTTCAATCTGGCCTTTCATTGTACCGAGCGCGTCAATAAAGTGTGCGGCGGTGGAACCTGTACCTACACCAACAATGGTGCCGGGCTGAACATACTGAAGTGCCGCCCATCCTACTGCTTTTTTCAATTCATCCTGCGTCATGATCGTTTCGCCTGTGGTATGAAATTTCACACGCATTATATACAAAAAAAGCGATTCAGACCCCGTTGGCAAGCCGCGTGGTTAACTCATCCATAAAATATCGCGCAATGGCAGGCATCCCCTTTCGCCCCGCAAATAAAGCATACAACGGTCTGGGTATGCCGCTCCACGGTGCAAACAGGCGCACCAGTTCACCGTTCGCAAGCCCCTGTTTACAGGCAAATTGAGGCAATAACGCCACGCCATTCCCACCAAGTACTGCTTGCAGCATGACGCGAAGGTTATTTGACTGCAAACGCGCCTCAGGCTGCAGCGTAATCTCCTGTTCGCCATTAATTAATTGCCACTGGCTCCCGCCATTGTTCGCCAGCCGAAGGATCCCGTCGACGTGGTTAAGATCTTCAATAGCTTTCACCTGCGGATGGCGGGCCAGCCACTGAGAACTGGCAACTAAAATATCAGCCTGGGTATGTAATTTTTTATAATGCAGCGTCGAGTCAGCAAGCGCGCCGGAAGCCGTAACCAGCGCAATATCAATGCCTTCAGCGACCATATCCACCGGGCGATTAATTGCCAGCAGTTGCACCTTCGCCAGGGGCCAACGGGCGATAAACTCACTGACAAACTCACCAAACCATGTTTCAGCCATAAATACCGGCGCGCTGACGCGCAGCATTCCCTGTGGGCTTTCCTGGGCGGCCATCACCACCGCTCTAGCCCGTTCCTCCTGCGCCATCAGCGCCCGACATTCGACAGCAAACTGTTCGCCTGCCGCCGTCAGGGCCAGACGCCGCGTAGTTCGCTGAATAAGCCGTACGCCAAGGCGCTCCTCCAGTGCAGCCATTCGTCGGCTTAATACCGATTTCGACACGCCCGCACGCAGCGCCGCCTGGCTGTAGCTGCCTTCATCGGCAATCAGGGCAAAGTAGTAATAATCATTCCAGTCGATCATGATTGTTCTATTTTCACAACAATGAAGTTCAATTATGTCTATTTAATCACCATATAAACAACAGTTAAACTTCTCTCATCGCAGAAATGAGAGCAAGCCCATGAAAATTCTTCATATCGACAGTAGCCCAATGCTTAAGCATTCAAGTTCGCGGAAATTAAGCCAGACGCTGGTAGAAGCGCTTTGCCAACACTTTCCTCAAGCCACAATTATTCATCGCGACGTTGGCCTGACGCCGCCGCCCCATTTGCGTGAAGAAACCTTTCTGGCGCTTTGCGATAAAGCAGAGTGCAAGAACGCACAAATTCAGCAGGAGGTGAATGATATCCACGCCGCTATTGATGAACTGGCATCGTGCGATGTGCTCATTATTGGCGCGCCGATGATTAATCACAGCGTTTCATCTGGCCTCAAAACCTGGATAGATCAGGTGTGTCAGGCTGGTTTAACGTTTCGTTTTAGCTCTGCAGGCGCCGTTGGGTTACTGAAGGATAAACCGACGTTTATTGTCTCGACGCGCGGCGGTATCTATTGCGATGAAGCACATCTGGCGCTGGATCATCAGGAAAGTTATCTGCAAGCCACGCTGAAATTAATGGGCATTACCAATACACATATTTTACGTGCAGAAGGTGTCGACAAAACCCAACCGGGACGCGAACTCGCCGAGCAAAATGCATTAGCGCAAATCCCTGATCTTATTACACAAGTATTTAATCATTACGTTTAATATAAAAGGAGTTATTATGTCTATTAAGCAAAATTTATTTACCGCGTTATTTCTTTGCACTCTCACAGGACATGCATTTGCAGCAACCGAGATACACAAACCGGACAATAATCTTGAACAGTTATCAAAAGTGAGCATGTCTACACACAATAGCAACCCAGCGGGCGTTGAAAGCCAAATCAAAGAGAAAGCGGAAGAGTTACAAGCCAGCAATTACTACATCAGTTCTTTCTCCGGTAAAAATTATATCCACGCCACTGTGATTTTCTATAAATAATCACTCTATTTAATGGGAGCATGGAACTGTTCTATGCTCCGCTGCCAAAATGAAATAAAAAAATGAAAAAAGCTAATCTTACAGGTACGTTGGTTTGCTTTGTCGCATGTATTATTTTTTTGTCATCCGGCGATATTTTTCGTGAAAAGCCAATCGCGCTAATATGGTTCATTCGACAAAACACACTCTTTTTTACGGGAACCCTTGCGTGGTGTCTGATGACGCTGACGATGTGCTTATCGTTGCGTTCATCATGGCTTAACAAGATGCTGGGCGGTCTGGATAAAGCATGGCGATTACATAAGTGGGCAGGAATATGCGCCATCGCTTTTGCTTTCGCCCACTGGCTGGATGAAAAATTACCCCAGTTATTCGTCGCCTTTGGCTGGCTTACTCACCCTGGTAAAATCGTTGATATTAACCTGACGCCAGTACAAGAAAATTGGCTTCATGCGGGATTGTTAGCGGGTGAATGTGCAATGTTTATTATGATAGCGATGGTTTTCGTGTCTCTAAGCAAAAAAGTTCCCTATCATTTATTTCATCTTGTTCACCGTTTGTTCCCCGTTTTTTATCTGGCAATTGCTTTTCATGTATTTACTGCACTGTTTAAATCATATTGGTGGGAAACTCCTGCTGCGTATTTATTAATTTTAATTACTATCCCAGGCGTCTTTGTGGCTTTCATTTCGCTGCTGAAATTAAACGGTAATAAAAACAAGCATCAGGCCACCATTAAAAGTATTGTTAACCATCCGGGACAAATTACCGAAGTCATACTGGAGCTGGAACATGCCATCGACTATTCTCCGGGTCAGTTTGCATTCTTAACGTTCGCACACAGTAAAGAGTCTCACCCTTTTACTATCGCTTCATATGCAATAGAGAAGAACACGTTGCGCTTTGCCATCAAAAATTTAGGGGATTATACCTCGACTCTGGCATCCTCGATAAAAATCGGCCAGTCCGCTCTCGTTGAAGGGCCATGGGGAAAGTTTGATTTTACTCTCCCTTGCTCCCGCCAGGTATGGATAGCTGGAGGCATCGGCATTACCCCCTTTATCGCCCAGCTTGAGTATCTGAACCAGCATGGCGCGTCCCGTGTTCCTGTGGATCTCTGGTATTGCGTCAGCCGAAGCGAGGATGCATGGTATGTTGATAAACTTACCTCACTTTGTGCCCAGGCCAGTGTCACACTGCATCTGCTTGATGCGCATAAAGGTGAGCGCCTACAGTCGCACTATCTTACTGATAAAATAGCAAATAAAGGTGACACCCATTTCTGGTTTTGCGGCCCACAGAGTTTTGCCAAAGCGCTCAGCAAAGGGTTATATGAAAATGGGATTGCCAGCCAAAACTTCCATTACGACCGCTTTTGTATGCGTTAAATGCTCTGTACCCAACGCAAAATTATGTCATAGTGCAGGAAAAAGCATTTACCAGGAGCAGACAACAGCAATGAAACGCCCGGACTACAGAACATTACAGGCACTGGATGCGGTAATACGTGAACGAGGATTTGAGCGCGCGGCACAAAAGCTGTGCATTACACAATCAGCCGTCTCACAGCGCATTAAGCAACTGGAAAATATGTTCGGGCAGCCGCTGTTGGTGCGTACCGTACCGCCGCGCCCAACGGAACAAGGTCAAAAACTGCTGGCACTGCTGCGCCAGGTGGAGTTGCTGGAAGAAGAGTGGCTGGGCGATGAACAAACCGGTTCGACTCCGCTGCTGCTTTCACTGGCGGTCAACGCCGACAGTCTGGCGACGTGGTTGCTTCCTGCACTGGCTCCTGTGTTGGCTGATTCGCCTATCCGCCTCAACTTGCAGGTAGAAGATGAAACCCGCACTCAGGAACGTCTGCGCCGCGGCGAAGTGGTCGGCGCGGTGAGTATTCAACATCAGGCGCTGCCGAGTTGTCTTGTCGATAAACTTGGTGCGCTCGACTATCTGTTCGTCAGCTCAAAACCCTTTGCCGAAAAATATTTCCCTAACGGCGTAACGCGTTCGGCATTACTGAAAGCGCCAGTGGTCGCGTTTGACCATCTTGACGATATGCACCAGGCCTTTTTGCAGCAAAACTTCGATCTGCCTCCAGGCAGCGTGCCCTGCCATATCGTTAATTCTTCAGAAGCGTTCGTACAACTTGCTCGCCAGGGCACCACCTGCTGTATGATCCCGCACCTGCAAATCGAGAAAGAGCTGGCCAGCGGTGAACTGATTGACTTAACGCCTGGGCTATTTCAACGCCGAATGCTTTACTGGCACCGCTTTGCACCTGAAAGCCGCATGATGCGTAAAGTCACTGATGCGTTACTCGATTATGGTCACAAAGTCCTTCGTCAGGATTAATCCATCAAATAATGCCTGATAGCACATATCAGGCGTTGTCCTCACTTCTTTTTGTATTCCTTGAATCACATCACAAAATAGACAAATCTCAGGCGGCAAAAAACGACGTCTGAATGCATTTTTTTTGCTGGCGACAAACCCACGTAAAAAGCTCACCGTAGGCGCAAATACCCTCATTTTGATTGCGTTTTACGGAGCAAATAATGTCTAACGTGCAGGAGTGGCAACAGCTTGCCAACAAGGAATTGAGCCGTCGGGAGAAAACTGTCGACTCGCTGGTTCAGCAAACCGCGGAAGAGATCGCCATCAAGCCGCTGTATACCGAAGCCGATCTCGATAATCTGGAGGTGACAGGTACCCTTCCTGGTTTGCCGCCCTACGTTCGTGGCCCGCGTGCCACTATGTATACCGCCCAACCGTGGACCATCCGTCAGTATGCTGGTTTTTCAACAGCAAAAGAGTCCAACGCTTTTTATCGCCGTAACCTGGCCGCCGGGCAAAAAGGTCTTTCCGTTGCGTTTGACCTTGCCACCCACCGAGGCTACGACTCCGATAACCCGCGCGTGGCGGGCGACGTCGGCAAAGCGGGCGTCGCTATCGACACCGTGGAAGATATGAAAGTCCTGTTCGACCAGATCCCGCTGGATAAAATGTCGGTTTCGATGACCATGAATGGCGCAGTGCTACCAGTACTGGCGTTTTATATCGTCGCCGCGGAAGAGCAAGGTGTTACACCTGATAAACTGACCGGCACCATTCAGAACGATATCCTCAAAGAGTACCTCTGCCGCAACACCTATATTTACCCGCCAAAACCGTCAATGCGCATTATCGCCGACATCATCGCCTGGTGTTCCGGCAACATGCCGCGATTTAATACCATCAGTATCAGCGGTTACCACATGGGTGAAGCGGGTGCCAACTGCGTGCAGCAGGTAGCATTTACGCTCGCTGATGGGATTGAGTACATCAAAGCAGCAATCTCTGCCGGACTGAAAATTGATGACTTCGCTCCTCGCCTGTCGTTCTTCTTCGGCATCGGCATGGATCTGTTTATGAACGTCGCCATGTTGCGTGCGGCACGTTATTTATGGAGCGAAGCGGTCAGTGGATTTGGCGCACAGGACCCGAAATCACTGGCGCTGCGTACCCACTGCCAGACCTCAGGCTGGAGCCTGACTGAACAGGATCCGTATAACAACGTTATCCGCACCACCATTGAAGCACTGGCTGCGACGCTGGGTGGTACTCAGTCACTGCATACCAACGCCTTTGACGAAGCGCTTGGTTTGCCTACCGATTTCTCAGCACGCATTGCCCGCAACACCCAGATCATCATCCAGGAAGAATCAGAACTCTGCCGCACCGTCGATCCGCTGGCCGGATCCTATTACGTTGAGTCGCTGACCGATCAAATCGTCAAACAAGCCAGAGCTATTATCCAACAGATCGACGAAGCCGGTGGCATGGCGAAAGCGATCGAAGCAGGTCTGCCAAAACGAATGATCGAAGAGGCCTCAGCGCGCGAACAGTCGCTTATCGACCAGGGCAAACGTGTCATCGTTGGTGTCAACAAGTACAAACTGGATCACGAAGACGAAACCGATGTACTTGAGATCGACAACGTGATGGTGCGTAACGAGCAAATTGCTTCGCTGGAACGCATTCGCGCCACCCGTGATAATGCCGCCGTAACCGCCGCGTTGAACGCCCTGACTCACGCCGCCCAGCATAACGAAAACCTGCTGGCTGCCGCTGTTAATGCCGCTCGCGTTCGCGCCACCCTGGGTGAAATTTCCGATGCGCTGGAAGCCGCTTTCGACCGTTATCTGGTGCCAAGCCAGTGTGTTACCGGCGTGATTGCGCAAAGCTATCATCAATCTGAGAAATCGGCCTCCGAGTTCGATGCCATTGTTGCGCAAACGGAGCAGTTCCTTGTCGACAATGGTCGTCGCCCGCGCATTCTGATCGCCAAAATGGGCCAGGATGGGCACGATCGCGGCGCGAAAGTGATCGCCAGCGCCTATTCCGATCTCGGTTTCGACGTAGATTTAAGCCCGATGTTCTCTACACCTGAAGAGATCGCCCGCCTGGCAGTAGAAAATGACGTTCACGTAGTGGGCGCATCCTCACTGGCTGCCGGTCATAAAACGCTGATCCCGGAACTGGTCGAAGCGCTGAAAAAATGGGGACGCGAAGATATCTGCGTAGTCGCCGGTGGCGTCATTCCACCGCAGGATTACGCCTTCCTGCAAGAGCGCGGCGTGGCGGCGATTTATGGTCCAGGTACACCTATGCTCGACAGTGTGCGCGACGTACTGAATCTGATAAGCCAGCATCATGATTAATGAAGCCACGCTGGCAGAAAGTATTCGCCGCTTACGTCAGGGTGAGCGTGCCACACTCGCCCAGGCCATGACGCTGGTGGAAAGCCGTCACCCGCGTCATCAGGCGCTAAGTACGCAACTGCTTGATGCCATTATGCCGTACTGCGGTAACGCCCTGCGACTGGGCGTTACCGGCACACCCGGCGCGGGGAAAAGTACCTTTCTTGAAGCCTTTGGCATGTTGTTGATTCGTGATGGATTAAAAGTTGCGGTTATTGCGGTCGATCCCAGCAGTCCGGTCACTGGCGGTAGCATTCTCGGGGATAAAACCCGCATGAATGACCTGGCGCGTGCCGAGACGGCGTTTATTCGCCCGGTACCATCCTCCGGTCATCTGGGCGGTGCCAGTCAGCGAGCGCGGGAATTAATGCTGTTATGCGAAGCGGCGGGTTATGACGTAGTGATTGTCGAAACGGTTGGCGTCGGGCAGTCGGAAACGGAAGTCGCCCGCATGGTGGACTGTTTTATCTCGTTGCAAATTGCCGGTGGCGGCGATGATCTGCAGGGCATTAAAAAAGGGCTGATGGAAGTGGCTGATCTGATCGTTATCAACAAAGACGATGGCGATAACCATACCAATGTCGCCATTGCCCGGCATATGTACGAGAGTGCCCTGCATATTCTGCGACGTAAATACGACGAATGGCAGCCACGGGTTCTGACTTGTAGCGCACTGGAAAAACGTGGAATCGATGAGATCTGGCACGCCATCATCGACTTCAAAACCGCGCTAACTGCCAGTGGTCGTTTACAGCAAGTGCGGCAACAACAATCGGTGGAATGGCTGCGTAAACAAACCGAAGAAGAAGTACTGAATCACCTGTTCGCGAATGAAGATTTCGATCGCTATTACCGCCAGACGCTTTTAGCGGTCAAAAACAATACGCTCTCACCGCGCACCGGCCTGCGGCAGCTCAGTGAATTTATCCAGACGCAATATTTTGATTAAAGGAATTTTTATGTCTTATCAGTATGTGAACGTTGTCACTATCAACAAAGTGGCGGTCATTGAGTTTAACTATGGCCGCAAACTTAATGCCTTAAGTAAAGTCTTTATTGATGATCTTATGCAGGCATTAAGCGATCTCAACCGACCGGAAATTCGCTGTATCATTTTGCGCGCGCCGAGTGGATCCAAAGTCTTCTCCGCAGGTCACGATATTCACGAACTGCCGTCTGGCGGTCGCGATCCGCTCTCCTATGATGATCCGTTGCGTCAAATCACCCGCATGATCCAAAAATTCCCGAAACCGATCATTTCGATGGTGGAAGGTAGTGTTTGGGGTGGCGCATTTGAAATGATCATGAGTTCCGATCTGATCATCGCCGCCAGTACCTCAACCTTCTCAATGACACCTGTAAACCTCGGCGTCCCGTATAACCTGGTCGGCATTCACAACCTGACCCGCGACGCGGGCTTCCACATTGTCAAAGAGCTGATTTTTACCGCTTCGCCAATCACCGCCCAGCGCGCGCTGGCTGTCGGCATCCTCAACCATGTTGTGGAAGTGGAAGAACTGGAAGATTTCACCTTACAAATGGCGCACCACATCTCTGAGAAAGCGCCGTTAGCCATTGCCGTTATCAAAGAAGAGCTGCGTGTACTGGGCGAAGCACACACCATGAACTCCGATGAATTTGAACGTATTCAGGGGATGCGCCGCGCCGTTTATGACAGCGAAGATTACCAGGAAGGGATGAACGCTTTCCTCGAAAAACGTAAACCTAATTTCGTTGGTCATTAATCCCTGCGAACGAAGGAGTAAAAATGGAAACTCAGTGGACAAGGATGACCGCCGATGAAGCGGCAGAAATTATCCAGCATAACGACATGGTGGCATTTAGCGGCTTTACCCCAGCGGGTTCACCGAAAGCCCTACCCACCGCGATTGCCCGCAGAGCTAACGAACAGCATGAGGCCAAAAAGCCGTATCAAATTCGCCTGCTGACGGGTGCGTCAATCAGCGCCGCCGCTGACGATGTACTTTCTGACGCTGATGCTGTTTCCTGGCGTGCGCCATATCAAACATCGTCCGGTTTACGTAAAAAGATCAATCAGGGCGCGGTGAGTTTCGTTGACCTGCATTTGAGCGAAGTGGCGCAAATGGTCAATTACGGTTTCTTCGGCGACATTGATGTTGCCGTCATTGAAGCATCGGCACTGGCACCGGATGGTCGAGTCTGGTTAACCAGCGGGATCGGTAATGCGCCGACATGGCTGCTGCGGGCGAAGAAAGTGATCATTGAACTTAATCACTATCACGATCCGCGCGTTGCAGAACTGGCAGATATTGTGATTCCTGGCGCGCCACCGCGGCGTAATAGCGTGTCGATCTTCCATGCAATGGATCGCGTCGGTACCCGCTATGTGCAAATCGATCCGAAAAAGATTGTCGCCGTCGTGGAAACCAACTTGCCCGACGCCGGTAATATGCTGGATAAGCAAAATCCCATGTGCCAGCAGATTGCCGATAACGTGGTCACGTTCTTATTGCAGGAAATGGCGCATGGGCGTATTCCGCCGGAATTTCTGCCGCTGCAAAGTGGCGTGGGCAATATCAATAATGCGGTAATGGCGCGTCTGGGGGAAAACCCGGAAATTCCTCCGTTTATGATGTATTCGGAAGTGCTACAGGAATCGGTGGTGCATTTACTGGAAACCGGCAAAATCAGCGGGGCCAGCGCCTCCAGCCTGACAATCTCGGCCGATTCCCTGCGCAAGATTTACGACAATATGGATTACTTTGCCAGCCGCATTGTGTTGCGTCCGCAGGAGATTTCCAATAACCCGGAAATCATCCGTCGTCTGGGCGTCATCGCTCTGAACGTCGGCCTGGAGTTTGATATTTACGGGCATGCCAACTCAACGCACGTAGCCGGGGTCGATCTGATGAACGGCATCGGCGGCAGCGGTGATTTTGAACGCAACGCGTATCTGTCGATCTTTATGGCCCCATCGATTGCTAAAGAAGGCAAGATCTCAACCGTCGTGCCAATGTGCAGCCATGTTGATCACAGCGAACACAGCGTCAAAGTGATCATCACCGAACAAGGGATCGCCGATCTGCGCGGTCTTTCCCCGCTTCAACGCGCCCGCACGATCATTGATAATTGTGCACATCCTATGTATCGGGATTATCTGCATCGCTATCTGGAAAATGCGCCTGGCGGACATATTCACCACGATCTTAGCCACGTCTTCGACTTACACCGTAATTTAATTGCAACCGGCTCGATGCTGGGTTAATGGTTTGTCCCGTCACGATCTTCAGCAATATGCTGAAGCATCGTGGCGGTATAACGATGATTTCTGATTGAATAAAGATATTCCTGCATATACATCGGCCTGTGCGGCGCATCAAAATATTTCAGCGTTGCCGGATTCACCAGTCGCCAGGCAAAATGCGGGATCACCGTCAGAAAATGTCCGCGCTCCACGGCGCTGATTTTGGCCATAAAACTGTAGGGACGATAAATAATGGTTGGATTGATCCCACAAGGTCGCATATTAGCATCAATCATTGCTTCGAAGTTAGCCCGGTTTTGAAAGCGCATTTGTAGCCAGGGCAGCTCCTGAAGCAGCTCTTGCTCTTGACGCTCTTCATAACGGCGAGAAACGAGAAAGCCCAATCGCAGCGGTGGTAGTTCACTGATAGTCAGGTTTTCCAGTTCCTGAACTCGTGCAGATACATGCTGTGGGGAGATAATAAAATCTAACTGGCGGTCAAAAAGATTATCGATAACGCCGTTTTCGCTGAACTCAACTGGCTGGGCGGTCACGCCTTCATACTTATCTCCGAGACTAATCAACTGATCGAAAATAATTGTCGGATAAGTATTATCTATGCCAATCACAATTTCTCGTGAACGACGCCCTGAGTTATGGATTTCATTATCAATCGCAGAAAGCCGTTGATAAACCGGGAACAGTTTTTGATACAGTTCCTGTCCGGCTTTATTGAGGCTGATATTATTATCTTTGCGGGTAAATAGCGTATAGCCAATTTGTTCTTCCAGCGCGGCAATGCTTTTACCAAATGGCGAAGCCGTCATATGGATTTTTTCTGCCGCCCGGGCAATATTATTGGTTTGCGCTAATAAAATGAAATTGCGCATCTTTTTCGAAATAAAAATGTCCATCCCCCCTCCCCCGCATCCTTGTCCGCTTAACCGTTTCAGTCAGCCTATCCTTGATGAAACCGCGAGCAAAGATAGGTGATTACGTCATGGTTTTACAGAAAATTACAGAAAAAGGAGGCAATATCGGGTAAAGGCATTAGCCCGACGAATACGTCGGGCTACAAGTATTATTGTGCTGCAGGTGTTTTAGCGGGTTGTTGATCCACAGGTTCTAACTGGAAGACCACATCGACCTGATCATCAAACTGAATAGCGGCCTGCTCGTAAGTTTCCTGGGCTGAGACCGGCGCGGCATCGGCTTTCATCATCCGCACCATTGGGCTGGGCTGATAGTTGGAAACATGGTAGCGCACGCTATATACCGGCCCCAGTTTACGATGAAAGCCGTTCGCCAGTTCCTGCGCCTGATGAATCGCGTTATCAATCGCTGCCTTACGTGCTTTGTCTTTATAGGCATCCGGCTGCGCCACGCCCAGCGACACAGAACGAATTTCGTTAAGACCCGCCTTCAGCGCGCCATCCAGCAAGGAATTCAGTTTGTCTAACTGACGGAGCGTGACTTCCACCGTTCTCACAGCGCGGTAGCCTTTAAGGATACTTTTACCATCCTGATAATCATAATCTGGCTGGGTGCGTAAGTTCGCTGAGCTGATATCTTTTTTCGCGATCTGATTGAGTTCAAGGAAGGAAATGTATTGTGCGACGCGCTCATCCGCCTGTTTCTTGGCAGTAGCGGCATCCTTTGCGGCCACATTGACTTCAATCGCAAGAGTGGCAATGTC
Organism: Escherichia sp. WS1152; assembly: GCF_046487665.1. Lineage (NCBI taxonomy): Bacteria > Pseudomonadati > Pseudomonadota > Gammaproteobacteria > Enterobacterales > Enterobacteriaceae > Escherichia > Escherichia sp. WS1152. The sequence continues at coordinate 44,742 of NZ_JBJQJA010000011.1, read as the reverse complement.
TGGCACCGCATCCACGCTTGCCGTACCGGAGGTGACAATATGCGGTCCATCCGGCAATTCGTTAGCCTGCGCTGCCATCCCGCTAATACCCATTAATGCCGCCAGGGCGATAACTTTGAACTTCACGTTAGTCTCTCCGTGTTATTTGACTTGCCTAAAATTCAGGACCTCTGGAGGCAAGCTTAGCGCCTCTGTTTTATTTTTCCATCAGATAGCGCCTAACTGAACAAGGCTTGTGCATGAGCAATACCGTCTCTCGCCAGCTGCAAGGCTATAAACCACATGACACATCCCACTACCAGATTGATAATGCGCTGTGATTTTGCCGTGCGCAGGCGCGGTGCCAGCCAGGCTGCGAGAATAGCCAGACCAAAGAACCACAGGAAAGAGGCGCTAATTGTCCCGAGCGCAAACCAACGTTTTGGTTCGACGTCAAGCTGACCGCCAAGGCTGCCCAGTACAACAAAAGTATCCAGGTAAACATGCGGATTCAGCCAGGTCACTGCCAACATGGTGGCGATAATTTTCCATCTTCCTTGCTTCAGGACTTCGGCACTGGCTAACTCAATATTACTGCTCATCGCTGTTTTAAAAGCGCCAAAACCATACCAGAGCAAGAAGGCTACGCCGCCCCAGGTGACCAGCGCCAGCAACCACGGCGACTGCATCAATAACGCGCTGCCACCAAAAATCCCGGCGCAAATCAGGACCAAATCGCTGATAGCGCAAAGTAAGGCAATCATAATGTGGTACTGACGACGAATGCCCTGATTCATCACAAAAGCATTTTGTGGACCGAGCGGTAGGATCATAGCTGCGCCAAGCGCAAGACCTTGAAAGTAATAAGAAAACACGTTTGGTATTCCGAATTAAGTATCTGATGCAGAGACTATATCGCGGGATTGTTATTAGCGGAAATTGATAATATTAATTGGCAATCAGAAAAACTAATAAGAGAGAGGCCAGAGAGTATTATCTGGCCTCAGCGTTGATTACGCAGCTTTGTCTTCTTTCACCCGCTTAAAGTTCACATCCATTTGCGGGTACGGGAAGCTGATACCGGCGGCATCAAATTCACGTTTAATACGCTCCAGCACATCCCAGTACACGTTTTGCAGATCGCCACTGTTGCTCCAGACGCGGACCACGAAATTAATCGACGATGCACCAAGTTCGTTCAGGCGCACAGTCATTTCGCGATCTTTCAAAATGCGATCTTCAGACTGGATAATATTGGTCAGGATCTGCTTAACCTGATCGATATCGGAATCATACGCCACGCCAATAATAAACTCGTTACGGCGAACTGGCTCGCGGGAGAAGTTAATAATATTTCCGGCAATAATTTTACCGTTCGGAATAACGATAATTTTACCGTCTGCAGTACGCATGGTGGTGGAGAAAATCTGCACACTCAGCACAGTACCGGCTACGCCGCCGAGGTCAACATATTCTCCGGCACGGAACGGGCGGAACATGACAAGTAACACGCCAGCGGCCAGGTTAGACAGTGACCCCTGCAAAGCCAGACCAACAGCTAAGCCTGCGGCACCGAGTACAGCAATGACGGACGCGGTTTGTACACCCACGCGTCCCAGTGCAGCGATTAGCGTAAAGGCGATAATACCGTAACGGACTAATGCAGAAAGAAAATCAGCAACAGTGGCATCGATTTTACGGGAGATCATCAGGCGATTCACCGCGTTGGAAATCATCCGCGCGATAATCAAACCAACGATGATGATCGCGAGTGCCGCCACGATGTTTACTGCATAACTTAGCAGCAGCGCCTGGTTAGCCACCAGCCAGCTTCCCGCGCCGTTTATGCTATCGACAACATTCAAATCTTCCATTCAATATTCCTTTTCAACTGACTCAAAATGGAGAAATACACTCCGCCGCCTTATGACGGGCAGTCTGACAAGGGTAAACAATAAAGCATAATTTTGCCAAATAGATCACAGATTTCTCATCTGTATCACCTTGCTTTTGGCGAAAAAATCCCCGCAGAGCGGGGCTCAGACAGATATCAATGTGCGCTTTGTCATGCCGGATGCGGCGTGAACGCCTTATCCGGCCTACAAAAACCTGCGAATTCAATATATTGCAGGATACGTGTAGGCCTGATAAGCGTAGCGCATCAGGCAATTTTTCTTTTGGCGAAAAAAAGACCCGCAGAGCGGGCCTTGAGATAAGCAGAAAGGAATGACTTACAGAACGTCGATCGCGTTCAGTTCCTGGAATGCTTTTTCCAGACGAGCGATCATCGAAGTCTGACCGGCACGCAGCCATACGCGCGGATCGTAGTATTTCTTGTTCGGCTGATCTTCGCCTTTCGGGTTACCCAGCTGACCCTGCAGATAAGCTTCGTTCGCTTTGTAGTAGTTCAGAACGCCTTCCCAGGTTGCCCATTGGGTATCGGTATCGATGTTCATTTTCACTACGCCGTAGCTTACGGAGTCTTTGATTTCCTGAGCAGTAGAACCGGAACCACCGTGGAATACGAAGTTCAGGCTGTTGTGCGGCAGGTTGTGTTTCTTAGAAACATATTCCTGAGAATCACGCAGGATGGTCGGAGTCAGAACTACGTTACCCGGCTTGTAAACACCGTGTACGTTACCGAAGGACGCTGCGATGGTGAAACGCGGGCTGATTTTGCTCAGCTCGGTGTATGCGTAATCAACGTCTTCCGGCTGGGTGTACAGTGCAGAAGCGTCCATGTGACTGTTGTCCACGCCGTCTTCTTCACCACCGGTGCAACCCAGTTCGATTTCCAGAGTCATGCCGATTTTGGACATGCGCTCCAGGTATTTAGAGCAGATTTCGATGTTCTCTTGCAGAGATTCTTCAGACAGGTCGATCATGTGAGAAGAGAACAGCGGCTTGCCGGTAGCAGCGAAGTGTTTTTCACCCGCGTCCAGCAGACCGTCGATCCACGGCAGCAGTTTCTTCGCGCAGTGGTCAGTGTGCAGGATAACCGGAACACCATAATGTTCAGCCATCTGGTGAACGTGATGCGCACCAGAGATCGCGCCCAGGATAGCAGCACCCTGCGGAACGTCAGATTTCACGCCTTTACCAGCGATAAAGGAAGCACCACCGTTGGAGAACTGAACGATAACCGGCGCTTTAACTTTAGCAGCGGTTTCCAGTACGGCGTTGATGGAGTCAGTACCGACGCAGTTTACTGCTGGCAGTGCGAAGTTGTTTTCTTTTGCTACCTGGAAAACTTTCTGTACGTCATCACCAGTGATTACGCCAGGTTTTACGAAATCAAAAATCTTAGACATGTCTCTTGTCCTGTATCGTCGGGCCTTATACTCGTCATACTTCAAGTTGCATGTGCTGCGTCTGCGTTCGCTCACCCCAGTCACTTACTTATGTAAGCTCCTGGGGATTCACTCTCTTGTCGCCTTCCTGCAACTCGAATTATTTAGAGTATGAAAAAATGCGTGCTCTAAAAGCGCGCTGAAACAAGGGCAGGTTTCCCTGCCCTGTGATTTTTTACTTCTTAGCGCGCTCTTCGAGCATCGCTACTGCAGGCAGTACTTTACCTTCCACGAATTCGAGGAATGCGCCGCCGCCAGTGGAGATGTAGGAGATTTTGTCAGCAATGCCGAACAGGTCGATTGCTGCCAGAGTGTCGCCGCCGCCAGCGATGGAGAACGCTTCGCTGTCTGCGATAGCGTTAGCCACGATTTCAGTACCTTTGCGGAAGTTCGGGAATTCGAACACGCCAACCGGACCGTTCCACAGAATGGTTTTCGCATTCTTCAGGATTTCAGCCAGTTCCTGAGCGGAAGCATCACCGATATCCAGGATCTGCTCGTCAGCTTTCACGTCGTTAACAGATTTCAGGGTAGCCGGAGCGGTTTCAGAGAACTCGGTTGCTACGCGAACATCAGACGGAACCGGGATGTTGCAGGTGGTCAGCAGACGTTTTGCTTCGTCAACCAGGTCAGCTTCGTACAGGGATTTACCCACATCGTGGCCTTGTGCCGCGATAAAGGTGTTAGCGATACCACCACCAACAATCAGCTGGTCAGCGATTTTAGACAGGGAGTCCAGAACGGTCAGTTTGGTAGATACTTTAGAACCACCAACGATAGCCACCATCGGGCGAGCAGGTTCTTTCAGTGCTTTACCCAGCGCGTCCAGTTCAGCTGCCAGCAGCGGGCCTGCGCACGCAACGTCAGCGAATTTACCGATACCGTGAGTAGAAGCCTGCGCGCGGTGAGCAGTACCGAATGCGTCCATTACGAACACGTCACACAGTGCAGCGTATTTTTTGGACAGGGTTTCGTCGTCTTTCTTCTCGCCTTTGTTGAAGCGAACGTTTTCCAGAACAACCAGTTCACCTTCAGCAACGTCAACGCCGTCGAGGTAATCTTTAACCAGACGAACCGGGTTAGACAGTTTGTCTTTCAGGTAGTTAACAACCGGCAGAAGAGAGAATTCTTCGTTGTACTCGCCTTCGGTAGGACGACCCAGGTGGGAAGTTACCATCACTTTTGCGCCTTGTTTCAGGGCCAGTTCGATGGTCGGCAGAGAAGCACGGATACGCGCGTCGCTGGTTACTTTCCCGTCTTTTACTGGTACGTTCAGATCCGCACGGATAAATACACGTTTCCCAGCAAGATCCAGATCGGTCATCTTAATTACAGACATGGTGAATCCTCTCGTTGATTCTAAAAGTTTTGCAGACGCTGCTTGCGTCTTACCTGAAAGCAACAGTAGCCATAGCTAACGTCGTGTCGAGCATTCGGTTAGCAAAGCCCCATTCGTTATCGCACCAGACCAACGTTTTGATCAGGTGTGCGCCACTGACCCGGGTTTGGGTGCCATCGACAATGGCACTGTGCGGATCGTGGTTAAAATCTACAGAGACCAACGGCAATTCCGTATAGTCAACTATACCATGAAATGCACCTTGTGCTGCTTTTTGCAGCAACAGGTTGACTTCATTGGCTTTTACAGGTTTCTTCACCGTCACGCTTAAATCGATTGCCGTCACATTTATGGTTGGCACACGTACCGCAATCGCTTCAAAGCGATCGTTAAATTGCGGAAAAAATCGTGTGATACCGGCGGCCAGTTTAGTATCGACCGGAATGATCGACTGGCTGGCTGCCCGGGTGCGACGCAGGTCAGGATGGTATGCATCAATAACCTGTTGATCGTGCATGGCGGAGTGAATTGTGGTCACAGTGCCGGACTCAATACCGTACGCATCATCTAACAATTTGATGACGGGAATTATGCAATTCGTGGTACAGGAAGCGTTAGAAACGATGCGGTGTTCCGAACGAAGTTGATCCTGATTGACGCCGTAAACAACGGTCGCGTCGAGATCGTTACTGCCAGGATGTGAAAAGAGCACTTTTTTAGCCCCGGCGGCAATGTGCGCTTCGCCATGCTCGCGGGAGCCATATACGCCGGTGCAGTCGAGGACTACATCAACGCCAAGTTCACGCCAGGGGAGCGATTGCAGTGAACGTTCATGCAATACGCGGATGGCGTCATCACCAACAAAAAGTTGATCGCGTTCCTGTCGTACTTCCCATGCAAAACGGCCATGGCTGGTGTCGTATTTCAACAAATGCGCCATGCCCGCAGCATCCGCCAGTTCGTTGATTGCCACCACGGTAATTTCCGCCCGGCGTCCGGATTCATACAAAGCACGAACCACATTACGCCCGATGCGACCGAAGCCATTTATCGCTACGCGTACGGTCATAGATCTCCTGCAAGGTTTTCCCTGAGCAAATTTGCCAGACAGAGTAATCCAGCAAATCGTCCGGGGAAACCTTACCTGTCGCAAACTGCGACTGATTGGTTAATTGTCGAACATTTAATCGACTGAAACGCTTCAGCTAGGATAAGCGAAACGTGGAATAAAAGGAATGATTGTCCAGTCAAAGAAGACATTTATCTGACTCACATCACACTTTTATCCCCTTTTGTGGGAAGCTTTATTCCAGGCTGGCGTAATAATAACCCTGCAATAACTGGAATAAATTGTCAGCTTGTGAAGTGATACCGGCCTTCTTCAGTCATCTCTACTATCAGATTGGCCTGACGACTATTCATCAGCACACGCTCGACATTGGGGCCATCGGTTCGGGCATAAAATGCTTCGGCTTCTTGCCGCGATAATCCTCCCGCAATTTTACGACTAATCAAGCGCTCCCGCAGAATTTGAGCAGGTGCATGAATAAAAATAGAAAAATCGCAGAAAGATGCCAACTCCAGCCACTTTTCATCATCCAGTAATAGCCAGTTTCCTTCGACGATGACGAGTGGTGCGGTAACGTGCAACGCATCTTCAACAGGATCATGCTTTTGTCGATCATACTGCGGCCACGTACAATCCCCTTCCACGACCTGGCGCAGATTTTCCGCCAGTTTCGCTACGTCAAATGTCTCTGGTGCGCCTTTGAAGGGGCGCAATTGATGCGCATCCAGCCAGCTATTGTAATGGTGAAAACCATCCATCGGGAGCGTCTGAATAGCGGGCAGCTCCGGGTCTTGTTGCGCGAGATATGCCCAGAAGGTGGTTAGGGTAGATTTACCCGTCCCCGGCGGAGCGCAAAGAAAAACCACGGTTCGGCGCTGCGGATTTACCGTCTGTAAGGCCGCCAGCATACGCAGCAACGGTTTATGCACGCGTTCTATCTCTTCATCATGGTACTGCGCTTGCACGTTCAGCCCATTCACCGTTAATTCAATTTTCACGGCGTTAATTCCTTTAAGGTGGTCGTTACTGCCAGCGTCAGCGCCGTTTTGACCATCCCGCTAAAACGCGCCTCTGACCAGACGGCGAAATCAGCGAACTTCATCGCTTTTAACGCGTCATAGAGCATCGCATTGCGGGTTATGCTATTGACGTTGCTGATAAAATCCCAGGTCATGTCATCGGCAAATCCGGGCGCTTCATCCTGTTCGTTCAGGTAATGCCAGAACTGGGAAAAATGCGTGATATCGGCGTACAGCCATTTATCCATTTTCCCCAGCGCATAAATCAAACGCAGCGCAACATCAATATCGTCAAGCGGGCCGCTTTGGGCGAGTAACGGCTTCACTGCATATTCCACGATCTCTTCATCGTTATCGACAAACAGCGACGGCAGAAACTGGCGTATCCCCTGGAGCAAAATAGAATGCGCAGTTTTCATAAATGAAAATAAATTGTCCTGTGCATCCAGTTGCTCAAGCACATCATCTTCTGTCAGCGTCGCCATTGGTCTTCCGATAGATCACCATCAATGCAGGGAGTCTATTATATTACACGTTTGGTCCGCGCCGCCGATCAGTAATGTCTGCGTCCGCACCCCATTCGCCGTCTGTTGGATACCGTTCACCAGCTCACCGCCCGTCACGCCCGTAGCGCTAAAGAGGATATCGTTCCCCCTCACCAGTTCATCGAGCGAGTACACACGGTTAACGTCAACGCCCATTGCCTTGCAACGCTTGCGCTCCTGCTCTGCAATCTGCCGATTTTCCGTGTAATCCCCTTTAGCCTGACAAAAGTCAATCAGCTCGGCCTGCATATCCCCGCCTAATGCTTTAACGGCACAGGCAGAAATCACGCCTTCCGGCGCACCGCCGATGGTGTACATCACATCGTAAGGATTATCCTGCCAGCAGGTCAGCACGCTGGCGGCAACATCGCCATCCGGCAGGGCAAAAACCTTCACGCCCAGCTGTGTTGCTTCTTCAATCGCGGCACTCAGACGCGGTTTATCCAGCGTAACCATGCGCAGCTTGTCCAGCGGTTTACCTAACGCCCGCGCCACGTTACGCAAGTTGTCCGCCAGAGGCAAAGACAGATCAATCGCCCCGGCAGCCAGTCGATTAACAACCAGCTTTTTCATATACATATCGGGCGCATGTAACAGGCTATCTCGAGGGGCGAAAGCCATGACCGCCAACGCATTGCTCTGCCCCATCGCTACCATCCGCGTGCCTTCGATCGGGTCAACCGCGATATCGACTTCTGGCCCATCGCCTTTGCCCACCTTTTCGCCAATCCACAGCATCGGCGCATGGTCAATTTCTCCTTCGCCGATAACCACTCGTCCACGAAAAGCGACGTCGTTTAATGCCTGGCGCATCGCGGTGACCGCCAGGCCATCAATTTTATTTTTGTCGCCACATCCGGTTTGCGGCCAGGCAGCCAACGCTGCCTGTTCCGTAACGCGAAATAATGGCCACGCCAGGGACATCATTGCGCGGCCTCCCCGATATCAACGCCAAATTGTGCCAGCAGATATTTCTCGGCCTGTTCATTCCAGATGCCGTGCGTTTCCTCAACCAGCCGCGCCAACTCTTTAAACAGCGGATCGGTTTTGCCTTTTTCGGCAAAATCGGCAATGGCAGTGAGCGGCATGGTCACGCCGTTATAAATGAGTTTTTTACCGCCAGGGATATCCGGCAGATTGAGCACGGTTTCTGGCACCGCATCCAGGCCACCGATATGGGTCACCATAAACGACGGCTGTAACTGCCTAGTGGCGCTAAGGGCAATCGCCTCTTTCATGTCGTCCGTTGAACCGCCGGATGTACCGACGACGTGCGTGCTGTTGTAATGAACGTTGTAGAAATTAAACGGCACTTTGAAGTTTTTATCCGTCGGCCCGGCAAAGAAGTTCAGACAGCCATCTTCCGCCAGTAATTCATCAGCCATCTCAACGACAGCAGGCACCGCCGCATAAACAAAAATGTCATCGAACCCGGCATCTCCTGTCAGCGCCCGCAGCATCTGGACAGGATCGCTCATCCCTTTGGTATTCACATACACCAGCTCAATGCCTTTACTGGCCGCCAGTTCCACCGGCAGCAGCTTCTGTACCTGCGCCAGACGTTTGTCGTCGATATCGACCACCACCACCCGCGACGGTTGTATGCCGCCGTTAATGGCGTAATCGATAGCGCCAATGCCCATCGGACCTGCACACGCCAGCAGTGCAATATTGCCGCCAGGTTTGACGCCCATGCGATGCTCATAAACATATTGCGTGGTGTGATAATTGGCATGATAAGCACCAATAATGCAGCACATAGGCTCTGCCAGCGACGCCGCAGCAAAATAAGAGCCGTGATACGGTAATACGCAGCCCAAATTAATGGCGATTTCGGGAATAATCATATAAGTGGCATTGCCGCCAAAATATTCGTAGCTGTAGCCCGCTGAATATCCGCTTGGTAACCCCATCGCCGGTTGCAATACAAAACGCTGGCCTTTTTTATATTTGCCAGTGAGATTTTTACCCACTTCGACAATAACCCCGGCACATTCATGCCCGGTAATGACCGGATGATTTTCTAAATCGTCGGGTACGCGTTTATGTTCACTACCGAGTAACGCCGCTTTCCAGGTGGATAAACAGACGCTGTCAGAAATCACACTCACCAGTAATTCATTATCGGTAATTTCTGGCAGTTCAAATTCGCGCAGACGGACATCCCGCTTGCCATAAATAGCAGCAACTTTGGTTTTCATTTTTATCTCTGTAATCAGTGTTTATGTTCGGCGGTTAATTGATTAAATAAAGTGTCGAGTTTTGGATCGCCAATATAGTTATTAATCAATATCAGTGGTTTATCCGTCACACGTTTCACGCGCCCTTCCAGACTGGCATGAGTAACGACGATATCCGCATCCGCAGGCACGTTTTCTATGGCGTAATGTTTTACTTCAATTGCCAGCCCCGCTTTTTCCAGGCGTTTACGGAAGGTGGTCGCGCCCATCGCACTGGAGCCCATCCCCGCATCGCAAACAAAGGCGATACGCTTAACCCTGCTTAACGAGAATGCACCCTCTTGTTTCATCGCCTTAACCGCATTGGCTGACTTAGCAAACTCATCTTCGCTCTCCGTTTCCACCGTTTTTTCCATCTTCAGTATCAGCGAAGTGATAGCAAAGGACACCAGGGTACCTACCGTAACACCGGCAATTGTCGCCAGGAACGAACCTTTCGGCGTCAGCGCCAGGTAAGCAAAGATAGACCCCGGACTTGGGCCAGCCACCAGACCACCGTCCAGTAAGTTAAACATCCAGGTGCCAGACATACCGCCCGCAATCATGGCAATAATAGTCAGCGGCTTCATCAGCACATATGGGAAATACAGTTCGTGGATCCCACCGAGGAAGTGAATAATCATCGCCCCGGGCGCAGAACGTTTACTCATCCCTTTACCAAACAAGGTAAACGCCAGCAGCAGCCCCAGGCCCGGACCTGGGTTAGAGGCCACCATAAAGAAGATGGATTTACCGTTAACCGAAGCCTGTTGCATTCCCAGCGGATAATAGACGCCCTGATCGATCGCATTATTAAGGAAAAGCACTTTCGCCGGTTCATTGATGACTGACAGCAGAGGCAGATAACCCGCATGTACCAGCGCCTCGATACACTCTTTGACGAAAGTATTGGCAATTAACACCGCCGGGCCGATCACTTCAAAACCCAGCAGACAAAGGAGCATCCCCGCGATACCTAATGAGAAGTTATTGATAACCATCTCAAAACCGGCAGGTATGCGTTTTTCCAGTGCCTTATCAACATATTTTATGACCAGACCACCGAGCGGCCCCATAATCATTGAGCCAAGGAACATCGGGATCTCTGCGCCGACGATCACACCAATAGTACCTATTCCGCCCATGACCGCGCCGCGTTTACCGCCGACCAGATGACCACCGGTAGAACCAATCATCACGGGCAATAAATAGGTAATCATCGGGCCGACAATTTTGGCGAAATGTTCGTTAGGCAGCCAACCGGTGGGAATAAATAACGCAGTAATAAAACCCCAGGCAATAAAAGCACCAATATTGGGGATGACCATTGCAGTCAAAAAGCCCCCAAAAGCCTGGACCTTTGCACGAGCAGACTTGTTTTCCATAATATTATCCTGTAGAGGAGAGAGTAATTATCCGCGGCTGATAATGTCCGCTAATTGTTTTTCTGATGATGCTGTTAAGAGTTGTTCGAGTATTTCTTCTTCGCACAGTAATTCACTTAACGCCTGAATAGCGCCAATGTGCGAATCGGCATCGGCAGCAGAGAGTCCGATGAGTAATTTAATTGGTTCGTCATTCCCCGGAAAATAAACACCTTGTTCAAGTAATGTCAAAGACATCCCGGTTTTAAGCGCCCCACATTCCGGTCGCGCATGAGGCATTGCCACGCCTGGTGCGAGAATATAATAAGGGCCATTGTTAATGGTGGAATCTTTAATTGCCTGAATGTAAATCTCGCTGATATAGTTTTTATCCAACAATGATACCATCGAGAAATCGATAGCTTCCTGCCAATCTTTTGCTGAATGTATAACTGAGATTGATGATTCTGGAAAATAATCACTAAGCCGCATAAATTATCCTTATTTTATTTTTAGGGTACCGTCCGGCGGTAAAAATAAAATACTCGTGCGGTTTAATGAAAGCAATTGAGCAGGGAAACCGGTGTTTTGAAAACAGTGAATTATTAATTTCTTATATAACATTGAGTTATAGATATAACAACAAATGTCAACACGCATATCGTGATGCATATTACATAATTGATATTTATTGCATATAAATATTTGTGATCTACAACACGCTTTATCTATTGCTTGTCCGCAAACGGACATATCAAGGTAATAAAAAAGGTCGCCGAAGCGACCTTTTTACCCGAAATGCTAATTACAGCAGTTCTTTTGCTTTCGCAACGACGTTGTCGACGGTGAAGCCGAACTCTTCGAACAGCAACTCTGCCGGAGCTGACTCACCGAAGGTGGTCATACCGATGATAGCGCCATTCAGGCCAACATACTTGTACCAGTAGTCAGCAATACCCGCTTCCACCGCAACGCGTGCAGTAACCGCTTTAGGCAGTACAGACTCACGGTAAGCCGCGTCCTGCTTGTCGAATGCGTCGGTAGACGGCATGGAAACCACGCGCGCTTTCACGCCTTCGGCAGTCAGTTTTTCGTATGCAGCGACAGCCAGTTCAACTTCAGAACCAGTAGCGATGAAGATCAGTTCCGGCTGGCCGGCACAGTCTTTCAGCACATAACCACCGCGCGCGATGTTTGCCAGCTGCTCTTCAGTACGTTCCTGCTGCGCCAGGTTCTGACGGGAGAGGATCAGCGCGGTCGGGCCGTCCTGACGCTCAACGCCGTATTTCCACGCTACTGCAGATTCAACCTGGTCACACGGACGCCATGTAGACATGTTCGGGGTCACGCGCAGAGAAGCGACCTGCTCAACCGGCTGGTGAGTCGGGCCGTCTTCGCCCAGACCGATGGAGTCGTGGGTGTAAACCATCACCTGACGCTGTTTCATCAGCGCAGCCATACGTACGGCGTTACGTGCGTATTCGACAAACATCAGGAAGGTGGATGTGTACGGCAGGAAGCCACCGTGCAGGGAGATACCGTTAGCAATCGCGGTCATACCGAACTCGCGAACACCGTAGTGGATGTAGTTACCCGCAGCATCTTCGTTGATTGCTTTAGAACCAGACCACAGGGTCAGGTTAGACGGTGCCAGGTCAGCGGAGCCGCCGAGGAATTCCGGCAACAGCGGGCCGAACGCTTCAATAGCATTCTGAGACGCTTTACGGCTGGCGATTTTCGCCGGATTAGCCTGCAGTTTAGCAATGAACTCTTTCGCTTTTGCGTCGAAGTCAGACGGCATTTCGCCTTTCATACGGCGGGTAAATTCAGCGGCTTCTTGCGGATAAGCTTTCGCGTAAGCAGCGAATTTCTCGTTCCATGCAGATTCTTTCGCCTGGCCTGCTTCTTTCGCATCCCACTGCGCATAGATTTCAGACGGGATTTCGAACGGCGCGTATTTCCAGCCCAGCTGTTCGCGGGTCAGAGCGATTTCTGCATCACCCAGCGGCGCACCGTGGGAGTCGTGAGTACCGGCTTTGTTCGGGGAACCGAAACCGATGATGGTTTTGCACATCAGCAGGGACGGTTTGTCAGTCACTGCGCGCGCTTCTTCTACTGCGCGTTTGATGGATGCTGCGTCATGACCGTCGATGTCGCGAATAACGTGCCAGCCGTAAGCTTCGAAACGCATTGCGGTGTCGTCGGTGAACCAGCCTTCAACGTGACCATCGATAGAAATACCGTTGTCATCGTAGAACGCAATCAGTTTACCCAGCTTCAGCGTACCCGCCAGAGAGCAAACTTCGTGGGAGATGCCTTCCATCATGCAGCCGTCGCCCATGAAGGCGTAGGTGTAGTGGTCGACAATGTCGTGGCCCGGACGGTTAAACTGCGCCGCCAGCGTTTTTTCTGCAATCGCCATACCTACTGCGTTGGCAATACCCTGCCCCAGCGGACCGGTGGTGGTTTCCACACCAGCGGTGTAACCCACTTCCGGGTGGCCCGGAGTTTTAGAGTGCAGCTGACGGAAGTTTTTCAGTTCTTCCATCGGCAGATCGTAACCGGTGAGGTGCAGCAGGCTGTAGATCAGCATGGAGCCGTGGCCGTTGGACAGCACGAAGCGGTCACGGTCAGCCCAGGACGGATTCTGCGGGTTGTGTTTCAGGAAATCACGCCACAGGACTTCGGCAATGTCAGCCATACCCATAGGGGCACCCGGGTGACCGGATTTGGCTTTCTGTACTGCGTCCATGCTCAGCGCACGAATAGCATTGGCAAGCTCTTTACGTGAGGACATTTTGACTCCAGATCGGATGATGAAGGGCACGCCCTTAACGACTTGACGACAGCGCGTTTTGGGCTACGCCGGAAAATTTGCCAACAATTTACCGCAAGCCGCGCGTCATGTACATGGAACATCCTTTTGCCGCTTCAGAAATCTCTGGATCATGCTCGCATGTTGCGCAATCTACTCGCCCGTCCGCTGCGCTTTTCCTTATACTGAGACTGAGCGTCGGTTCACCTGCAAACGGCGCATTTATAGAATAATCCTGACCTTGTGCGGAAGAAAAAACATGAAAATTCGCGCCTTATTGGTAGCAATGAGCGTGGCAACGGTACTGACTGGTTGCCAGAATATGGACTCCAACGGACTGCTCTCATCAGGAGCGGAAGCTTTTCAGGCTTACAGTTTGAGTGATGCGCAGGTGAAAACCCTGAGCGATCAGGCATGTCAGGAGATGGACAGCAAGGCGACGATTGCGCCAGCCAATAGCGAATACGCTAAACGTCTGACAACTATTGCCAATGCGCTAGGCAACAATATCAACGGTCAGCCGGTAAATTACAAAGTGTATATGGCGAAGGATGTGAACGCCTTTGCAATGGCTAACGGCTGTATCCGTGTCTATAGCGGGCTGATGGATATGATGACGGATAACGAAGTCGAAGCGGTGATCGGTCACGAAATGGGGCACGTGGCGTTAGGCCATGTGAAGAAAGGGATGCAGGTGGCACTTGGTACAAATGCCGTGCGAGTAGCTGCGGCCTCTGCGGGCGGGATTGTCGGCAGTTTATCTCAATCACAACTCGGTGATCTGGGCGAGAAATTAGTTAATTCGCAATTCTCCCAGCGCCAGGAAGCAGAAGCCGATGATTATTCTTACGATCTTCTGCGCCAACGCGGCATCAGCCCGGCAGGTCTTGCCACCAGCTTTGAAAAACTGGCAAAACTGGAAGAAGGTCGCCAAAGCTCAATGTTTGACGACCATCCTGCATCCGCCGAACGCGCCCAGCATATTCGCGATCGCATGAGCGCGGATGGGATTAAGTAAAGCCTGGTGGTGTCGAACGTAGGTCAGATAAGGCGTTCACGCCGCATCTGACATGAATGGCACATTTGTTACCTTGTGCGCATTGCCGGATGCGATGCTGGCGCATCTTATCCGGCCTACGGGTGCCGAACGTAGGTCGGATAAGGCGTTCACGCCGCATCCGACATTAATGGCACGTTTTACCCGTGCGCATCGCATCTGGTGCTTACTCGCCCTTTTTCGCCGCCTGAATATACAGCATTTCCAGCGCCAGCGTTGCCGCTGCCAGAGCGGTGATTTCCGACTGATCGTATGCCGGAGCCACTTCCACTACGTCCATCCCAACGATGTTGAGATCTTTCAGGCCGCGTACCAGTTTAATGGCGCGATCGGAGGTCAGACCGCCAATTACCGGCGTACCGGTTCCCGGCGCAAATGCAGGATCCAGGCAGTCGATATCAAAGGTCAGGTAAACCGGCATATCACCCACAATTTGTTTCACCTGGGCGATAACGTCATCCACGCTGCGATCGTTCACCTGGCAGGCGTCCAGCACGGTAAAGCCGTTGTCTTTATCGAACTCAGTACGAATACCAATCTGCACGGAATGATTCGGGTCGATCAGACCTTCTTTCGGCGCGGTATAGAACATGGTGCCGTGGTCAAATTCACAACCGTTAGCGTAGGTATCGGTGTGGGCATCAAAGTGTACCAGCGCCATTTTGCCGAAATGCTTCGCATGTGCACGCAGCAGCGGCAACGTAACAAAGTGGTCACCACCGAAGGAGAGCATACGCTTACCGGCAGCCAGCAGCTTCTCGGCGTGTGCCTGCAGTTTTTCGCTCATCTCACGGGCATCGCCGAAGGCATATACCAGATCGCCGCAGTCCACCACGTTCAGACGCTCGCGCATGTCGAAATTCCACGGGAAGCGGTTGTGTTCCCAGGCCAGGTTAGTCGAAACCTGGCGAATCGCCGCCGGGCCGTGACGACCACCGGCACGGCCAGAGGTGGCCATGTCGAACGGCACGCCGGTGATCACCCAGTCGGCATCGCTGTCATACGGCTGGAAGTTCATCGGCAGGCGTAAAAAACCAAAGGCGTTGGAAACCAGTGAGTTATCGTATTGATGACCTAAGGTGCTCATGGATGGACTCCTATTACAAAGTCGATATAAAAAAACCCTTCCGCGTCGTTAGGCCCGACGAGGAAGGGTTGGATTTGCGAAACACAAGTTTGTGCTAATTATCGCCTTAAATGGGCGAGGCATCAAGCGAGGTTGCTATTTCCGACACGGTGGCGGCGCATAGCCATTGTTATCTGCCGGAAAGGCTTGTCCAGAGCACGGCGGCAGCGCGTTTTGCGCCTGGCCTTGTAATTCAAAGGCGGCAAAGCCTATTACACCGGTATTACGCACATCGCCTTGCGCCGAATTGGCTGCGTAGGAATCAGCAACGTTGGCGAACTGAAAAGCCGCTTCGGTATGTTTATCTTTGCGGAATCCTTTAATCGCTAACGAATCTCCGGCATTCACAATATAGCCGTTGTTATTCAGCGAACCTTGCTTGCCGTTCAGCACATCCAGGCCATCAACCGTAGCAACGATCTCGTAGTTGGTGTTACGACTGTAATTACGGACATATAATTGATAATTCATTCCGACTCTGGCATGGACAATATAGCGTGGTTCATTATTGGATGAATCATAAACACGCGTAATAGGTAGAGAATTAAAATTACCATCGCGAATAGCATATTCCAGTTCGTTAATACGAATGCTATAAACGCGGTCGTAGCCGGAAGGAACATTAGTCGAATAACTAATAACGATCATCTCCGCCGGATCGCGCCAGGCTCGCTCAGCAGATACGCCCTGAACCGTTGAGTGCACATCCCCACCCCAGGCGGTGCCGACATTGCCCGATGCACTGCTATTATACTGCGCATTACTGGAACAACCGGCCAGCAGCACGATTAATGCCACCAACGCGCTACGTACTTTCCATTTTTTCATAACCGTTCCCTCTGCATTTAATTAATGCAGCGATTGTAGGGAGATTATTTAATAAGAAAAGCAGCTAAATTATTTTTAAGAATATATAAAAAGAAAGCGGACCGATTTACGTAAATAAATCGACCCGCCAGCAGAATAATCTTAATTATTCATCTTCAAGATAGGTATAACCGTACAAACCTGCCTCGAACTCTTCAAGGAACTGTTGTTGCAGTTCAGCATCAAGATCGGTTTTCTTCACTTGATCACGGAACTGAGTTAACAGCGTTTTCGGATCGAGCTGTACATATTGCAGCATGTCCGCCACGGTATCGCCTTCGTCAGACAGTTCCACTTCTACACTACCGTCAGGGAAGACGAACACGTCAACCGCTTCGGTATCACCGAACAGGTTGTGCATGTTGCCGAGGATCTCCTGATATGCGCCGACCATAAAGAAACCGAGCATCGGCGGATTCTCTGGATCGTACTCCGGCATAGGCATTGTCGTGGCAATACCATCACCATCGATATAGTGGTCGATAGCACCGTCAGAGTCACAGGTAATATCCAGCAGCACAGCGCGGCGTTCCGGCACTTGATCCAGCCCTTCCAGCGGCAGAACCGGGAACAACTGGTCGATCCCCCACGCATCCGGCATCGACTGGAACAGCGAGAAGTTGACGTACATTTTGTCCGCCATACGTTCCTGCAGCTCGTCGATAATCGGACGATGAGCACGGTTTTGCGGATCCAGCTGCTTTTGCACTTCATGGCACATGCTCAAATAAAGCTGCTCAGCCCATGCACGTTCTTGCAGGCTAAAGGTGCCGGAAGAGTAGCCGATATGAATGTCGTGCAGATCCATCTGACTGTCGTGTAACCATTCACGCAGAGAACGGCGAGTTCCCGGTTCGTGCATCTCCTGCCAGGTTTCCCACATGCTTTGCAGCGCGCGCGGCGCATCTTCTGCAGGCGCGGTCGGCACCGTGTATTCGTTACGTTCCACGCCGATGATATTAGACACCAGCACGGTGTGATGCGCAGTCACTGCACGCCCCGATTCAGTGATTACCGTCGGATGCGGCAGACCATTTTCTTCACACGCATCACCAATCGCCCAGATGATGTTGTTGGCGTATTCATTGAGGCCATAGTTTACGGAGCAGTCAGACTGCGAACGGGTGCCTTCATAGTCCACGCCCAGACCGCCGCCGACGTCGAAGCACTGAATATTGACGCCCAGCTTGTGCAGTTCCACATAGAAACGCGCGGATTCACGAACGCCCGTGGCGATATCGCGAATATTCGCCATCTGCGAACCGAGGTGGAAGTGCAGTAGTTGCAGGCTGTCGAGACGCCCGGCTTCACGCAGGGTTTCAACCAGTTGCAGTACCTGAGTCGCAGCCAGGCCGAACTTCGATTTTTCCCCGCCGGAAGACTGCCATTTACCCGAGCCCTGCGAAGCCAGACGTGCACGCACGCCCAGACGAGGAACGACATTCAGACGTTCTGCTTCATCCAGCACAATGGCGATTTCTGACATCTTCTCAATGACCAGATAGACCTTGTGCCCCATCTTCTCGCCAATTAATGCCAGGCGGATATATTCGCGGTCTTTATAACCGTTGCAGACGATGACGCTACGGGTCATGCCAGCATGTGCCAGCACTGCCATCAACTCGGCTTTGGAACCGGCTTCCAGACCCAGCGGTTCGCCCGAATGAATCAGGGACTCAATCACGCGACGGTGCTGGTTAACTTTGATCGGATAAACAAGGAAGTAATCGCCGTTATAGCCGTAGGATTCCCGCGCACGTTTGAACGCGGCGTTAATGGAACGCAAACGGTGCTGCAGGATCTGTGGGAAACAGAACAGTGCAGGCAGACGCTGGCCCTGTGCTTCACGAGTTTTCACTAACTGCGCGAGATCGACGCGAGCTTCCGGGACGTCCGGGTCCGGGCACACGCTGATGTGGCCCAGCTCGTTAACGTCATAGTAGTTATTGCCCCACCAGGCAATATTGTAAGTACGCAGCATCTTGCTGGCTTCCTGGGAGCTCATTGCAACCTCCTGCATGGAGCGTAGTACACCGTGTTCGCCCGCTGACGAAGGCAAACCCATAGACATGTCGTCAGACATAGCGAACCTCAAATTATTTTATTAAGTGTAAAACAGTTAACGACTATCGCAGCCTGGAACTGCGATAACAACCCATAAGCACATGGATTTTCCAGCAGTGAATGCTGACGCTCCAACTGCGCAACCGGTTTCTTTTTCATAACATTATTAAGCACATAACCGAACGTAAGTGTGACAGTTCGGCGAAACCACGAGAAAACTCTTGTTTTTACAAGAGCGCCCTTGTTCAGTCCTCAGTAACTGTAACCAGCTCTTGAATCCTGAGAAGCGCCGAGATGGGTATAACATCGGCAGGTATGCAAAGCAGAGATGCAGAGTGCGGGGAACGAATCTTCACCAGAACGGTGAGACAGGTTAAGCAGCAGACAACGGTTCATTATTTCGTATCACCTCCACGGCCGCCTGTTAAGACGAACCCACAAGCCAAAACTCTGATTTCAACCCGGCTGGAAGTGGCAACACGAAAGAAACGTCGTGTGCTTTTTATTTAAGCCGCGCGCCGCGTTTTATACCCCACAATGGCAGAAAATTGCAAAAGATAAATACGCAGAATGCCGGCATTGTCAGGAAAAATTTCCAGCCACGTTTTTAACAGAATGAGACACGATTCAAAAAAAAGTGGAAATCGGGTGAAGAATTGACCTAAAATAGCCATCCAGATGTTAATCCATCCATACCGATTAACACTCAGACTGCCAGTGTTTTTAACCTGCAGAGTCGTGGTAGGATCCGCTACCACAGAAAATCCACACAACAGTTTGAGCTAACCAAATTCTCTTTAGGTGATATTAAATATGGCAAAACACCTTTTTACGTCCGAGTCCGTCTCTGAAGGGCATCCTGACAAAATTGCTGACCAAATCTCTGATGCCGTTTTAGACGCGATCCTCGAACAGGATCCGAAAGCACGCGTTGCTTGCGAAACCTACGTAAAAACCGGCATGGTTTTAGTTGGCGGCGAAATCACCACCAGCGCCTGGGTAGACATCGAAGAGATCACCCGTAACACCGTTCGCGAAATTGGCTATGTACATTCCGACATGGGCTTTGACGCTAACTCCTGTGCGGTTCTGAGCGCTATCGGCAAACAGTCTCCTGACATCAACCAGGGCGTTGACCGTGCCGATCCGCTGGAACAGGGCGCGGGTGACCAGGGTCTGATGTTTGGCTACGCAACTAATGAAACCGACGTGCTGATGCCAGCACCTATCACCTATGCACACCGTCTGGTACAGCGTCAGGCTGAAGTGCGTAAAAACGGCACTCTGCCGTGGCTGCGCCCGGACGCGAAAAGCCAGGTGACTTTCCAGTATGACGACGGCAAAATCGTTGGTATCGATGCTGTCGTGCTTTCCACTCAGCACTCTGAAGAGATCGACCAGAAATCGCTGCAAGAAGCGGTAATGGAAGAGATCATCAAGCCGATTCTGCCCGCTGAATGGCTGACTTCTGCCACCAAATTCTTCATCAACCCGACCGGTCGTTTTGTTATCGGTGGCCCGATGGGTGACTGCGGTCTGACTGGTCGTAAAATTATCGTTGATACCTACGGCGGCATGGCACGTCACGGTGGCGGAGCATTCTCTGGTAAAGATCCATCAAAAGTGGACCGTTCCGCTGCGTACGCAGCACGTTATGTTGCAAAAAACATCGTTGCTGCTGGCCTGGCCGATCGTTGTGAAATTCAGGTTTCCTACGCAATCGGCGTGGCTGAACCGACTTCCATCATGGTAGAAACTTTCGGTACCGAGAAAGTGCCTTCTGAACAACTGACTCTGCTGGTACGTGAGTTCTTCGACCTGCGCCCATACGGTCTGATTCAGATGCTGGATCTGCTGCACCCGATCTACAAAGAAACCGCAGCATACGGTCACTTTGGTCGTGAACATTTCCCGTGGGAAAAAACCGACAAAGCGCAGCTGCTGCGCGATGCTGCCGGTCTGAAGTAATCTTTCTTCACCTGCTTTCAAAGGCCAGCCTCGCGCTGGCCTTTTTCTTTTACCTCACCGCGGTGGATAGGCGTTCACGCCGCATCCGGCAAAAAAACCGCCTGCACAATAACATCATTCTTCCTGATCACGTTTCACCGCAAATTATCATCACAACTGAAACCGATTACACCAACCACAACAGACAAAGATTTGTAATATTTTCATATTATTATTCGGTTTTCACAGTTGTTACATTTCTTTTCAGTAAAGTCTTAATTGCAGATAACAGCGTTTAATCTATGATGATATAACTCAATTATTTTCATGCACTTAAATCATAACTAAGATAAATGTTAGTGTAAGCGATTACACTGATGTGATTTGCTTCACATCTTTTTACGTCGTACTCACCTATCTTAATTCACAATAAAAAATAACCATATTGGAGGGCATCATGCCTGACGCTAAAAAACAGGGGCGGTCAAACAAGGCAATGACGTTTTTCGTCTGCTTCCTTGCCGCTCTGGCGGGATTACTCTTTGGCCTGGATATCGGTGTAATTGCTGGCGCACTGCCGTTTATTGCAGATGAATTCCAGATTACTTCGCACACGCAAGAATGGGTCGTAAGCTCCATGATGTTCGGTGCGGCAGTCGGTGCGGTGGGCAGCGGCTGGCTCTCCTTTAAACTCGGGCGCAAAAAGAGCCTGATGATCGGCGCGATTTTGTTTGTTGCCGGTTCGCTGTTCTCTGCGGCTGCGCCAAACGTTGAAGTACTGATTCTTTCGCGCGTTCTGCTGGGGCTGGCGGTGGGTGTGGCCTCTTATACCGCACCACTGTACCTCTCTGAAATTGCGCCGGAAAAAATTCGCGGCAGTATGATCTCGATGTATCAGTTGATGATCACTATCGGGATCCTCGGTGCTTATCTTTCTGATACCGCCTTCAGCTACACCGGTGCA
Organism: Escherichia sp. WS1152; assembly: GCF_046487665.1. Taxonomy (NCBI): domain Bacteria; kingdom Pseudomonadati; phylum Pseudomonadota; class Gammaproteobacteria; order Enterobacterales; family Enterobacteriaceae; genus Escherichia; species Escherichia sp. WS1152. The sequence continues at coordinate 23,018 of NZ_JBJQJA010000011.1, read as the reverse complement.
TGGCGCTGGATGCTGGGTGTGATTATCATCCCGGCAATTTTGCTGCTGATTGGTGTCTTCTTCCTGCCAGACAGCCCACGTTGGTTTGCCGCCAAACGCCGTTTTGTTGATGCCGAACGCGTGCTGCTACGCCTGCGTGACACCAGCGCGGAAGCGAAACGCGAACTGGATGAAATCCGTGAAAGTTTGCAGGTTAAACAGAGTGGCTGGGCGCTGTTTAAAGAGAATAGCAACTTCCGCCGCGCGGTGTTCCTTGGCGTACTGTTACAGGTAATGCAGCAATTCACCGGGATGAACGTCATCATGTATTACGCGCCGAAAATCTTCGAACTGGCGGGTTATACCAACACCACCGAGCAAATGTGGGGGACAGTGATTGTCGGCCTGACCAACGTACTTGCCACCTTTATCGCAATCGGCCTTGTTGACCGCTGGGGACGTAAACCAACGCTAACGCTGGGCTTCCTGGTGATGGCTGCTGGTATGGGCGTACTCGGTACAATGATGCATATCGGTATCCACTCTCCGTCGGCGCAGTATTTCGCCATCGCCATGCTGCTGATGTTTATTGTCGGTTTTGCCATGAGTGCCGGTCCGCTGATTTGGGTACTGTGCTCCGAAATTCAGCCGCTGAAAGGCCGCGATTTTGGCATCACCTGCTCCACCGCCACCAACTGGATTGCCAACATGATCGTTGGCGCAACGTTCCTGACCATGCTCAACACGCTGGGTAACGCCAACACCTTCTGGGTGTATGCGGCTCTGAACGTACTGTTTATCCTGCTGACATTGTGGCTGGTACCGGAAACCAAACACGTTTCGCTGGAACATATTGAACGTAATCTGATGAAAGGTCGTAAACTGCGCGAAATCGGCGCTCACGATTAATCTCCTCAGGCTTCCTCCCGTCGCGGAGGAAGCCGCCTCTTGCAGTCATCTTTTCTTCGCTCTATCCTCTGCCGCTATGAAAACATCCCGTCTCCCTATCGCCATCCAACAGGCCGTTATGCGTCGCCTGCGGGAAAAACTCGCCCAGGCCAACCTGAAGCTAGGGCGTAACTACCCGGAGCCAAAACTCTCTTACACCCAGCGCGGAACCTCCGCCGGAACAGCCTGGCTGGAAAGCTATGAAATTCGCCTCAATCCCGTTTTGCTGTTGGAAAACAGTGAAGCCTTTATTGAAGAAGTGGTGCCGCACGAACTGGCACATTTGCTGGTATGGAAACATTTCGGCCGCGTAGCGCCACATGGCAAAGAGTGGAAGTGGATGATGGAAAGCGTGCTGGGCGTTCCCGCCCGTCGTACGCATCAGTTCGAACTGCAATCCGTGCGTCGCAACACCTTCCCCTACCGCTGTAAGTGCCAGGAGCATCAGCTTACCGTACGCCGCCATAATCGCGTAGTTCGTGGCGAAGCCGTCTATCGCTGTGTTCACTGCGGCGAACAACTGGTCGCAAAATAACCATCTGAACTATCAGGAACTTTCCTGATCTGGCTGATTGCATACCAAAACAACTTTCGCTACGTTGCTGGCTCGTTTTAACACGGAGTAAGTGATGTACCGTTATTTGTCTATTGCTGCGGTGGTACTGAGCGCAGCATTTTCCGGCCCGGCGTTGGCCGAAGGTATCAATAGTTTTTCTCAGGCGAAAGCCGCGGCGGTAAAAGTCCACGCTGACGCGCCCGGTACGTTTTATTGCGGATGTAAAATTAACTGGCAGGGCAAAAAAGGCGTTGTTGATCTGCAATCGTGCGGCTATCAGGTGCGCAAAAATGAAAACCGCGCCAGCCGCGTAGAGTGGGAACACGTCGTTCCCGCCTGGCAATTCGGTCACCAGCGCCAGTGCTGGCAGGACGGTGGACGTAAAAACTGCGCTAAAGATCCGGTCTATCGCAAGATGGAAAGCGATATGCATAACCTGCAGCCGTCAGTCGGCGAGGTGAATGGCGATCGCGGCAACTTTATGTACAGCCAGTGGAATGGCGGCGAAGGCCAGTACGGTCAATGCGCCATGAAGGTCGATTTCAAAGAAAAAGCTGCCGAACCACCAGCGCGTGCACGCGGTGCCATTGCGCGCACCTACTTCTATATGCGTGACCAATACAACCTGACACTCTCCCGCCAGCAAACGCAGCTGTTCAACGCATGGGACAAGATGTATCCGGTTACCGACTGGGAGTGCGAGCGCGATGAACGCATCGCGAAGGTGCAGGGCAATCATAACCCGTATGTGCAACGCGCTTGCCAGGCGCGAAAGAGCTAACCTACACTAGCGGGATTCTTTTTGTTAACCCCTACCCCACGCGTACAACCGCGTGGGGAGACGACGCGGATTTTTAACTATGCGTATCCCCCGCATTTATCATCCTGAACCACTGACCAGCCATTCTCACATCGCGCTTTGCGAAGATGCCGCCAACCATATCGGGCGCGTACTGCGCATGGGGCCGGGGCAGGCGTTGCAATTGTTTGACGGCAGCAACCAGGTCTTTGACGCCGAAATTACCAGCGCCAGCAAAAAAAGCGTGGAAGTGAAGGTGCTGGAAGGCCAGATCGACGATCGCGAATCTCCGCTGCATATTCACCTCGGTCAGGTGATGTCGCGTGGTGAAAAAATGGAATTTACGATCCAGAAATCGATCGAACTCGGTGTAAGCCTCATTACGCCACTTTTTTCTGAGCGCTGCGGCGTTAAACTGGATAGTGAACGTCTGAACAAGAAGCTCCAGCAGTGGCAGAAGATTGCAATTGCTGCCTGTGAGCAGTGTGGTCGTAACCGGGTGCCGGAAATCCGTCCAGCGATGGATCTGGAAGCCTGGTGTGCAGAGCAGGATGAAGGACTGAAACTGAATCTTCACCCGCGCGCCAGTAACAGCATCAATACGTTGCCTTTACCGGTTGAACGCGTCCGCCTGCTGATTGGCCCGGAAGGCGGTTTATCGGCAGATGAAATTGCCATGACTGCCCGCTATCAATTTACTGATATCCTGTTGGGACCTCGCGTTTTGCGTACAGAGACAACTGCGCTCACCGCCATTACCGCGCTACAAGTACGATTTGGCGATTTGGGCTAACGGAGAAGAATAATGATCAAGCTCGGCATCGTGATGGACCCCATCGCAAACATCAACATCAAGAAAGATTCCAGTTTCGCTATGTTGCTGGAAGCACAGCGTCGTGGTTACGAACTTCACTATATGGAGATGGGCGATCTGTATCTGATCAATGGCGAAGCCCGCGCCCATACCCGCACGCTGAACGTGAAGCAGAACTACGAAGAGTGGTTTTCGTTCGTCGGTGAACAGGATCTGCCGCTGGCCGATCTCGATGTGATCCTGATGCGTAAAGACCCGCCGTTTGATACCGAGTTTATCTACGCGACCTATATTCTGGAACGTGCCGAAGAGAAAGGGACGCTGATCGTTAACAAGCCGCAGAGCCTGCGCGACTGTAACGAGAAACTGTTTACCGCCTGGTTCTCTGACTTAACGCCAGAAACGCTGGTTACGCGCAATAAAGCGCAGCTAAAAGCGTTCTGGGAGAAACACAGCGACATCATTCTTAAGCCGCTGGACGGTATGGGCGGCGCGTCGATTTTCCGCGTGAAAGAAGGCGATCCAAACCTCGGCGTGATTGCCGAAACCCTGACTGAGCATGGCACTCGCTACTGCATGGCGCAAAATTACCTGCCAGCCATTAAAGATGGCGACAAACGCGTGCTGGTGGTGGATGGCGAGCCGGTACCGTACTGCCTGGCGCGTATTCCGCAGGGGGGCGAAACCCGTGGCAATCTGGCTGCCGGTGGTCGCGGTGAACCTCGTCCGCTGACGGAAAGTGACTGGAAAATCGCCCGTCAGATCGGGCCGACGCTGAAAGAAAAAGGGCTGATTTTTGTTGGTCTGGATATCATCGGCGACCGTCTGACTGAAATTAACGTCACCAGCCCAACCTGTATTCGTGAGATTGAAGCAGAGTTTCCGGTGTCGATCACCGGAATGTTAATGGATGCCATCGAAGCACGTTTACAGCAGCAGTAACCCACCTTAGCGAGAAGGATCTCGTTGAGACTCTGAGTGACAGCGCCCTTCTTTCCACGCATACTGGGCGCTGTTGCTTTTTTGAACCAGGAAACAGAACCTCTGACAATGAATTTACAGCATCACTTTCTTATTGCCATGCCTGCTCTCCAGGATCCGATTTTCCGTCGTTCCGTGGTCTACATTTGCGAACATAATACCAATGGTGCAATGGGGATCATCGTCAACAAGCCGCTGGAAAATCTCAAAATTGAAGGGATTCTGGAAAAGCTGAAGATCACGCCGGAGCCGCGTGATGAATCAATCCGTCTGGATAAACCGGTTATGCTCGGCGGCCCACTGGCTGAAGATCGCGGGTTTATTTTGCATACTCCGCCCTCTAATTTTGCTTCCAGCATTCGCATTTCAGACAACACAGTGATGACCACTTCCCGCGATGTGCTGGAAACGCTCGGCACCGATAAACAACCGTCTGACGTATTGGTGGCTCTGGGCTATGCCTCCTGGGAGAAAGGTCAACTGGAACAAGAAATTCTCGATAACGCGTGGCTAACCGCCCCGGCAGATCTGAATATTCTGTTCAAAACGCCGATTGCCGACCGCTGGCGCGAGGCGGCAAAACTGATTGGTGTGGATATTCTCACCATGCCTGGTGTGGCAGGACACGCCTGATGAGTGGAACCTTACTCGCCTTCGACTTCGGCACCAAAAGCATTGGCGTAGCGGTCGGCCAACGCATTACCGGCACCGCTCGCCCTTTGCCTGCAATTAAAGCACAGGACGGTACGCCGGACTGGAACATTATCGAGCGTTTACTGAAAGAGTGGCAGCCGGACGAAATCATCGTCGGTTTGCCGCTGAATATGGACGGTACCGAGCAACCATTGACTGCCAGAGCGCGTAAATTTGCCAACCGTATTCATGGTCGTTTCGGTGTTGAAGTAAAGCTCCATGACGAGCGTCTTAGCACCGTGGAGGCACGTTCCGGTCTGTTTGAACAGGGCGGCTATCGGGCGCTCAACAAAGGCAAAGTTGACTCTGCCTCTGCGGTTATTATTCTCGAAAGCTATTTCGAGCAGGGATATTAAGGCGATTTAAAAGCCTGGCGGAGTGTAAATAATATCATCGCGCCTTACGCCTTATTGCCGGATGCGGCGTGAACGCCTTATCCGGCCTACATGTGGCAGCGGTTGTAGGTCTGATAAGACGCGCAAGCGTCGCATCAGACGTTTATTGCCTTTGTAGGCCCGATAAGCTTGCACATCGGGCATGGCAACGTCACAAACGCCCTTCCCCCACTCGCTGCTGATAACTCTGCTGAAACGTTATCATCCCCACCTGCTGCCCGGTTTGAATAACATGCGGTAACTGGTGGGTTTTCCCTTCGCGAATCAAATTCCCCACCGCGGGTGTGTTAATCAGCAATTCAAACAGCGCCACGCGTCCTTCCTGTTTATCCACTTCCAGCTTTTGTGACAACACTGCCCGTAAACTACCTGCCAGTTGATTACGTACGGGGTCTTTTTCCTGCGCCGGAAATGAATCCACCAGCCGCTCAACTGCCTGCGCCGCACCACGCGTATGTAATGTTGCCAGCACCAAATGCCCGGTTTCTGCCGCCGTCAGCGCCAGACGGATTGTCTCGCTGTCACGCAGCTCTCCGAGCAAAATCACATCAGGATCTTCCCGCAATGCGGCCCGCAATCCCGATGCGAACGTCATACAATTCAAACCGATTTCCCGCTGCTGGATCAAACATCGCTGGCTGGCATAGAGATATTCAACAGGATCTTCCAGCGTCAGAATATGCGCATCGGCATGTTGATTGAGATAGCCAACCATTGCCGCCAGCGTGGTGGATTTACCACTCCCCGTCGCCCCCGTCACCAGAATCAGGCCATTCTCGCTCTTGAGTAATTCCGGCAATACCGGTGGTGCGCCAAGCTGTTCGAGCTGCGGGCAGCACGAAGGTAACAACCGTAACGCCAGAGAAATACCTTGCCGTTGTGCGAACGCACTGCCGCGCAATCGCTGGTTTTCCGCCAGCGACACGGCAAAATCCAGCTGACCATTTTCCAGCAATATTGCCCGCTGATCGTCATCCAGCCACTCCCGCAGTAGCTCTTCGACGTCCGGCGCATCAAACGGCGCAGCTTCCATTAGCCCGCGAATGCGCCATCGTGCGGGCCAGGCGCTGCACAGGTGTAGATCCGAGACGTTATGCTTTACACTAAGGGCCACAATTTCTTCCATATTCATACTAAGATCCTCGGAAAATGAACGATATTGCGCATAACCTGGCACAGGTCCGGGACAAAATCTCAGCGGCTGCAACGCGTTGCGGCCGTTCTCCAGAAGAAATTACGCTGCTTGCAGTCAGTAAAACAAAACCTGCGAGCGCCATCGCAGAAGCCATTGATGCCGGGCAGCGTCAATTTGGTGAAAACTACGTTCAGGAAGGGGTAGATAAAATTCGCCACTTTCAGGAACTGGGCGTAACAGGATTAGAATGGCATTTTATTGGCCCGTTGCAGTCTAATAAAAGCCGCCTGGTGGCAGAGCATTTCGACTGGTGTCATACCATCGACCGTTTGCGCATTGCTACCCGCCTCAACGATCAGCGCCCGGCAGAACTTCCCCCTCTTAACGTACTGATTCAAATTAATATTAGTGATGAAAACAGTAAGTCCGGGATTCAACTGGCAGAACTGGACGAGCTGGCAGCTGCGGTCGCTGAACTACCGCGTTTACGTCTGCGCGGGCTGATGGCAATCCCTGCGCCTGAGTCAGAATATGTAAGGCAGTTTGAAGTTGCACGCCAAATGGCTGTAGCATTTGCCGGACTGAAAACGCGCTACCCGCATATCGACACGCTCTCTCTGGGAATGTCGGACGATATGGAAGCCGCCATTGCGGCAGGTAGCACGATGGTTCGTATCGGCACTGCAATTTTTGGTGCGCGTGATTACTCTAAAAAATAAGGAATTAAAGGAACGCCATGAATACGTTGACTTTCCTGCTTTCAACGGTCATTGAGCTGTATACCATGGTGCTGTTATTACGCATCTGGATGCAGTGGGCTCATTGTGATTTTTACAACCCCTTCTCACAGTTTGTAGTGAAGGTAACGCAGCCAATTATCGGGCCACTGCGCCGCGTTATTCCGGCAATGGGACCCATTGACAGCGCCTCGCTGCTGGTTGCCTATATTCTCAGTTTTATCAAAGCCATTGTGCTGTTTAAAGTGGTGACCTTCCTGCCAATCATCTGGATTGCCGGTTTACTGATTCTGCTGAAAACCATCGGCCTGCTGATTTTCTGGGTCCTGCTGGTGATGGCGATTATGAGCTGGGTAAGCCAGGGTCGTAGCCCGATTGAATACGTGCTGATTCAGCTGGCCGATCCGCTGCTGCGCCCGATTCGCCGCCTGCTACCAGCAATGGGTGGGATTGATTTCTCGCCGATGATCCTCGTTCTGCTGCTGTATGTCATCAATATGGGTGTCGCAGAAGTATTACAGGCAACCGGAAACATGCTGCTGCCGGGGCTGTGGATGGCGTTATGAGTGCCGTAACAGTTAATGATGACGGTCTGGTTTTACGGCTCTATATTCAGCCGAAAGCCAGCCGTGATTCTATTGTCGGTTTACATGGCGACGAGGTAAAAGTCGCCATTACCGCGCCACCGGTTGACGGTCAGGCCAACAGCCATCTGGTGAAGTTCCTCGGTAAGCAATTCCGGGTTGCCAAAAGCCAGGTGGTGATTGAAAAAGGCGAACTTGGCCGCCACAAACAAATTAAAATCATTAATCCGCAACAAATCCCGCCAGAAATCGCGGCGTTAATTAATTAGGTATCCTATGCAAAAAGTTGTCCTCGCAACCGGCAATGCCGGTAAAGTGCGTGAGCTGGCGTCGCTGCTTAGCGACTTCGGTCTTGATATCGTGGCCCAAACAGACCTCGGCGTAGATTCCGCTGAAGAAACCGGCCTGACCTTTATCGAAAACGCGATTCTGAAAGCGCGCCATGCGGCAAAAGTGACCGGTTTACCGGCAATTGCCGACGACTCCGGTCTGGCGGTAGATGTACTTGGCGGTGCGCCGGGGATTTACTCCGCGCGTTATTCCGGTGAAGACGCGACCGATCAAAAGAATCTGCAAAAACTGCTGGAAACACTGAAAGACGTACCGGACGACCAACGTCAGGCGCGTTTCCACTGCGTGCTGGTATATCTGCGTCACGCGGAAGATCCGACTCCGCTGGTGTGCCACGGTAGTTGGCCGGGCATGATTACTCGTGAACCAGCGGGTACTGGCGGCTTTGGTTATGATCCAATCTTCTTCGTACCTTCCGAAGGGAAAACCGCTGCCGAACTGACCCGCGAAGAAAAGAGCGCCATTTCCCACCGTGGTCAGGCATTGAAACTGCTGCTGGACGCTTTACGTAATGGTTAAATTACCGCCGCTGAGTCTCTACATTCACATCCCGTGGTGCGTGCAGAAATGCCCGTACTGCGATTTCAACTCTCACGCGTTGAAAGGAGAAGTGCCGCACGACGATTATGTTCAGCATCTGCTTTGCGATCTGGACAATGATGTGGCTTACGCTCAGGGCCGTGAAGTAAAGACAATCTTTATTGGCGGTGGTACGCCGAGCCTGCTTTCCGGCCCGGCGATGCAAACGCTGCTGGACGGCGTGCGTGCGCGTTTGCCGCTGGCAGCGGATGCAGAAATTACTATGGAAGCGAACCCAGGCACGGTAGAAGCGGATCGCTTTGTCGATTATCAGCGTGCTGGTGTGAACCGCATCTCTATTGGTGTGCAGAGTTTTAGCGAAGAAAAGCTGAAACGACTTGGGCGTATTCATGGCCCGCAAGAAGCGAATCGAGCGGCAAAGCTGGCGAGCGGGCTGGGGCTGCGTAGCTTTAACCTTGATTTGATGCATGGGCTGCCGGATCAATCACTGGAAGAGGCGCTTGGCGATCTACGCCAGGCCATTGAACTGAATCCGCCGCATCTTTCCTGGTATCAACTGACCATCGAACCCAATACGCTGTTTGGTTCGCGACCACCGGTGCTGCCGGACGATGACGCGCTGTGGGATATTTTCGAACAGGGGCATCAGTTATTAACCGCAGCGGGTTATCAGCAATATGAAACTTCCGCTTACGCCAAACCCGGTTATCAGTGCCAGCACAATCTCAACTACTGGCGATTTGGTGACTACATCGGTATTGGCTGCGGCGCGCACGGCAAAGTCACCTTCCCGGATGGTCGCATTCTGCGTACCACCAAAACGCGTCACCCGCGTGGTTTTATGCAAGGAAGGTATCTGGAAAGCCAGCGTGATGTCGAAGCCGCAGATAAGCCGTTTGAGTTCTTTATGAATCGCTTCCGTCTGCTGGAGGCCGCGCCGCGCATGGAGTTTAGCCAGTATACTGGCCTTTCTGAAGAAGTTATTCGCCCACAGTTAGAAGAGGCTATCGCTCAGGGTTATCTCACAGAATGTGCGGATTACTGGCAAATAACGGAACATGGGAAGCTGTTTTTAAATTCGCTGCTGGAGCTTTTTCTGGCGGAGTAAATTTGTATTGCCGGATGCGGCGTGCGTGTACGCAGCATCCGGCCACAACTCATGCGTTATCGCAAAAATTACTTAATCACCCCATTGCGCCGCAGTTGTTCGGTATCTTTTTTCCAGCGTTCATTAGCCTGGTTGATATCGTCAATTTTCATCAAAATCGCGACTTTTTTACTGTTTATTTCTGAAACTTTCATCGTTAAAGGATATTGCCCTTTTTCGAGCGTTATCCAGTCATCCTGCAATTTACGGCTAAGTTTTTGTGATTGCAGAAAAGTCTGTCGCCGTTGTTCGTTGATATCGAAATCTCGCTTCTGCTGAATCGGCACTTCATAACACTCTTCACTCTGTTTATGACATGCCGCAATCGCCGGTTGATAAACCTCTTTGTCATATTTAACCGCGAACGCCTCGCTATCATTCTGTTTATTAAACTCATCACGCTGTTGGTGAATTTTTTTAAAGGCGTCTTCGCGGGTCATTTGCTTACCGTTTGCATCTTTTCCCCAATATGCATCCGCTGCTTTCTGCGCCGCCACCATTTGCTTATCAAGCGCTTTCACTTCCTTTTCCAGCGCAGGAATCGAGTTCTTCTGGGTATTCAACGCAGACTCAAGCTGACTAAAGCGATAATTGAAATCTTCGCTATTCACGATCAGATATTTATTATTCGTTTTGATATCGTCGACCACCCGCCCACGATCGCTGGCTGCCGCCTGAAAAGAGTAAAAGTTCACCGACCAGCCAGACGCGGGCGTTCCTTTACTGGTTAACATCGCCGAGAATTTTACCGGTTTATCTTTCGTCCAGGTCTGTTCGAGCAGTTCGTAATCTGCCAACTGACCGACCCAGGTATAGAGATCGTCACTGGAAGAGACATCGCCTTCCGCTGACCAGGTGGCCTGATTACCCTTAGCATCAAGATTTTTTAAGGTGATGGCATCAAGCTTGAGAATGCCGTGATACTGCTTTTTGAATTGAGCTTTTAAGATATTTTCAGTTGGCGGTTCGCCATCTGCCCAGACATTACCAGTCATCAACACAAGCAGCGCCGTGCCAACAATCCATTGCTTTTTCACCCGAAAACCCTCGCGCGGAATAATTTATTCCGGTGATTATCATCAGGGTAATAAAAATTGGCAATGGACGTAAGTCTGAAGTGAAAAAGCCCCGGCACGATACCGGGGCGAGGTGGTTAGTACTGATTGAAGATCTGCTGGATCTGCTGCGGATCTTTGGTTTGCGTCAGAGCCAGTTGCAGCAGAACGCGCGCTTTTTGCGGGTTCAACGTGCCAGAGGCGACGAAGCCGTATTTCGCATCATCCACTTCGGCATCCTGAGTGGTAGCGCCCGTCGGTACGCGGGAAGAACGCACGACTGCAGTGCCGTTTTTCGCGGCGGTCGCCAGAGTGTCAAATACGGTTTTATACAGGTTGCCGTTACCCACACCAGCGCTAACGATGCCATCATAGCCCGCATCTACCAGTGCTTTAGCCGGAAGATCGGATGCGTTAGCGTAGTTATAAACAATGCCGACTTTCGGCAGTTCATTCAGCTTAGAGACATCGAACGGCGTGTCGCTGGTGTGCTTACGTGCCGGGGTACGTTGGTAGTCAATCTTACCGTTGTGAATGTAACCCAGAGGACCGTAGTTAACAGACTTGAAGGTCGCTACGTCGGTGGTGTTGGTTTTGGTGACATCCCGCCCATCCAGTACGGTGTCGTTCATCACCACCAGCACGCCACGATTAGCGGAGGCTTTATCAGCTGCAGTCACTACCGCGTTATACAGGTTGAATGGACCGTCTGCGCTCATGGACGTGGACGGGCGCATTGCGCCGACCATCACCACCGGTTTGTCGCATTTCACCGTCAGGTCGAGGAAGTAAGCGGTTTCTTCCATCGTGTCGGTACCGTGAGTAATGACGAAACCGTCGGTTTTATCGCAGTCGGTGTTAATTTTTTTCGCCAGTGTCAGCCAGACATCATCGTTCATGTCCTGGGAGCCGATATTCACTACCTGCTCGCCTTTAACGTTCGCAATGTCCTTCAGTTGCGGCACCGCATTAACCAGATTTTCTACGCCAACTTTACCCGCTGTGTAGTTAGATTTGGTTGCGGAGTCACCACCACCGGCAATGGTCCCGCCGGTTGCTAAAATGGTGATATTGGGTAATGCCAATGCTGCACCACTAAAACCCATAACCAGTGCGGCAAGTGCCGTCTTTTTGAAAAACTCCATTTCATTCCTCCAGTTACGTGAACGCTACGCATTATCCCTTAGCTTTGCATGGGAAATTTGACGTTAAACAATTTACAACGTGAATATATTTTGGAGATCTACAAAGTTAGAGGCAGGTAACAAAACGAAGAATTAAACGGCATAAAAAAGTATTATACCGTCTTAAAATAGAGGATTATTTTAAATTCCCGACCAGGGCTTTGCGGCTATCTTCCAGAGTCACAACGCGGCTACAAACATCTTTGCCAAACTGCTGGAAATCTTTTTCCTGCTTTTTCCACTCGGTTTGGATTGAGGATTGCAGACCGCCCAGACTTCCCAGCACATTCTGTAATGGGTTGCCGCCGCTTTTCAGCACCGCTTTCGCGCCCATTTCATTAATGCTGTCCTGTAAAATTCCGCCCATTGCCTGATTCACTAATTGCTGGCCTTCAGCGCGAACCTGATCAATGGCTTTATAGTGGAACGTCAGGCCATCGCTGCGCGTTTCGATAATACGGTTCATCTGCTCTTTCAGCTGCGCATCAAGTTTGGTCAGACGGCTGCGCATTTTGCTGCTTTCGCCCATCTCCTGAACGATAATTTTATCCAGAGCAATACGGGCTTTCTCGACGCGGCTTTTCGCGCCTTCATCAATCCACGGCAGCGTGCTACGTAGTTCAGCCTGATAATCCTTCGCCTGCTCGCGCTGGGCGGCATTCAGGGAATATTGCTTACCGTTATACATCACGTTGCCGTCTGGCGTGATCACCAGATTGCCGTTTTCGCCCTTCACCTGCACGGTTTGCGGGCTGACAATCACATCGTCACGCGGCGTGACGCTGCACTGGTAGTCGGCGTGAGCGGTCATTGCCGTCACTGAAAGTGCTGCCGCCAGCAGCATTTTGCGCATCATAGTCTTCCCTCAAGAACAAATCAGGCCAGCATTTGCTGGCCCCAGATTGATAACAAAGTACGCGTTTTCCATGCCGGATGCGGCGTAAACGCCTTATCCCGCCTACTCGATCGTGCATCTTTGTAGGCATGATAAGCGTAGCGCATCAGGCAGTTTTGCATTTGTCATCGCCCGTATGCTTTCTTAGTCCCACCAAACGTCGAAAAGTTCGCTGGTGCGTACCTCATCCAGTTTGCGCTCTTCCAGCCACTTACGCACAATCGCCTGATGTTCTTCGGTGCATTTGCCGATTTCCTGCATGCAGATCAGACCTTCCCAGGCCAGATAACCGCTGCCGTCAAAGGCCAGTTTGTTCGGTTCGATAACCTCGTTAATAAAATCATCAACGGTTTTATCAATCTGTTCTTCCGATGTACCTTCCGGGAATCGCCATGCCACCGAAAATCCTAATTCCTGGAATTCGTCGATGTGCATTTTTTTACGCAGACGACGGCTACGGTTCTTTGCCATTATTTCACCCTCTCGAACATTAAGTCCCATACTCCGTGACCAAGACGATGACCACGTTGTTCAAATTTCGTCACCGGACGTGATGCCGGACGCGGTACGTAATCATTGCTCTCTGACAGGTTTTTATAACCGTCAATAGAAGACATCACTTCAAGCATATGTTCCGCATAAGGTTCCCAGTCGGTCGCCATATGGAATACGCCCCCCAGCTGCAGTTTGCTTTTTACCAGTTCGGCAAACGGCACCTGAACGATACGGCGTTTATTATGGCGCGCTTTGTGCCACGGGTCAGGGAAAAAGAGCTGCACCATGCGCAATGAATTGTCAGGAATCATTTTATGCAGCACTTCAACCGCATCGTGACACATCACGCGCAGGTTGCTTAAGCCCTCTTCATGCGCAGAAGCCAGGCACGCACCAACGCCCGGTGAATGCACTTCAATGCCGAGGAAGTCCTGCTCGGGGCGATCTTTAGCCATTGCCACCAGCGACGCCCCCATGCCAAAACCAATCTCAAGCGTCACCGGCGCTTCACGGCCAAAAAGCGCGGGGAAATCCAGCATATCTTCGCTGAACTCAACGCCCATCACCGGCCAGTAGTTTTCCAGCGCATGTTCCTGGCCTTTGGTCAGTCGCCCCTGGCGGCGCACAAAACTACGGATACGGCGCAGTGGGCGGCCGTTTTCATCAAATTCCGGTGAAATGACGTCGTTTTTCATAAAGATTTAGTCGCTTGTGAAAGTGTTCTGAAAACGGGCATTATCCAAAGTTAGTTGCCGGATGCAAGCATGATAAGGCCGTGGCTGCGGAAAGTTCCGGTTTACACCCTGCCGTCGCTGTGCTGCAATCTGGCCCCCAACAACAGTGAATTCGGTGACCATGCAAGCGTCGCAATTTTCAGCCCAGGTTCTGGACTGGTACGATAAATACGGGCGAAAAACTCTGCCCTGGCAAATTGACAAGACGCCCTACAAAGTATGGCTCTCAGAAGTGATGTTGCAACAAACTCAGGTTGCGACCGTTATCCCCTATTTTGAACGCTTTATGGCGCGCTTCCCGACGGTGACCGATCTCGCCAATGCGCCGCTCGACGAAGTTCTCCACTTGTGGACCGGGCTTGGCTATTACGCCCGCGCGCGCAATCTGCATAAAGCGGCACAACAAGTGGCGACCTTACACGGCGGTAAATTCCCGGAAACCTTTGAGGAAGTTGCAGCACTGCCGGGCGTCGGGCGTTCCACCGCAGGCGCGATTCTCTCGCTTTCTCTGGGTAAGCACTTTCCGATTCTCGACGGTAACGTCAAACGGGTGCTGGCGCGCTGCTATGCTGTAAGCGGCTGGTCTGGGAAAAAAGAGGTCGAGAATAAATTATGGAGTTTGAGCGAGCAGGTGACGCCCGCGGTCGGCGTGGAACGGTTTAATCAGGCGATGATGGATTTGGGCGCGATGATTTGCACGCGTTCGAAGCCGAAATGTTCGCTCTGTCCGCTACAAAACGGATGTATTGCCGCCACCAACAATAGCTGGTCGCTTTATCCGGGCAAAAAACCGAAACAGACGCTGCCGGAGCGCACCGGCTACTTTCTCCTGTTACAGCACGAAGATGAAGTATTGCTGGCGCAGCGTCCGCCGAGCGGATTGTGGGGCGGTTTATACTGTTTCCCGCAGTTTGCCGACGAAGAAAGTTTGCGGCAGTGGCTGGCGCAACGGCAGATTGCTGCCGATAACCTGACGCAGCTGACCGCGTTTCGGCATACCTTCAGCCATTTCCACTTAGATATTGTGCCTATGTGGCTTCCCGTGTCGTCATTCACCGGCTGCATGGATGAAGGCAATGCGCTCTGGTATAACTTAGCGCAACCGCCGTCAGTTGGCCTGGCGGCTCCCGTGGAGCGTTTGTTACAGCAGTTACGCACTGGCGCGCCGGTTTAGCGCGTGAGTCGATAAAGAGGATGATTTATGAGCAGAACGATTTTTTGTACTTTCCTGCAACGTGAAGCAGAAGGTCAGGATTTTCAGCTGTACCCCGGCGAGCTGGGAAAACGCATCTATAACGAGATCTCCAAAGAAGCCTGGGCGCAGTGGCAGCACAAACAAACCATGCTGATTAATGAAAAGAAACTCAACATGATGAATGCCGAGCACCGCAAGCTGCTGGAGCAGGAGATGGTCAACTTCCTGTTCGAGGGTAAAGAGGTGCATATCGAGGGCTATACGCCGGAAGATAAAAAATAAAAACAGTGCCGGAGCACGCCTCCGGCAGCTTGCTTAAAAACAAACACAACACGCACCCGGAATGATGAAAAAATATCTCGCGCTGGCTTTGATTGCGCCGTTGCTCATCTCCTGTTCGACGACCAAAAAAGGCGATACCTATAACGAAGCCTGGGTCAAAGATACCAACGGTTTTGATATTCTGATGGGGCAATTTGCCCACAATATTGAGAACATCTGGGGCTTCAAAGAGGTGGTGATCGCTGGTCCTAAGGACTACGTGAAATACACCGATCAATATCAGACCCGCAGCCACATCAACTTCGATGACGGTACGATTACTATCGAAACCATCGCCGGGACAGAACCTGCCGCGCATTTGCGCCGGGCAATTATCAAAACGTTATTGATGGGTGACGATCCGAGTTCGGTCGATCTCTATTCCGACGTTGATGATATTACGATTTCGAAAGAACCTTTCCTTTACGGTCAGGTGGTGGACAACACCGGGCAGCCGATTCGCTGGGAAGGTCGCGCAAGCAACTTCGCGGATTATCTGCTGAAAAACCGTCTGAAAAGCCGCAGCAACGGGCTACGTATCATCTACAGCGTCACCATTAACATGGTGCCAAACCACCTTGATAAACGTGCGCACAAATATCTCGGCATGGTCCGCCAGGCGTCACGGAAATATGGCGTTGATGAGTCGCTGATTCTGGCAATTATGCAGACTGAATCTTCCTTTAACCCGTATGCGGTCAGCCGTTCCGATGCGCTGGGATTAATGCAGGTGGTACAACATACTGCCGGGAAAGATGTGTTCCGCTCGCAGGGGAAATCCGGCACGCCGAGCCGCAGTTTCTTGTTTGATCCTGCCAGCAATATTGATACCGGCACCGCGTATCTGGCGATGCTGAACAATGTTTATCTCGGCGGAATTGATAACCCAACATCGCGGCGTTATGCCGTCATCACCGCCTATAACGGCGGCGCAGGCAGCGTGCTGCGAGTCTTTTCGAATGATAAGATTCAGGCTGCCAATATTATTAACACCATGACGCCGGGCGATGTTTATCAGACGCTGACGACCCGCCATCCCTCTGCGGAATCTCGCCGTTATCTTTATAAAGTGAATACCGCGCAAAAATCCTACCGCCGCCGATAATTCCATTAACCGCCCCTGACGATGCTCAGGGGCAAAAATGTTATCCACATCACAATTTCGTTTTGCAAATTGGGAATGTTTGCAATTATTTGCCACAGGTAACAAAAAACCAGTCCGCGAAGTTGATAGAATCCCATCATCTCGCACGGTCAAATGTGCTTTTTCAAACACTCATCCGCATCACGATGTGAGGAAATTAACATGAATCTTAAGCTGCAGCTGAAAATCCTCTCTTTTCTGCAGTTCTGTCTGTGGGGAAGTTGGCTGACGACCCTCGGCTCCTATATGTTTGTTACCCTGAAGTTTGACGGTGCTTCTATTGGCGCAGTTTATAGTTCACTGGGTATCGCCGCGGTCTTTATGCCTGCGCTGCTGGGGATTGTGGCCGACAAATGGTTAAGTGCGAAATGGGTATATGCCATTTGCCACACCATTGGCGCTATCACGCTGTTCATGGCGGCACAGGTCACGACGCCGGAAGCGATGTTCCTTGTGATATTGATTAACTCGTTTGCTTATATGCCAACACTTGGGTTAATCAACACCATCTCTTACTATCGCCTGCAAAATGCCGGGATGGATATCGTTACTGACTTCCCGCCAATCCGTATCTGGGGCACCATCGGCTTTATCATGGCAATGTGGGTGGTGAGCCTGTCTGGCTTCGAATTAAGCCACATGCAGCTGTATATTGGCGCAGCACTTTCCGCCATTCTGGTTCTGTTTACCCTGACTCTGCCGCATATTCCGGTTGCTAAACAGCAAGCGAATCAGAGCTGGACAACCCTGCTGGGCCTCGATGCATTCGCGCTGTTTAAAAACAAGCGTATGGCAATCTTCTTCATCTTCTCAATGCTGCTGGGCGCGGAACTGCAGATTACCAACATGTTCGGTAATACCTTCCTGCACAGCTTCGACAAAGATCCGATGTTTGCCAGCAGCTTTATTGTGCAGCATGCGTCAATCATCATGTCGATTTCGCAGATCTCTGAAACCCTGTTCATTCTGACCATCCCGTTCTTCTTAAGCCGCTACGGTATTAAGAACGTAATGATGATCAGTATTGTGGCGTGGATCCTGCGTTTTGCGCTGTTTGCTTACGGCGACCCGACTCCGTTCGGTACTGTACTGCTGGTACTGTCGATGATCGTTTACGGTTGCGCATTCGACTTCTTCAACATCTCTGGTTCGGTGTTTGTCGAAAAAGAAGTTAGCCCGGCAATTCGCGCCAGTGCACAAGGGATGTTCCTGATGATGACTAACGGCTTCGGCTGTATCCTCGGCGGCATCGTGAGCGGTAAAGTTGTTGAGATGTACACCCAAAACGGCATTACCGACTGGCAGACCGTATGGTTGATTTTCGCTGGTTACTCCGTGGTTCTGGCCTTCGCGTTCATGGCGATGTTCAAATATAAACACGTTCGTGTCCCGACAGGTACACAGACGGTTAGCCACTAATTACGCAAAGAAAAACGGGTCGCCAGAAGGCGACCCGTTTTTTTTATTCTTACTTCAACACATAACCGTACAACCGTTTCATGCCATCCGCATCGGTTTCGCTATAAACACCTTGCAGCTCCGGCGAAAATCCCGGCAACAAATTCACCCCTTCTTCCAGTGCAAGGAAATAACGTTGAACCGCCCCACCCCAGACTTCCCCGGGTACCACGCAAAGCACGCCAGGTGGATAAGGCAACGCCCCTTCTACCGCAATTCGCCCTTCGGCATCACGAATCCGCACCAACTCCACGTCACCGCGAATATAAGCGCTATGCGCATCCTGGGGGTTCATCACCACTGACGGGAAACTCTGCTGGCGGAACATCGCTTTTTGTAGGTCTTTGACGTCGAAACTGACATACAGATCGTGCATCTCCTGACACAACTGGCGCAGGGTGTAGTCGCGATAGCGCACCGGATATTTGTTATAAACGCTCGGCAACACCTCAGCCAGCGGCGAGTCATCCTCAATATGCTGTTCAAATTGCGCCAGCATCGCCACCAGTTGTGCCAGCTTCTCTTGGCTTTCCGCCGGAGTTAATAAGAACAGAATGGAGTTGAGATCGCACTTCTCCGGCACAATGCCGTTCTCACGCAGATAGTGCGCCAGAATCGTCGCCGGAACGCCAAAGTCGCTATACTCGCCGGTTTCGGCATCGATACCTGGTGTAGTGAGTAACAGCTTGCACGGATCAACAAAATACTGATCCGCGGCATATCCTTCAAAGCCGTGCCACTTCGCCCCCGGCTCAAAACTGAAAAAACGGCGGTCGCTGGCTAACACTGATGTCGGATAATCCTGCCACAATTTGCCATCAACAACGGGCGGGATAAACGGGCGGAACAGCTTACAGCGCGCAAGAATAGCCTTGCGCGACTCAATACCCAACTCAACGCACTCAGCCCACAGCCGACGCCCACTCTCCCCTTCATGAATTTTGGCGTTAACATCCAGTGCAGCAAACAGCGGATAGAAAGGGCTGGTAGAAGCATGGAGCATAAAGGCGTTATTCAACCGCTTATGCGGGCAAAAACGCGCCTGTCCGCGGATATGGTTATCTTTTTTATGGATCTGCGACGTCTGTGAGAATCCCGCCTGCTGTTTGTGCACCGACTGAGTCACAAAGATCCCTGGATCGTTTTCGTTAAGTTCTAACAGCAGCGGCGAGCTATCCGCCATCATCGGGATAAACTGTTCGTAACCGACCCACGCGGAATCAAACAGAATGTAATCACACAGATGCCCAATGGTATCGATCACCTGACGGGCGTTATAGACAGTGCCGTCATAGGTTCCCAGCTGAATAATCGCCAGGCGAAACGGGCGCGGCAGGTCGGCTTTTTCTGGCGCAACGTCGCGAATTTGCTGGCGCAGATACTCTTCATTAAAACAGTGCGCATCAATACCGCCAATGAAACCAAACGGGTTGCGTGAAGCTTCCAGATAGACCGGCGTCGCCCCCGCCTGAATCAGCGCGCCGTGATGATTCGACTTATGGTTGTTACGGTCGAAGAGCACCAGATCGCCACGCGTTAATAGCGCATTCGTCACCACTTTATTCGCTGCCGATGTGCCGTTCAGTACAAAATAGGTTTTATCGGCATGAAAGACTTTGGCTGCGAATTTCTGCGCATCTTTCGCCGATCCTTCATGAATAAGCAGATCGCCCAATTTTACGTCAGCATTACACATATCGGCGCGAAAGACGTTCTCACCAAAGAAATCGTAAAAATGGCGTCCGGCAGGATGCTTTTTAAAAAACGCACCATGTTGATGCCCAGGGCAAGCAAAGGTGCTGTTGCCCATCTCAACGTACTGCGTCAGCGTGTCATAAAACGGTGGCAGCAAATTCTCTTCATACTGACAGGCTGCGGATTCCAGCTCCAGCCAATGCTGCTCGTTGCCGTTGATTACCGCCGTAACGCCCGCAGGTAATTCAACAGCATGTTCGGAATACAAAAACACCGGTAGATGAAAACCGGTGCGCTTAAGCAACGTAAGAATGCCACTGCGACTATCCGCAGCGGTAATGACGACTGCCGCGACGTCCGTAAAATCAGTATCTCCCAACGCCACCACGCGGCGATGAGTAGAAAGTCGGGATACCAGTTCACTACTGGCGGCAATATTCATTGATTTCATAAGCGCAAAACCCGTTTCGGGGAAGTAAGAATACCGGACAAGGTGTAAAACCCTGCCCCATGAGATATGGGTCAAACTGGTCACCAGCTCCGACCGCCAGACATCAGTAAAAGCAGAAACGCTCTGATTTTACTGTTGTCCTGCAGTGAACGTGCGTTAACTTCACCGCATGAGCAGTAGCATAAAAAGAGAAGGGTTTCGCGCGAAACGGCGATAAGCGAGAGAATGTAAGGAGATGGCGTGCATCGGGCAAACTCCGTACAGAGAGGAGAAAATTCGCGCAATCATGGCACCTTTCGCTAAGGCGTGCAAGCCAGGACTTTGCGACTAGACAAGCCATCAACAAGGCAAAAAGTTCATAATAAGAAAATCAAACAATACAGTTAACAGGAACTCTTGTGGTCATCGGCCCTTTTATCAACGCAAGTGCAATATTACTGGGTGGCATGCTCGGTGCACTGCTTAGCCAACGCTTACCGGAACGTATCCGCGTCTCCATGACATCAATTTTTGGTCTGGCATCGCTGGGGATTGGTATTTTACTGGTGGTGAAATGCGCCAACCTTCCGGCGATGGTTTTAGCAACCTTACTCGGAGCATTAATCGGCGAAATTTGTCTGCTGGAGAAAGGCGTCAATACAGCGGTCGCCAAAGCACAAAATCTGTTTCGTCACTCACGTAAGAAGCCAGCGCATGAATCTTTTATTCAGAATTATGTCGCGATTATTGTCCTGTTTTGCGCCAGCGGCACCGGGATCTTCGGGGCGATGAACGAAGGGATGACCGGCGATCCGAGTATTTTAATCGCCAAGTCATTTCTTGATTTCTTTACGGCGATGATCTTCGCCTGCTCGCTGGGTATTGCGGTATCGGTGATTAGTATCCCATTACTGATCATCCAGTTAACGCTGGCGTGGGCTGCCACGCTGATATTACCGCTGACCACACCGTCGATGATGGCAGACTTCAGCGCCGTAGGCGGTTTATTGCTGCTGGCAACCGGATTACGCATCTGTGGCATTAAAATGTTCCCGGTGGTCAACATGCTTCCAGCACTCCTTCTGGCAATGCCGCTTTCCGCCGCCTGGACCGCCTGGTTTGCCTGACAATGCGTGCAATAGCGGCAAAGTGATGATAGATTGTGCAGTCTGCAGTAAATTGAAGAAATTTGATTGACGAGACGAGGCGAATCAGGTTTAATGCGCCCCGTTGCCCGGATAGCTCAGTCGGTAGAGCAGGGGATTGAAAATCCCCGTGTCCTTGGTTCGATTCCGAGTCCGGGCACCAAATTCATATCAACGGACCTCCACGGAGGTCCGTTTTTCGTTTCAGAACGCCACAATTTAAGCGTTCTGCCTCCAAATCAATTCTACCGAACTCAACCAGATTCCCCCCACATCAACCTCATTGTGTGGGTATAATTGCGGGTATACCCCAGTTCGACAGAATTTGTACCCTCTTTAACGCATTCAGAAGGCTGAACTATGGCACTGACTGACGCAAAAATCCGGGCTGCAAAGCCCACTGACAAGGCTTATAAACTCACTGACGGGGCCGGCATGTTCCTGCTGGTTCATCCTAATGGTTCCCGTTACTGGCGTCTCCGTTATCGTATTCTGGGTAAGGAGAAGACTCTGGCACTTGGTGTGTATCCAGAAGTTTCTCTCTCCGAAGCTCGTACAAAACGGGATGAGGCCCGAAAACTGATTTCAGAAGGGATTGACCCTTGCGAACAGAAAAGAGTTAAAAAAGTTGTCCCTGATTTACAGCTCTCTTTTGAACATATTGCACGACGCTGGCATGCCAGTAATAAACAATGGGCACAATCACACAGCGATAAAGTACTCAAAAGCCTCGAGACACACGTTTTCCCCTTTATCGGCAACCGGGATATCACAACACTCAATACCCCGGATCTGCTTATCCCTGTTCGTGCTGCAGAAGCAAAACAAATTTATGAAATCGCCAGTCGTCTGCAGCAAAGAATATCTGCTGTAATGCGTTATGCCGTACAGTCAGGCATCATCAGATATAACCCGGCTCTGGATATGGCTGGTGCATTGACCACGGTAAAACGCCAGCATCGCCCTGCTCTGGATCTTTCACGCTTGCCTGAACTTCTGTCGCGTATTGACGGTTATAAAGGCCAGCCTGTCACCCGACTGGCAGTTATGCTGAATTTACTGGTTTTTATTCGTTCCAGTGAACTCAGATATGCCCGCTGGTCTGAAATTGATATTGACAATGCCAAGTGGACTATTCCAGCCGAACGCGAACCTCTGCCAGGCGTAAAATTCTCACACCGGGGCTCCAAGATGCGAACACCACATCTTGTGCCACTCAGCAAACAGGCTGTAGCCATACTGACAGAACTTCAGACATGGGCAGGTGAAAATGGTCTGATATTTACGGGTGCACATGACCCGCGTAAACCAATCAGTGAAAATACTGTAAATAAAGCCCTGAGGGTGATGGGGTATGACACAACCCAGGAAGTCTGTGGCCATGGATTCCGGGCGATGGCGTGCAGTGCATTGATTGAATCAGGTTTGTGGTCCCGCGATGCTGTGGAACGTCAGATGAGCCATCAGGAACGTAACGGTGTACGTGCTGCTTACATTCATAAAGCAGAGCATCTGGAAGAACGCCGCTTGATGCTACAATGGTGGGCCGATTTTCTGGATGCAAACAGAGAAAAATTTATCAGTCCATTTGAATATGCAAAGATTAAT
>NZ_JBJQJA010000010.1:0-174335 GCF_046487665.1 Escherichia sp. WS1152 | reverse complement strand
TGTGTTATCGCGCAGCTGTAAGCGGATATCCGCAGGCATTTTCCAGCCGGGGCCGAGGCTCCCCACCGGCGCGGGCGTTTTTGTCCGGTAACTGCTGTAGGTGCGGGAGAGAATGAACGGCAGCGGGGCGGGCAGGGCGATGTCGGTTTCACCGGGAAGGACCTTTGCACCGAGCAGCGGATTGACCGGATGGCCGGACGTCACCCCGCCGGGGCACACCGAACAGGCCACGCCGGTGGGGGCACCAATACGTACCCCGGCTGAACCCTGGACAATGCTACCGCCATACTGCGTCATGTCGCCCTGACGCGCCGCCGGTTTTCCGCTCATCTGCTCATCCTTGTATTATCGGGTTATTTGTCCGCTGACAGGCAAAACCCTACAGATTTATAAGAAAGCCTTAAGTGAGATATCCGTCAGATAGAAACAATTAGGAAAATATTTATATATATTTCATGAATATATGTTTCGATTGGTATAACGGTGTCTAAATATTCCTCTGAACATCTTCCTGATACAAAAAACCGCCAGCGTTTCCGCTGGCGGTTTTCAATGTATTCAGAACTCAGCAATCAATAAAAATCACCGGTTGCCTTTTCGGCCTGATCCATCCACACCGGTTTATCGCTGGTTTTCGACCAGACGCGATGCAGGTAGCTGTAAAAGCGGGCGCGGTCTTTCCAGAAAAGCATGAAAGGCAGCGCCAGAACGCCCGCTGCAACCGCATAAGTACGGCGTAAAAAGATAAGCCATGCTGGATATTCTCTGTAGAGTTCCATACTTTTCTCCCCCTTTTGTATCTACCCGGTGAATGGCACCGGAAAATGAATTTGTTTATCTGATGAAAATAGTACCGCCTTTTGTGTAATTTTACTACTCATCCGACCACTTATTTTTGCTTATTGATGGTTTATTTACATTCACCCTGTAATTAAGTTACACAAAAGTTAAATTAATACTAAACATTAGTTAAATCATGGCTTTTGCCATTTTTATACTTTTTTTACACCCCGTCCGCAGATTTTTGCGAAATCTTTGCAGCCAGAATTCTACCCTTCCGGTATCACTTTTAGGCCACTGGAGGTGCACTGTGAGTGCAGGCGTGATAACCGGCGTATTGCTGGTGTTTTTATTACTGGGTTATCTGGTTTATGCCCTGATCAATGCGGAGGCGTTCTGATGGCTGCGCAAGGGTTCTTACTGATCGCCACGTTTTTACTGGTGTTAATGGTGCTGGCGCGTCCTTTAGGCAGCGGGCTGGCGCGGCTGATTAATGACATTCCTCTTCCAGGTACAGCGGGCGTTGAACGCGTACTCTTTAGCGCGCTTGGCGTCTCTGACCGTGAGATGAACTGGAAGCAGTATCTCTCAGCCATTCTTGGCCTGAATATGCTGGGGCTGGCGGTGCTGTTTTTTATGTTGCTCGGTCAGAACTATCTGCCGCTTAATCCGCAACAACTGCCGGGGCTGTCGTGGGATCTGGCGCTGAATACCGCCGTCAGCTTTGTCACCAATACCAACTGGCAAGCTTACAGCGGTGAAACCACGTTGAGCTATTTCAGCCAGATGGCGGGTTTAACGGTGCAAAACTTTCTTTCTGCCGCCAGCGGGATTGCGGTGATTTTTGCCCTCATCCGCGCGTTTACCCGCCAGAGCATGAGCACACTCGGGAATGCCTGGGTCGATCTGCTACGCATCACGTTATGGGTGCTAGTCCCTGTGGCGTTGTTGATCGCACTGTTTTTTATTCAACAAGGTGCGCTGCAAAACTTTCTGCCCTATCAGGCAGTGAATACCGTTGAAGGAGCGCAACAGCTGTTACCCATGGGGCCAGTAGCTTCTCAGGAAGCGATCAAGATGCTCGGTACTAACGGCGGTGGCTTCTTTAATGCCAACTCGTCGCATCCGTTTGAAAACCCAACCGCACTGACCAACTTCGTGCAGATGCTGGCGATCTTCTTGATCCCAACAGCGCTGTGCTTTGCCTTTGGTGAAGTGACGGGCGATCGCCGCCAGGGGCGCATGTTGCTGTGGGCGATGTCAGTGATTTTTGTCATCTGCGTAGGCGTGGTGATGTGGGCAGAAGTTCAGGGTAATCCTCATCTGCTGGCGCTCGGCGCAGACAGCAGCATCAATATGGAAGGTAAAGAGAGCCGTTTCGGCGTGCTGGTCAGTAGCCTGTTTGCGGTCGTGACTACGGCGGCGTCCTGTGGCGCGGTGATTGCGATGCATGATTCGTTTACCGCTCTCGGTGGCATGGTGCCGATGTGGCTGATGCAAATTGGTGAAGTGGTATTCGGCGGTGTCGGTTCTGGTCTTTACGGCATGATGCTGTTTGTCCTGCTGGCGGTGTTTATTGCCGGGCTGATGATTGGTCGTACACCGGAATATCTGGGTAAAAAAATCGACGTACGTGAGATGAAACTGACTGCACTGGCGATTCTGGTCACCCCGACGCTGGTGCTGATGGGCGCGGCGCTGGCAATGATGACCGACGCCGGACGTAGCGCCATGCTCAACCCTGGCCCGCATGGTTTTAGCGAAGTGCTGTACGCCGTGTCATCCGCCGCTAACAACAACGGCAGCGCCTTTGCCGGATTAAGCGCCAACTCTCCGTTCTGGAACTGTTTACTGGCGTTCTGCATGTTTGTCGGTCGCTTCGGGGTGATTATCCCGGTGATGGCAATTGCCGGTTCGCTGGTGAGTAAAAAGAGCCAACCCGCCAGCTCCGGCACGCTGCCAACGCACGGCCCGCTGTTTGTTGGCCTGTTAATCGGCACCGTGTTGCTGGTTGGCGCACTGACCTTTATCCCTGCCCTGGCGCTTGGTCCGGTGGCGGAATATCTCTCCTGATGATATTGAGTGAGCACTGAATATGAGTCGTAAACAACTGGCGCTATTCGAACCAACACTTGTCGTTCAGGCGCTGAAAGAAGCGGTGAAAAAATTAAACCCGCAGGCGCAATGGCGCAATCCGGTGATGTTTATCGTCTGGATCGGCAGTCTGCTGACCACCTGTATTAGCATCGCGATGGCAAGCGGTGCGATGCCCGGCAATGCGCTGTTTAGCGCGGCCATTAGCGGTTGGCTGTGGATCACCGTACTGTTCGCTAATTTCGCCGAGGCGCTGGCAGAAGGCCGCAGTAAAGCGCAGGCCAACAGTCTGAAAGGGGTGAAAAAAACTGCTTTTGCTCGCAAGCTGCGCGAACCGAAATATGGCGCTGTGGCAGACAAAGTTCCTGCCGATCAACTGCGTAAAGGTGACATCGTGCTGGTAGAAGCTGGCGATATTATCCCCTGCGATGGTGAAGTCATTGAAGGCGGCGCATCGGTCGATGAAAGCGCCATCACCGGGGAATCGGCACCGGTGATCCGTGAATCCGGTGGCGATTTTGCCTCCGTCACTGGCGGCACGCGTATTCTTTCTGACTGGCTGGTGATTGAGTGTAGCGTTAACCCCGGCGAGACATTTCTGGATCGGATGATCGCGATGGTGGAAGGCGCACAGCGACGTAAAACGCCGAACGAGATTGCCCTGACCATCCTGCTGATTGCCCTGACTATCGTCTTTTTACTGGCAACCGCCACGCTGTGGCCGTTTTCTGCGTGGGGCGGTAATGCAGTCAGTGTAACGGTACTGGTGGCGCTGCTGGTCTGTCTGATCCCAACCACTATTGGCGGCCTGTTGTCAGCGATCGGCGTCGCCGGGATGAGTCGGATGCTGGGCGCGAATGTGATTGCCACCAGCGGACGTGCAGTTGAAGCGGCAGGTGACGTTGACGTTCTGCTGCTGGATAAAACCGGCACCATCACACTCGGTAACCGTCAGGCATCGGAGTTTATCCCTGCGCAGGGCGTGGATGAAAAAACGCTGGCTGACGCCGCACAACTGGCTTCGCTGGCTGATGAAACGCCGGAAGGCCGCAGTATTGTGATCCTCACCAAGCAGCGTTTTAACCTGCGCGAGCGCGATGTGCAGTCGCTCCATGCCACCTTTGTACCGTTTACTGCGCAAAGCCGGATGAGCGGGATCAACATCGACAACCGCATGATCCGTAAAGGTTCTGTCGATGCCATTCGCCGCCATGTTGAGGCTAACGGTGGTCACTTCCCTGCCGATGTTGATCAAAAAGTCGATCAGGTTGCGCGTCAGGGGGCCACGCCGCTGGTGGTGGTGGAAGGTTCTCGTGTGCTGGGCGTTATTGCGCTGAAAGATATCGTTAAAGGCGGCATTAAAGAACGCTTCGCGCAACTGCGCCAAATGGGCATTAAAACGGTGATGATTACCGGCGATAACCGTCTGACTGCCGCCGCGATAGCTGCAGAAGCGGGCGTCGATGATTTCCTCGCCGAAGCGACACCGGAGGCCAAGCTGGCATTGATTCGTCAGTATCAGGCGGAAGGTCGTTTGGTAGCGATGACCGGCGACGGCACCAACGATGCTCCGGCGCTGGCGCAAGCAGATGTCGCGGTGGCGATGAACTCCGGTACTCAGGCGGCGAAAGAAGCGGGCAATATGGTGGATCTCGACTCTAACCCGACCAAGTTGATCGAGGTGGTGCACATTGGCAAACAGATGCTGATGACCCGTGGCTCGCTGACCACCTTCAGCATTGCCAACGATGTGGCGAAATACTTCGCCATTATTCCGGCGGCGTTCGCGGCAACGTATCCGCAGTTAAATGCGCTGAACATCATGCGCCTGCATTCGCCCGACTCCGCCATTCTCAGTGCGGTCATTTTCAACGCCTTGATTATCGTCTTTTTGATTCCCCTGGCGTTAAAAGGTGTGAGTTATAAACCGCTTACCGCTTCTGCCATGTTGCGCCGTAACTTATGGATTTACGGTCTGGGTGGGCTGCTGGTGCCGTTTATTGGTATCAAAATCATTGATTTACTGCTGACCGTTTGCGGTCTGGTGTGAGGTTTACCATGCGTGGATTACGTCCGGCGTTATCGACATTTATCTTTCTGTTATTGATTACTGGCGGCGTTTACCCGCTGCTGACCACCGCGCTGGGGCAATGGTGGTTTCCCTGGCAGGCCAACGGTTCGTTGATCCGTGAAGGTGATACGGTGCGCGGTTCGGCATTAATCGGGCAGAATTTTACCGACAACGGCTATTTTCAGGGTCGCCCGTCGGCAACGGCAGAAATGCCCTATAATCCACAGGCTTCTGGCGGGAGCAATCTGGCAGTCAGTAACCCGGAGCTGGATAAACAGATAGCCGCACGCGTTGCCGCATTACGGGCCGCTAACCCGGATGCCAGCACGAGCGTTCCGGTTGAACTGGTGACGGCATCGGCAAGCGGGCTGGACAATAACATCACCCCACAAGCGGCGGCCTGGCAGATCCCACGCGTAGCGAAAGCGCGTAATCTCAGCGTTGAACAGCTCACGCAACTGATCGCAAAATACAGCCAACAACCACTGGTGAAATATATCGGCCAGCCGGTCGTCAACATTGTCGAACTCAATCTGGCGCTGGATAAACTTGATGAATAACGAACCCTTACGTCCCGACCCCGATCGTCTGCTGGAACAAACTGCCGCGCCGCATCGGGGGAAGCTGAAAGTTTTCTTCGGTGCCTGTGCAGGCGTCGGGAAGACCTGGGCGATGCTGGCGGAAGCCCAGCGACTGCGGGCGCAAGGGCTGGATATTGTGGTTGGCGTGGTAGAAACCCACGGGCGGAAAGATACCGCCGCAATGCTGGAAGGGCTGGCTGTTCTGCCGCCAAAACGCCTGGCGTACCGTGGGCGGCACATCAGCGAGTTTGATCTCGATGCTGCCCTCGCCCGCCGTCCGGCGCTGATCTTAATGGACGAACTGGCGCACAGTAATGCGCCAGGTTCTCGTCATCCTAAACGCTGGCAGGATATCGAAGAACTGCTGGAAGCTGGCATTGATGTTTTCACAACCGTCAACGTTCAGCATCTGGAAAGTCTGAATGATGTGGTCAGCGGCGTCACCGGAATTCAGGTACGGGAAACCGTGCCCGATCCTTTTTTCGATGCCGCCGACGACGTGGTGCTGGTGGACTTGCCCCCGGACGATCTGCGCCAGCGGCTGAAAGAAGGCAAAGTCTATATTGCCGGGCAGGCGGAGCGCGCCATTGAACATTTTTTCCGCAAAGGCAATCTGATCGCCCTGCGCGAACTGGCACTGCGCCGTACTGCCGATCGCGTTGATGAGCAAATGCGCGCCTGGCGGGGGCATCCTGGCGAAGAGAAAGTCTGGCACACGCGCGACGCGATCCTTTTATGCATCGGCCATAACACCGGCAGTGAGAAACTGGTCCGCGCGGCGGCGCGGCTGGCGGCGCGGCTGGGTAGCGTCTGGCACGCGGTGTATGTTGAAACCCCTGCCCTGCATCGCTTACCGGAGAAAAAACGTCGGGCAATTCTCAGCGCCTTACGTCTGGCGCAGGAGCTGGGCGCGGAGACGGCAACACTTTCTGATCCAGCGGAAGAGAAAGCGGTAGTGCGTTATGCCCGTGAACATAATCTCGGCAAGATTATTCTCGGTCGCCCAGCCTCGCGCCGCTGGTGGCGTCGGGAAACGTTTGCTGACCGACTGGCGCGCATCGCCCCCGATCTCGATCAGGTGCTGGTCGCGCTTGATGAACCACCCGCCCGCACGATTAACAACGCGCCGGATAGCCGCTCTTTTAAAGACAAGTGGCGGGTACAGATTCAGGGATGCGTGGTTGCCGCCGCGTTATGCGCCGTTATCACCTTAATTGCCATGCAGTGGCTGATGGCGTTTGATGCCGCCAACCTGGTGATGCTGTATCTACTTGGCGTGGTGGTGGTGGCGCTATTTTATGGACGCTGGCCTTCGGTGGTTGCTACCGTCATTAATGTGGTGAGTTTCGATCTCTTTTTTATCGCCCCACGCGGCACGCTCGCCGTCTCTGATGTGCAATATCTGCTGACCTTCGCGGTGATGTTAACCGTCGGGCTGGTGATCGGGAACCTTACTGCGGGTGTGCGTTATCAGGCACGGGTAGCCCGTTACCGCGAGCAACGCACACGGCACTTATATGAAATGTCGAAAGCTCTGGCGGTGGGCCGCAGTCCGCAGGACATCGCCGCCACCAGCGAACAATTTATTGCCTCCACGTTTCATGCCCGCAGTCAGGTGTTGTTGCCCGATGACAACGGTAAATTGCAGCCGTTAACACATCCGCAAGGAATGACGCCGTGGGACGATGCCATCGCGCAGTGGAGTTTTGATAAAGGCCTGCCTGCGGGTGCGGGCACCGACACGTTACCCGGCGTGCCGTACCAGATTTTGCCGTTAAAAAGCGGTGAGAAAACCTACGGGTTGGTGGTGGTGGAACCGGGGAATCTGCGCCAGTTGATGATCCCGGAACAGCAGCGCCTGCTGGAGACGTTTACGCTGTTAGTCGCCAATGCGCTTGAGCGGCTGACGCTGACCGCCAGCGAAGAACAGGCGCGGATGGCAAGCGAACGTGAACAGATCCGCAACGCCCTGCTGGCGGCGCTTTCGCATGATTTACGCACTCCGCTCACGGTGTTGTTCGGTCAGGCAGAAATCTTAACGCTCGATCTGGCAAGCGAAGGATCACCCCACGCCCGCCAGGCCAGCGAGATTCGTCAGCATGTGCTGAACACTACCCGACTGGTGAATAATCTACTGGATATGGCGCGAATTCAGTCCGGCGGCTTTAATTTGAAGAAAGAGTGGTTAACGCTGGAAGAAGTAGTCGGCAGCGCGCTGCAAATGCTGGAACCGGGTTTATCGTCGCCCATCAATCTTTCTCTGCCAGAACCGCTGACCTTAATCCACGTTGACGGGCCACTCTTTGAACGGGTGCTGATTAATTTGCTGGAGAACGCAGTGAAATATGCGGGTGTGCAGGCCGAAATTGGTATCGATGCCCACGTTGAGGGCGAAAATCTACAACTGGATGTCTGGGATAACGGCCCCGGACTTCCGCAAGGCCAGGAGCAGTCGATTTTTGATAAGTTTGCTCGTGGGAATAAAGAGTCGGCAGTCCCGGGTGTAGGGCTTGGGCTGGCAATTTGTCGGGCGATTGTGGATGTACACGGCGGCACCATTACCGCGTTCAACCGACCGGAAGGTGGTGCCTGTTTTCGTGTTACACTTCCCCAGCAAACCGCTCCTGAACTTGAAGAATTTCATGAGGATATGTGACAAACGTTCTGATTGTTGAAGATGAACAGGCTATTCGTCGCTTTCTGCGCACGGCGCTGGAGGGCGACGGGATGCGCGTCTATGAGGCCGAAACGCTGCAACGCGGCTTGCTGGAGGCGGCTACCCGTAAGCCAGATTTGATTATTCTCGATCTTGGCCTGCCCGATGGTGATGGGATTGAGTTTATCCGCGACCTGCGCCAGTGGAGCGCGGTGCCGGTGATTGTGCTTTCCGCACGCAGCGAAGAGAGCGACAAAATCGCCGCGCTGGATGCCGGAGCGGATGATTATCTAAGTAAGCCGTTTGGCATTGGCGAATTGCAGGCCCGTCTGCGCGTCGCTTTACGCCGCCACTCCGCCACCGCCGCGCCCGATCCGCTGGTGAAATTCTCCGATGTTACCGTCGATTTAGCCGCCCGCGTGATTCACCGGGGTGAGGAAGAGGTGCATCTCACGCCGATTGAGTTTCGCCTGCTGGCAGTGCTGCTCAACAACGCCGGAAAAGTGCTCACCCAGCGCCAACTCCTTAACCAGGTGTGGGGGCCAAACGCGGTCGAACACAGTCATTATTTGCGTATTTATATGGGACATCTGCGACAAAAACTGGAGCAAGACCCGGCCCGGCCTCGCCATTTTATTACTGAAACTGGGATTGGTTATCGGTTTATGCTTTAGGGGCTGAATTGCCGGATGCGGCGTGAACGCCTTATCCGACCTACAAAATAGCGCAAATTTAATATATTGCACCATCCTCGCAGGCCTGATAAGCATAGCGCATCAGGTAGTCATAAGTAAAAAAGGGCGATCTTGCGACCGCCCTTTTTTTATTTAATGTGTTTACGCGTTTTTCAGAACTTCGCTAACAATCTCAACCGCTTCTTTCTCAATCTGCTTGCGATGTTCTTCACCGAGGAAGCTTTCGCAGTAGATCTTATATGCGTCTTCCGTGCCTGACGGACGCGCGGCGAACCAGCCGTTGTCAGTCATCACTTTCAGACCGCCAATAGAAGCACCGTTGCCCGGAGCAGCAGTCAGGCGCGCGGTGATCGGGTCACCAGCCAGGGTGCTGGCGCTCACCATTTCCGGAGACAGCTTAGACAGCGCCGCTTTTTGTGCGGAAGTCGCAGCTGCCTGCAAACGGTTGTAGCTCGGCGCACCAAAGCGTTTTGCCAGTTCGTTGTAGTGTTCCTGCGGGTTCTTACCGGTGACAGCGGTGATTTCCGCCGCCAGCAGACACATGATGATGCCGTCTTTGTCGGTGGACCACGGCGTGCCGTCGAAACGCAGGAAGGAAGCCCCTGCGCTCTCTTCGCCGCCAAAGCCGAAGCTGCCGTCGAACAGACCATCAACAAACCATTTGAAACCTACCGGGACTTCTACCAGTTTACGGCCCAAGTCGTTGACCACACGGTCGATCATCGCAGAAGAAACCAGCGTTTTACCAACGGCAACATCTTTGCCCCACTGCGGACGATGCTGGAACAGGTAGTTGATTGCCACCGCCAGGTAGTGGTTCGGATTCATCAAACCTGCCGGAGTGACGATACCGTGACGGTCATAATCCGGGTCGTTAGCAAACGCCAGATCGAACTTATCACGCAGTGCCAGCAGGCCCGCCATCGCACACTCGGAGGAGCAGTCCATACGGATCGCGCCGTCTTTATCAAGGTGCATAAAGCGGAAGGTTTGATCGACCTGATCGTTAACGATGGTCAGGTTGAGGTTGTAATACTCGCCAATACGCTTCCAGTATTCGATACCGGAACCGCCCAGCGGATCAACGCCAAGCGTCAGGCCCGCTTTCTGAATCGCCGCCATATCAACGATATCGGCCAGCCCTTCCACGAACGGCTGCACCAGATCCTGCTCTTTCACATGACCGGATGCCATCGCTTCGTCGAGGGAGATACGCTTCACGCCTTTCAGGCCATCGGCCAGCAGTGCGTTGGCACGATCTTCCACCACTTTAGTGACGTTGGTATCAGCCGGGCCACCATTTGGCGGATTGTACTTGATACCACCATCTTCCGGCGGGTTATGGGACGGTGTAATCACGATACCGTCTGCCAGCGGGCCACCTTTTTTATTGTGAACCAGGATGGCATTGGAAACGGCAGGCGTCGGGGTGAAGCCATTGTTTTCCTGCACAATAACATCTACGCCGTTCGCTGCCAGCACTTCCAGAACGGAAATAAATGCAGGTTCGGACAGGGCGTGAGTATCTTTACCCACATAGCAAGGGCCAGTGATGCCGTTTTTCGCACGTTCTTCAGCAATTGCCTGAGCGATCGCCAGAATGTGCGGCTCGTTAAAGCTGTGCCGCGCTGCACTGCCACGGTGACCGGAAGTACCGAATTTCACCGCGTGCTCCGCATTCCCTGCTTCTGGTTTCAGTACATAATATTGCGCCGTCAGTTGGGCGACGTTAATCAAATCACTCTGTTGTGCAGGTTGGCCTGCACGATTGTGGATTGCCATTGCTTTGTCCTTTGTCTGCAACGTTTTAGATAGTTCCGCAAACCTTCTCAATCAATTCCGCCGGGAATTGCATCGACTGCATGATGTGTTCGATCATGCTGCATTTACGGCCGGTGTTGGTGTTGGTGATCACCCAATACGGCGTGCCTGGCACATGTTTCGGCTTGGTCTGATTACCATTTTTCAGCAGCGTTTGTTCATCTGCCGCAAAGTAAACGCGTGTACGACCGTGCAACGATTCCGTTGCTTCGGCAAACGCCTGGGCGTCAAGAGAATATAGTGTAGACAACAGCAGCATAAAGCGATTGACCGCTCGCTTTTGCTCTGCGTATTCATCCGAAAGCAGAAGTTCACGCATTGCGCGAACCTTGTCTTTAATCGTTTTGACCGGCTTCGCTTCGACGATAGCAGGTGACGCAACGCGAACCTCTTTCGTCACCGGAGCAGCAGGCTGTGATGCGGCGGAAAATTTCAACATACGCCGTAAAATGTCGGATGCGCTCTCGCCGATATGCTTAGTGTGGCTGGCAATATAGCTGTAGAGTTCATCATCAACTTCAATCGTTTTCATCTTAATCCAGTGCAGTGTCTTAGCTGAATACAAGTCGCCAGGAGTATATGAATAAATCCCGGCAGCGGATAGCGTCAAGCCTGGCTTGCAGAAAAACTCGGAATAAACCTTAT
This sequence comes from Escherichia sp. WS1152, assembly GCF_046487665.1. Taxonomy (NCBI): domain Bacteria; kingdom Pseudomonadati; phylum Pseudomonadota; class Gammaproteobacteria; order Enterobacterales; family Enterobacteriaceae; genus Escherichia; species Escherichia sp. WS1152. The sequence continues at coordinate 162,992 of NZ_JBJQJA010000010.1, read as the reverse complement.
TTGTTGCAGCCCTGTGGCACAATGGTCAACATAATACCCTAACCCGACAACGCGAAAAAAAGAACTTTGCCATGAAATTGAATATCCGCGCGCAAACTGCACAAAACCAGCACAATAATTCTCCCATCGTTCTTGTCCATGGTCTGTTTGGCAGCCTCGACAACCTTGGCGTACTGGCTCGCGATCTGGTAAACGATCACAATATCATCCAGGTTGATATGCGTAACCACGGTCTTTCACCGAGAGATCCGGTAATGAATTACCCGACGATGGCGCAGGATCTTGTTGATACCCTGGATGCACTGCAGATCGACAAAGCAACATTTATCGGTCACTCCATGGGCGGTAAAGCGGTAATGGCACTTACTGCACTGGCCCCCGATCGCATCGATAAACTGGTGGCGATCGATATCGCACCGGTCGACTATCACGTACGCCGTCATGATGAGATTTTCTCGGCTATCAACGCGGTCAGTGAATCGGACGCACAAACTCGCCAGCAAGCAGCAGCAATAATGCGCCAGCATCTTAATGAAGAAGGGGTGATTCAGTTTCTGTTGAAATCTTTTGTTGACGGGGAGTGGCGCTTTAACGTGCCGGTATTGTGGGATCAGTATCCGCATATTGTGGGTTGGGAGAAAATCCCGGCATGGGATCACCCTGCCCTGTTTATCCCTGGTGGTAATTCTCCGTATGTTAGCGAGCAGTACCGTGATGATTTACTGGCACAATTTCCACAGGCACGGGCGCATGTGATTGCAGGCGCGGGTCACTGGGTCCATGCTGAAAAACCGGATGCGGTATTACGCGCTATCCGTCGCTATCTCAATGATTAACGCAACTGATTAAAAACCCAGCGTCCGCGTCGCTTTCCGCGCGTGGGCGTTGGCGTGACTCATCGCGCTGATGTATTATGGCGCGCTATCCATCCGGGCAGAGGCCTGGCTGATTGTTTCCCCCGAAGTCACCAAGATCATGGCCAAAGAACAAACGGACCGTACGACATTAGATCTGTTCGCGCACGAGCGTCGACCGGGACGACCGAAAACAAATCCGCTTTCGCGCGATGAACAGCTGCGTATTAATAAACGCAACCAACTAAAACGCGACAAAGTACGTGGCCTTAAGCGTGTCGAACTGAAGCTGAACGCGGAAGCTGTCGAGGCGCTGAACGAGCTGGCGGAATCGCGCAATATGAGCCGTAGCGAACTGATCGAAGAGATGTTAATGCAGCAACTGGCGGCGCTGCGTAGTCAGGGCATCGTTTAAATTTCCACTTTCATGTAGCACAGTGTGCAGTCCTGCTCGTTTGCTGATTCCGCAAGACTGCCTGTTCTGCTATGATTGCCTTTATCCGTGGGCAATTTTCCACCCCCATTTCAATAAGTTTCAAGAGGTTATTTCACTCATGGCTATCACTGGCATCTTTTTCGGCAGCGACACCGGTAATACCGAAAATATCGCAAAAATGATTCAAAAACAGCTTGGTAAAGACGTTGCCGATGTCCATGACATTGCAAAAAGCAGCAAAGAAGATCTGGAAGCTTATGACATTCTGCTGCTGGGCATCCCAACCTGGTATTACGGCGAAGCGCAGTGTGACTGGGATGACTTCTTCCCGACTCTCGAAGAGATTGATTTCAATGGCAAACTGGTTGCGCTGTTTGGTTGTGGTGACCAGGAAGATTACGCCGAATATTTCTGCGACGCATTGGGCACCATCCGCGACATCATTGAACCGCGCGGTGCAACCATCGTTGGTCACTGGCCAACTGCGGGCTATCATTTCGAAGCATCAAAAGGTCTGGCAGATGACGACCACTTTGTCGGTCTGGCTATCGACGAAGACCGTCAGCCGGAACTGACCGCTGAACGTGTAGAAAAATGGGTTAAACAGATTTCTGAAGAGTTGCATCTCGACGAAATTCTCAATGCCTGATGTGATGCGGCGTAGACTCATGTCTACGCCGTATTAATAGATAATGCCAATCAAAATAATTGCTACAAATTTGTAACTTTTGCTGTTGTACCTGTACAATGTCCCGGTGTTCAAGTGGCCTTGCCGTTGTAAATGTAAGCTGTGCCACGTTTTTATTAACAATATTTGCCAGGGACTTGTGGTTTTCATTTAGGCGTGGCAATTCTATAATGATACGCATTATCTCAAGAGCAAATTCTGTCACTTCTTCTAATGAAGTGAACCGCTTAGTAACAGGACAGATTCCGCATGACTGATAACAATACCGCCCTAAAGAAAGCTGGCCTGAAAGTAACGCTTCCACGTTTAAAAATCCTGGAAGTTCTTCAGGAGCCGGACAACCATCACGTCAGTGCGGAAGATTTATACAAACGTCTGATCGATATGGGTGAAGAAATTGGTCTGGCTACGGTATATCGCGTACTGAACCAGTTTGACGACGCTGGTATCGTCACCCGCCACAATTTTGAAGGCGGTAAATCCGTATTTGAACTGACACAGCAACATCACCACGATCACCTGATCTGCCTCGACTGCGGCAAGGTTATCGAATTTAGTGATGATTCCATCGAAGCGCGTCAGCGTGAAATTGCCGCAAAACATGGCATTCGCCTGACTAACCACAGTCTCTATCTTTACGGTCACTGTGCCGAAGGCGATTGCCGCGAAGATGAGCACGCGCACGAAGGCAAATAAGCCAGTCTGAACGAGAAAAGCCAACCTGCGGGTTGGCTTTTTTATGCAAGGGAAATAAGAAAAGCGAGAGTTACAGCTCTCACTTATTTGTTATTACTGCGAATTTCCTGCCAGACCTTATCACAATCGGCTTTCACCGCCTGATCATTTCCGGTTTGCGTTGCACGCAGACACTGCTGATAATCCAGTACGCGGACACTTTCCTGGTCGGCAAACTGCTGATGTTGTTTCTCTTTCTTCAGCACGTTTAACACGCTCTGGCAGGCTTCAATTTTTTCCGGCGAACCTTGTGCGGTGTTGATACAGGCGCTGTATGCCTCTTTCAGACGGCTGTCTTCCTGTGGCGCGGTTGATTGCGCACAAGCTACCAGCCCCGATGCCATCATGGCGATGAGAATCAGTTTTTTCATAGCAAATTCCTCAAACGTGCGGCAGGCACAAAACCTGCCGCGTCGGGCATCAGAAGATGGTGAATGGTGCGATTACCATAAATTTCACGTCACGCTCATCCTGGAAGATGTTGCCGTAACCACCGCCCCAGCTTGGGATGTCGGAGTGGTTGTCGTATTCGGTGAAGTGCAGTTTGAACATCGTGCCTTTGGCGCGACCGTCCTGAATGGTGTAGACCGCATCCAGGCTGTAGGCAGACTCTTCAATAGTCCGGTTTTTGTCGTAGTACGCATCCGGATTGCTCTGCCAGGTCGCAGGTTTAGCATCCCATGCGTAAACGTAGGAAGCGCCGATGGCGAAGCCTGGAAGATTCCAGTTTTTCAGGTCATACATCGCACCGAAGAAGACCGCTTTTTCGCCGTTGGCGTTGAAGTCAGAACGGTTATCCCACCAGATATCCAGGCGACCGTTCGAAGAAGCGTAGGTTGGAGTCATACGTTGCAGGAAGTATCCCTGCTGACCGTCAGCTTTAACCCAGGTGCCTTCGAGACGCAAATCCACTACGTCAGCCGCCCGGTAACCAAAGGTCAACGCTTGCAGCCAGGCGGTGCCGTCATAAAGATCGTTGACGCTGCGATCGTCAACTTTATCGCGGGTACCGTAGAACTGGTAGCTGGTGGTTAACGGGCTACCGGCGATATCAAATTTGTAGCTGGCTTTGGCAAAATATTGATCGATATACCCTTCTGCCTGACCAAATGCCGCTTCCAGTACGAAGTTATTTTTGAAGTCGTATTTCGCCCCAAGGGAGTGCAGATAATCAACTTTGGTGGTTTTATCGTTCTGATAAAACTCATCCATTTCCAGATGCCACGGTGCTTTGTATTCGTTGGTCCACATGTAGGAGAAACTCAACGCACCAGCATCGCCGTAATCAAAATTCGCTCCGGCTTCCGCACCCTGATAAGTACCCGGCATAAAGCTCCAGTGAGGCGCTAACAGCGTCTGACCGGTTGGCTGACTATAACCTGCCCTCGCCCAAACCGGACCGTATTTAAATTTGGCCGCAGCTTTATACAGGCTTATACCGCTTTTGTCGCCGGACCAGTCTTCGTCATAGGCTTTATTACTTTTTGAAAACGCGATTTCGTTCGGGTGAGAGCTGTCGCCGTTTTCCGCCATTTCAATCGCCGTAAACGCAGCAATATCAAGGCCGAACATATCAGCAGCATAACCGGACTGAAAATCGAGGTTGGCATTCCAGGTGGAGTGAGAAAGGTTGGTTTTGTATTTGTCGCCGTCGGTAACATCTTTACGGTCGCGTTCACGCTGCCAGTAATATATACCGCCGGTTAAGGTTGAATCGTCGATGAATCCTTCGGCGCGAGCCTCCGGCATTGCCATAAAGCCCGACATTGCTGTAACACCGGCGATAGCCAGCGCCAGCGTACTACGTTTGCCACTAAACGTACGCATGGGTTAATCCTCTTTGACGTATAAATTGCTGCACCAAAGGTGAACAGCGAAAAAAAATAAAAATTAAAAAAGTAGCGTTGAGAAAAGTCTCGCTGACTACAGGAACAGACTATTTTTCGCGACGCGAATTATCAATCTCTTTCTGTAACCAGAATGTAAGAACATGAGCAACCGCACATATTTTGATGATTTTTGTTACAAGGCTTAAGTTTGCGGTTGAAAGGCTTGCAGAAGAATAAAAGCGTGAAATTCCAGCAAGATGAAAGCGGTTACATTTTATTTAATTATGTTTTGTGATTTTAAATTTATTTTATGGATAAATTGCGAAGCGGAATTAATTCGTGAAGAAAAGCAGAAAAAAACGCCGCAGACCGCGGCGTTTGGGATTGTTTGCATGTCTCTTGCCGGATGCGGCGTGAACGCCTTATCCGGCCTACAAAAGCACGCAAACTCAATATATTGCAGAGATCATGTAGGCCTGATAAGCGTAGCGCATCAGGCAATTTAGCGTTTGAAACTGTTTGTCTGTTCCTTGCCGGATGCGACGTAAACGCCCCATCCGGCATAGCGAAACTTAAAATTACTCGCCTACTTTCGCCCAGGTATCACGCAGCCCAACGGTGCGGTTAAATACCGGTTTTTCCGCCGTAGAATGGCGGCTATCGAGGCAGAAGTAACCTTCACGCTCAAACTGGAATGCTTTACCCGCTACCGCATCTTTCAGCGACGGTTCAGCAAAGCCCTGTTTGATCACCAGCGATTCCGGGTTAATCACCGACAGGAAATCATCCGCAGCACCTGGGTTAGGCACGCTGAACAGACGATCATACAAACGGATTTCAACCGGCAGCGCATGTGCCGCGCTCACCCAGTGAATAACGCCTTTGACTTTACGACCATCAGCCGGATCTTTGCTTAAGGTGTCGGCGTCATAAGTACAGAAGATGGTGGTGATATTACCTTCGGCATCTTTCTCGACGCGTTCTGCCTTAATCACATAAGCATTACGCAGACGCACTTCTTTACCGAGCACCAGACGTTTGTACTGCTTGTTAGCTTCTTCGCGGAAATCGGCGCGATCGATCCAAATCTCACCGCTAAACGGCACCTGACGGCTGCCCATTTCCGGTTTGTTCGGATGGTTCGGCATGGTAACCATTTCGCCTTCGCCCTGATAGTTTTCGATAACCAGTTTCACCGGATCGATAACCGCCATTGCGCGCGGCGCATTTTCGTTGAGATCTTCACGGATGCAGGATTCCAGCGACGCCATCTCAATGGTGTTGTCCTGCTTGGTCACGCCGATGCGTTTGCAGAACTCACGAATAGAAGCCGCAGTGTAACCACGACGACGCAGACCGGAAATGGTCGGCATACGCGGGTCATCCCAGCCTTCAACGTGCTTATCGGTCACCAGCAGGTTCAGCTTACGCTTGGACATCACAGTGTATTCCAGATTCAGGCGCGAGAACTCATACTGGCGCGGGTGAACAGGAATGGTGATGTTGTCCAGTACCCAGTCGTACAGACGACGGTTGTCCTGGAACTCCAGCGTACACAGAGAGTGCGTAATACCTTCCAGCGCATCGCTGATGCAATGGGTGAAGTCGTACATCGGGTAGATGCACCACTTGTTGCCAGTCTGGTGGTGTTCAGCAAATTTAATGCGGTACAGCACCGGATCGCGCATCACGATAAACGGTGAAGCCATGTCGATTTTCGCACGCAGGCAGGCTTTACCTTCTTCAAAACCGCCGGTACGCATTTTCTCGAACAGCGCCAGGTTCTCTTCAACGCTACGGTCGCGGTACGGGCTGTTTTTACCAGGCTGCGTCAGGGTGCCGCGGTATTCGCGGATCTGTTCCGGCGTCAGTTCATCAACGTACGCCAGGCCTTTATTGATCAGTTCGATCGCATAGGCGTGGAGCTGATCAAAATAATCGGAGGAGTAACGGACGTTACCAGACCAGTGAAAACCTAACCACTCAACGTCGTTTTTGATCGAATCGACATACTCGATATCTTCTTTTACCGGGTTAGTGTCGTCGAAACGCAGGTTGCACTGGCCTTTATAGTCCTGGGCGATCCCGAAGTTCAGGCAGATAGATTTCGCATGGCCAATATGCAGATAGCCATTCGGCTCCGGCGGGAAACGGGTGTGTACTGTGGTGTGCTTACCACTGGCCAGATCTTCATCGATGATCTGACGGATAAAGTTAGTCGGGCGGGCTTCTGCCTCACTCATCGTGGATTCCTCAAAGCGTAAACAACGTATAACGGCGTATGATCTTATAAGCGGGACAGGCTGACAACTGTTAGTTAGTGAAAATCGAAAATCTCACTGAGATTATGGGGATGATTGATGAAAAAAAAAGCGGCAGAGAAGATCTCCACCGCTTGTCATTGTTGGATGCGACGCTCAAGCGTCGCATCAGGCATAAAGCAGATTACTTTTTGATTTCATACAGCGGTGTTTGACCCGCCACAACATGGCCCTGAGCTTTAATGATCAAGCCACTGAAATCGTCGATATTACTGCAAACCACTGGGCTAATCATCGAGCGGGCGTTAGCGTTCAGGTAATCCAGATCCATTTCCAGAATCGGTTGTCCTGCGCTTACCTGCGCGCCCTCTTCCACCAGACGTTTAAAGCCTTTACCTTCCAGCGCTACGGTGTCGATACCCATATGGACGACGATCTCCGCACCTTTTTCGGTTTCCAGACAGAACGCGTGGTTGGTGTTGAAGATTTTCACGATTGTCCCTGCGGCTGGTGATACGACGATTTTATCTGTCGGTTTCACCGCCACACCGTCACCCACCGCTTTGCTGGCGAATGCTTCGTCAGGAACCTGATCCAGTGCCACGACATCACCGGTAATCGGCGATACCAGCTCCGCGATAGATACCGCGTTTGGTACAGCCTGCGGTTTTGCTACAGGAGCGGTAGTTGCCGGAGCAGTTTCAGCAGAGGCAGCTGCTACCGGACCGCGGGCAACGACTTTCTTCATCGCATCGCCGATGGATTCTGCTTTCGCGCCAACAATCACCTGAATAGTCTGTTTGTTCAGTTTTACTACCCCAGAAGCCCCCAGACGTTTACACATCGTATCGTTAACGCGGGCAGAGTCAGCCACGGTAAGGCGCAGACGGGTGATACAGGCGTCAATTGCTTTCAGGTTGTCAGTGCCGCCAACCGCAGCAATATAGTTGGTCGCCAGTTGATTGAGGCCTTCTTCAGTGTTGCTGTTGGCTTCTTCAGTAACGATCTCGTCTTCTTTATCTTCACGACCCGGCGTTTTCAGGTTGAACATGCGGATAACCAAACTGAACACCACGAAGTAGATAGCGAAGAAGACAACACCCATAACCAGCAGCATCCAGACGTTCTGGCTGGCGGCCGGCAGGTTATACATCAACGCGTAGTCGATAGCCCCCGCAGAGAAAGAGAAGCCGGCATGGATACCCAGCAGCGTTGCCACAAACAGGCTGATACCGGTCAGCAGTGCGTGCAGGAGGTACAGCAGCGGAGCAAGGAACATGAACAGGAATTCCAGCGGCTCAGTCACACCGGTCAGGAACGCAGTAACAGCAACAGAAAGCAGCATCCCGCCAACCATCGGACGACGCTCTTTCGGTGCTGCGAAGTACATCGCCAGCGCCGCACCCGGCAGGCCGAACATCATGATCGGGAAGAAGCCGGACATGAACATCCCCGCGGTGCCGTCACCAGCGTAGAAACGGTTGATGTCGCCGTGGAAAACCGTACCCGCCGCGTTGGTGAATTCACCAATCTGGAACCAGGCGATGGTGTTCAGCACCTGATGCAGACCGGTTGGGATCAGCAGACGGTTGATGAAACCAAAGATACCGGAACCCAGCGCGCCCGCAGAAACGATCCACTCGCCGCCTGCATGGATAGCGTGCTGTACCGGCGGCCAGACGTAACCAAAAATGGCCGCCAGCACCAGACAGAAGAAGCCGGTGGCGATCGGCACAAAGCGTTTGCCGCCGAAGAAGCTCAGGAAGTCCGGCAGTTTAATATCGGACCAACGGTTATAGGCTGCGCCACCAACCAGACCGGTAATGATACCCGCCAGTACACCCATGTTAATTTCTGGGTTGATGGTCACCATCGCTTTGGTTAACACAAAGTAACCTACCGCACCCGCCAGCGCCGCCGCACCTGCGCTGTCTTTCGACCAGCTGGATGCCACACCGATGGCGAAGATTAATGCGAGGTTATCAAAAATCGCACCGCCCGCCTGGGCAATAAACGCAACGTTAAGTAAATCTGGCTGACCGAATCGCAGCAACAGTGCCGCCACCGGCAGCACCGCGATAGGGAGCTGTAACGCCCTACCGAGTCGCTGGAAAAAACCTAAAATATTCATCTTATTCCCCCTACGAGAACCCTATTTGGCTCGTTTAAAGCCGTATTTTTATTGTGCTGCAAATTGTACTGCCGATGTTCTGTAATCAGATTGTTAGATCATCTGCCACAGAGTGTGTGAAAATTTAATTCGTATCGCAAATTAAACGCGTGTCTTTTGTGAGTTTTGTCACCAAATATCGTTATCATTACTCCCTTTTACTGGCTAAACCAGAAAACTTATTTTATCATTCAAAAAATCAGGTCGGATTGACGCCTGTCTGCGCAAATCCAGGTTACGCTTAAAGATGCCTAATCCGCCAACGGCTTACATTTTACTTATTGAGGTGAATAATGAGACTGATCCCCCTGACTACCGCTGAACAGGTCGGCAAATGGGCTGCTCGCCATATCGTCAATCGTATCAATGCGTTCAAACCGACTGCTGATCGTCCGTTTGTTCTGGGCCTGCCAACTGGCGGCACGCCAATGACCACCTATAAAGCGTTAGTCGAAATGCATAAAGCAGGCCAGGTCAGCTTTAAGCACGTTGTCACCTTCAACATGGACGAGTATGTCGGTCTGCCGAAAGAGCATCCGGAAAGCTACTACAGCTTTATGCACCGTAATTTCTTCGATCACGTTGATATTCCAGCAGAAAACATCAACCTTCTCAACGGCAACGCCCCGGATATCGACGCCGAGTGCCGCCAGTATGAAGAAAAAATCCGTTCTTACGGAAAAATTCATCTGTTTATGGGCGGTGTAGGTAACGACGGTCATATTGCATTTAACGAACCGGCGTCTTCTCTGGCTTCTCGTACTCGTATCAAAACCCTGACTCATGACACTCGCGTCGCGAACTCTCGTTTCTTTGATAACGATGTCAATCAGGTGCCAAAATATGCCCTGACTGTCGGTGTTGGTACATTGCTGGATGCCGAAGAAGTGATGATTCTGGTGCTGGGTAGCCAGAAAGCACTGGCACTGCAGGCCGCCGTTGAAGGTTGCGTAAACCACATGTGGACCATCAGCTGTCTGCAACTGCATCCAAAAGCGATCATGGTGTGCGATGAACCTTCCACCATGGAGCTGAAAGTTAAGACTTTAAGATATTTCAATGAATTAGAAGCAGAAAATATCAAAGGTCTGTAATTGTTATCCCTGCCCTGGCTCCTTGCTCAGGGCAATATTTTTTAAAATCGGGGGTCAGAATGTATGCATTAACCCAAGGCCGAATCTTTACCGGCCACGAATTTCTTGATGACCACGCGGTTGTTATCGCTGATGGCCTGATTAAAAGCGTCTGTCCGGTAGCGGAACTGCCGCCAGAGATCGAACAACGTTCACTGAACGGGGCCATTCTCTCCCCCGGTTTTATCGATGTGCAGTTAAACGGCTGCGGCGGCGTACAGTTTAACGACACCGCTGAAGCGGTCAGCGTGGAAACGCTGGAAATCATGCAGAAAGCCAATGAGAAATCAGGCTGTACTAACTATCTGCCGACGCTTATCACCACCAGCGATGAGCTGATGAAACAGGGCGTGCGCGTTATGCGCGAGTACCTGGCAAAACATCCGAATCAGGCGTTAGGTCTGCATCTGGAAGGTCCGTGGCTGAATCTGGTAAAAAAAGGCACCCATAATCCGAATTTTGTGCGTAAGCCTGATGCCGCGCTGGTCGATTTCCTGTGTGAAAACGCCGACGTCATTACCAAAGTGACCCTGGCACCGGAAATGGTTCCTGCGGAAGTCATCAGCAAACTGGCAAATGCCGGGATTGTGGTTTCTGCCGGTCACTCCAACGCGACGTTGAAAGAAGCGAAAGCCGGTTTCCGCGCGGGGATTACCTTTGCCACCCATCTGTACAACGCGATGCCGTATATTACCGGTCGTGAACCGGGCCTGGCGGGCGCGATCCTCGACGAAGCTGACATTTATTGCGGTATTATCGCTGATGGCCTGCATGTTGATTACGCCAACATTCGTAACGCTAAACGCCTTAAAGGCGACAAACTGTGTCTGGTTACCGACGCCACCGCGCCAGCAGGTGCCAACATTGAACAGTTCATTTTTGCGGGTAAAACAATATACTACCGTAACGGACTTTGTGTGGATGAGAACGGTACGTTAAGCGGTTCATCCTTAACCATGATTGAAGGCGTGCGTAATCTGGTCGAACATTGCGGTATCGCACTGGATGAAGTGCTGCGTATGGCGACGCTCTATCCGGCGCGTGCGATTGGCGTTGAGAAACGTCTCGGCACACTCGCCGCAGGTAAAGTAGCCAACCTGACCGCATTCACACCTGATTTTAAAATCACCAAGACCATCGTTAACGGTAACGAGGTCGTAACTCAATAAGAGAAAGTATGACACCAGGCGGACAAGCTCAGATAGGTAATGTTGATCTCGTAAAACAGCTTAACAGCGCGGCGGTTTATCGCCTGATTGACCAGTACGGGCCAATCTCGCGGATTCAGATTGCCGAGCAAAGCCAGCTTGCCCCCGCCAGCGTAACCAAAATTACGCGTCAGCTTATCGAACGCGGGCTGATCAAAGAAGTTGATCAGCAGGCCTCCACCGGGGGCCGCCGCGCTATCTCCATCGTCACCGAAACCCGCAATTTCCACGCAATCGGCGTACGGCTTGGTCGTCACGACGCCACCATCACCCTGTTTGATCTCAGCAGCAAAGTGCTGGCAGAAGAACATTACCCGCTACCGGAACGTACCCAGCAAACGCTGGAACATGCCCTGTTGAATGCCATTGCTCAGTTTATTGATAGCTACCAGCGCAAACTGCGCGAGCTGATCGCGATTTCGGTGATCCTGCCAGGGCTTGTTGACCCGGACAGCGGCAAAATTCATTACATGCCGCATATTCAGGTAGAAAACTGGGGGCTGGTAGAAGCACTGGAAGAACGTTTTAAAGTGACCTGTTTCGTTGGTCACGATATCCGTAGTCTGGCGCTGGCGGAGCACTACTTCGGTGCAAGTCAGGATTGCGAAGACTCCATTCTGGTGCGTGTCCATCGCGGAACCGGGGCCGGGATTATCTCTAACGGGCGCATTTTTATTGGCCGCAACGGCAACGTCGGTGAAATTGGCCATATTCAGGTCGAACCGCTGGGTGAACGCTGCCACTGCGGCAACTTTGGCTGCCTGGAAACTATCGCTGCCAACGCCGCTATTGAACAACGGGTGTTGAATCTGTTAAAGCAGGGCTACCAGAGCCGCGTGCCGCTGGACGACTGCACCATCAAAACTATCTGCAAAGCCGCGAACAAAGGCGATAGCCTGGCCTCGGAAGTGATTGAGTATGTCGGTCGTCATCTGGGCAAAACCATCGCCATTGCTATCAACTTATTTAATCCGCAAAAAATTGTTATTGCCGGTGAAATCACCGAAGCCGATAAAGTGCTGCTCCCTGCTATTGAAAGCTGCATTAATACCCAGGCGCTGAAGGCGTTTCGCACTAATCTGCCGGTGGTACGTTCTGAGCTGGATCACCGCTCGGCAATCGGCGCTTTTGCGCTGGTAAAACGCGCCATGCTCAACGGTATTTTGCTCCAGCATTTGCTGGAAAATTAATGTGCTTTTATAGTGGCGCTTATTGTTGTCAATATTCTGGGTAGTCCATGACCATTAAAAATGTAATTTGCGATATCGACGGCGTGCTGATGCACGATAACGTCGCCGTACCGGGTGCAGCGGAATTTTTGCACGGGATTATGGATAAAGGCCTGCCGCTGGTGTTGCTGACCAACTATCCTTCGCAGACCGGGCAAGATCTGGCGAACCGCTTTGCCACTGCCGGTGTCGATGTGCCGGATAGCGTGTTTTATACCTCTGCGATGGCGACTGCCGATTTCCTGCGTCGCCAGGAAGGCAAGAAAGCGTATGTGGTGGGCGAAGGCGCACTGATTCATGAACTGTACAAAGCCGGTTTCACTATTACCGATGTGAACCCTGATTTTGTGATTGTTGGCGAAACGCGTTCCTACAACTGGGACATGATGCATAAAGCGGCCTATTTCGTCGCTAACGGTGCACGCTTTATCGCCACCAACCCGGACACCCACGGGCGCGGTTTTTATCCCGCTTGTGGCGCGTTGTGTGCAGGGATTGAGAAAATCTCCGGGCGCAAACCGTTCTATGTTGGTAAGCCCAGCCCGTGGATCATCCGCGCGGCATTAAACAAAATGCAGGCGCATTCGGAAGAAACGGTGATTGTCGGCGATAACTTGCGCACCGACATTCTGGCGGGCTTCCAGGCGGGTCTGGAGACGATTCTGGTGCTTTCTGGTGTTTCATCGCTCGACGATATCGACAGTATGCCGTTCCGCCCAAGCTGGATTTACCCGTCGGTCGCTGAAATCGACGTTATCTGAATAGCAACCACGTCTCAGGGCGTGGTTTCTTATTTTTACCCATCATTAAAATCATCCCATTCAATAAAACTCGCCAAAAATTATCGATCCATCAATAAATACATCACCACACCCTCCCCTTTTTCACAAATCAGCAATCACCATTACGTTTTTTATTTTTGCACTGCCAAATCGCTTGCGCACGGTGCTGCTTTGCGGCATTTTTTTAAACAAGCAAACACAACAAGCAACAAATACCAGGTTAACGGAGAAGGTTATGTGTTCAATTTTTGGCGTATTCGATATCAAAACAGACGCAGTTGAGCTGCGTAAGAAAGCACTCGAGCTGTCACGCCTGATGCGTCATCGTGGCCCGGACTGGTCCGGTATTTATGCCAGCGATAACGCCATTCTCGCCCACGAACGTCTGTCAATTGTTGACGTTAACGCGGGGGCGCAACCTCTCTACAACCAACAAAAAACTCATGTGCTGGCGGTAAACGGTGAAATCTACAACCACCAGGCACTGCGCGCCGAATATGGCGATCGTTATCAGTTCCAGACCGGATCTGACTGCGAAGTGATCCTCGCGCTGTATCAGGAAAAAGGGCCGGAATTTCTCGACGACTTGCAGGGCATGTTTGCCTTTGCCCTGTACGACAGCGAAAAAGATGCATATCTGATTGGTCGCGACCATCTGGGGATCATCCCACTGTATATGGGCTATGACGAGCACGGTCAGCTGTATGTGGCCTCAGAAATGAAAGCCCTGGTGCCAGTTTGCCGCACGATTAAAGAGTTCCCGGCGGGGAGCTATTTGTGGAGTCAGGACGGCGAAATCCGTTCTTATTATCATCGCGACTGGTTCGACTTTGATGCAGTGAAAGATAACGTGACCGACAAAAACGAGCTGCGTCAGGCACTGGAAGATTCCGTTAAAAGCCATCTGATGTCTGACGTTCCTTACGGTGTGCTGCTCTCGGGTGGTCTGGATTCCTCAATTATTTCCGCGATCACCAAGAAATACGCCGCCCGTCGCGTGGAAGATCAGGAACGCTCTGAAGCCTGGTGGCCGCAATTACACTCCTTTGCTGTAGGTCTGCCGGGTTCACCGGATCTGAAAGCAGCCCAGGAAGTGGCAAACCATCTGGGCACGGTGCATCACGAAATTCACTTCACTGTACAGGAAGGTCTGGATGCCATCCGCGACGTGATTTACCACATCGAAACCTATGATGTGACAACTATTCGCGCTTCAACACCGATGTATTTAATGTCGCGTAAGATCAAGGCAATGGGCATTAAAATGGTGCTGTCCGGTGAAGGTTCTGATGAAGTGTTTGGCGGTTATCTTTACTTCCACAAAGCACCGAATGCCAAAGAACTGCATGAAGAGACGGTGCGTAAACTGCTGGCCCTGCATATGTATGACTGCGCGCGCGCCAACAAAGCGATGTCAGCCTGGGGCGTGGAAGCACGCGTTCCGTTCCTCGACAAAAAATTCCTTGATGTGGCGATGCGCATTAACCCGCAGGATAAAATGTGCGGTAACGGCAAAATGGAAAAACACATCCTGCGTGAATGTTTTGAGTCATACCTGCCCGCAAGCGTGGCCTGGCGGCAGAAAGAGCAGTTCTCCGATGGCGTCGGTTACAGTTGGATCGACACCCTGAAAGAAGTGGCGGCGCAGCAGGTTTCTGATCAGCAACTGGAAACTGCCCGCTTCCGCTTCCCGTACAACACGCCAACCTCAAAAGAAGCGTATCTGTACCGGGAGATCTTTGAAGAACTGTTCCCGCTTCCGAGCGCCGCTGAGTGCGTGCCTGGCGGTCCTTCCGTCGCGTGTTCTTCCGCTAAAGCGATTGAGTGGGATGAGGCGTTCAAGAAAATGGACGATCCGTCTGGTCGTGCGGTTGGCGTTCACCAGTCGGCGTATAAGTAAGAAATGCGAAACAGCCCCGGTGAAATCCGGGGCTGTTTCAGTTATTGAGGTGCTTGTTAATTCTGATATGCAGTAAGGAAATGTTCCGGGTTTGCCACATCACTGTTTGACAACTCATCACTGTAGGCCAGTATTTCATAGATTAATTTCCCACCACTATTGTTGAATTCCGAATTTCATCCTGTACGACAAAAGAATGGCTGTAGGGTGGGGAAAAAACACAAAGTAAACAATAATTGACGAATATAGCGCCACGCTGTTCGCAACCTAACCAAACAGTCACTTTCGAGCAATTTTCCTTGAAAAAGAGGTTGACGCTGCAAGGCTCTATACGCATAATGCGCCCCGCAACGCCGATAAGGTATCGCGAAAAAAAAGATGGCTACGTAGCTCAGTTGGTTAGAGCACATCACTCATAATGATGGGGTCACAGGTTCGAATCCCGTCGTAGCCACCATCTTTTTTGCGGGAGTGGCGAAATTGGTAGACGCACCAGATTTAGGTTCTGGCGCCGCAAGGTGTGCGAGTTCAAGTCTCGCCTCCCGCACCATTCACCAGAAAGCGTTGTACGGATGGGGTATCGCCAAGCGGTAAGGCACCGGTTTTTGATACCGGCATTCCCTGGTTCGAATCCAGGTACCCCAGCCATCTTCTTCGAGTAAGCGGTTCACCGCCCGGTTATTGGGGTATCGCCAAGCGGTAAGGCACCGGTTTTTGATACCGGCATTCCCTGGTTCGAATCCAGGTACCCCAGCCATCGAAGAAACAATCTGGCTACGTAGCTCAGTTGGTTAGAGCACATCACTCATAATGATGGGGTCACAGGTTCGAATCCCGTCGTAGCCACCAAATTCTGAATGTGTCGAATACGTTCGGCAAATTCAAAAACCAATTTGTTGGGGTATCGCCAAGCGGTAAGGCACCGGATTCTGATTCCGGCATTCCGAGGTTCGAATCCTCGTACCCCAGCCAATTTATTCAAGACGCTTACATCGTAAGTGCGCCCAGTTGGGGTATCGCCAAGCGGTAAGGCACCGGATTCTGATTCCGGCATTCCGAGGTTCGAATCCTCGTACCCCAGCCACATTAAAAAAGCTCGCTTCGGCGAGCTTTTTGCTTTTCTGCGTTCATTCAATGTCGAATGCGATGTTGACACGTCTTATCCTTCAATGTCGGATGCGACGCTGCCGCGTCTTATCCGACCTACGGTTGGCACGCATCCGGCAATGTTGTAAGGCTACAACCCTAACGCATATTTCAGCGCCTGACGTTTCAACACGCCAGCACGCTCCGCCGCCATCAAACCAAGATTACGCACAAAACGCAGCGGCGGCAGATTATTACTGAATCCGGCATAAAACAGATCCATACCACTTTGCATAATGAAGTTATCCGCCATGCGCCGCATCTGGTAACGCTTGAGGACAGGATAACTGGCCCACGCTTCACCGTAGCTGCGGGCATTCACCAGAACATCAATCAGGGCATCGACATCACGATAACCAAGATTCACCCCCTGCCCCGCCAGCGGATGGATGGTATGCGCGGCATCGCCCACCAGCGCAAGCCCCGGCTGCACATACTGCAACGCATGTCGGCGCGTCAGCGGAAACGCACCAGCGGCAAGCGGTGTAACGTAACCCAGACGCGACGGGAAATGCTTCGCGATTTCCGCCTGGAGTTGCGCCATATTCATATTCTGCAACTGGCGAATACGCGCCGGAGAGTCATACCACACCAGCGATGCCCAGTTATCAAACAACGGCAGAAACGCACGCGGTCCGTCCGGGGTAAATTGCTGCCAGGTGCTGTCGCCGGGATCGTTCTCACACTGTACGCTAATCAACATACACGACTGCGCATACTGCCAGGCATGAACGCCAATTCCCGCCATCTGCCGCACCTGCGAATTTGCGCCGTCGGCACCAATCACCAGTTTCGCGCGGATCGTTTCACCGCCCTTCAGTTCCAGCTCCTGAAGATCATTATGGCGATGCAGCGCAATCAGCGAGCCTGGCACACGTAACGTTACTTTCGGATGCGCTTCCAGCGCCTGCCACAACGCCTGTTGCAGGACGGTGTTTTCCACCATATAGCCAAGCAGCGGCAGCTTAAGTTCAGCGGCGTCAAACACCACATGCGCCGTTTCCCACTCCCACGTTTCCAGTCTGCGGTAAGGATGGCAACGCATAGCCTGTACTGCATCCCAGACCCCTAACCCTTTAAGCAATGATACCGAAGCCGCGCTGATCGCTGAGATCCGCACATCCGGCTGGCTGTCAGCGACAAACGGTGCAGGTTCTGCGTGCTCGATCACCGTTACCGAAAATCCGTGCTGTGCCAGCCCCAGCGCCAGTGCGCCGCCGACCATTCCTCCGCCGACAATGGCAATTTCCGTTGGTTGATTTGTCATGGTCAATCATCCTGTTAGCAATATGCTTTAAGTTTACAGGATTTTTACCCCTAAGGGCTGATAACGCTCATACTGGTCACAACGGCAGCAAAGCATTACACTATGCGCCCTGCATTCCTGGCTACTATTTCGCAAGAGCAAGTCGATGACCAAAAAACTCCATATTAAAACCTGGGGCTGTCAGATGAACGAGTACGATTCATCGAAGATGGCCGATCTGCTGGATGCCACCCACGGCTATCAACTGACCGACGTGGCGGAAGAAGCGGATGTGCTGCTGCTGAACACCTGCTCAATCCGCGAGAAGGCTCAGGAAAAAGTCTTCCATCAGTTGGGTCGCTGGAAACTGTTAAAAGAGAAGAATCCAGACCTGATTATCGGCGTCGGTGGCTGCGTGGCATCGCAAGAAGGCGAGCACATTCGCCAGCGCGCCCACTATGTCGATATTATTTTTGGGCCGCAAACGCTGCACCGTCTGCCGGAGATGATCAACTCCGTGCGCGGCGACCGCAGCCCGGTTGTAGATATCAGCTTCCCGGAAATCGAGAAGTTTGACCGTCTACCGGAACCGCGCGCCGAAGGGCCGACCGCGTTTGTCTCCATCATGGAAGGCTGCAATAAATATTGTACCTACTGCGTGGTGCCTTACACCCGTGGTGAAGAGGTAAGCCGTCCGTCTGACGATATTCTGTTTGAGATTGCCCAGCTTGCTGCTCAGGGCGTGCGTGAAGTCAACCTGCTCGGTCAGAACGTGAACGCCTGGCGTGGTGAAAACTACGACGGCACCACCGGATCGTTTGCCGATCTGCTGCGTCTGGTTGCTGCGATCGACGGGATCGATCGTATTCGCTTTACCACCAGCCATCCGATCGAATTCACCGACGATATCATCGAAGTGTACCGCGACACGCCTGAGCTGGTGAGCTTCCTGCATCTGCCGGTACAAAGCGGTTCCGATCGCATTCTGAACCTGATGGGCCGTACTCACACGGCGCTGGAGTACAAAGCGATCATCCGTAAACTGCGTGCGGCGCGTCCGGATATTCAGATCAGTTCTGACTTCATTGTTGGCTTCCCTGGCGAAACCACCGAAGACTTCGAGAAAACGATGAAGCTGATTGCCGACGTCAATTTCGACATGAGCTACAGCTTTATCTTCTCTGCACGTCCGGGGACGCCCGCCGCCGATATGGTGGATGATGTTCCGGAAGAAGAGAAGAAGCAGCGTCTGTATATTCTGCAAGAGCGCATTAATCAGCAAGCGATGGCGTGGAGCCGCCGGATGCTCGGCACCACCCAGCGTATTCTGGTAGAAGGTACATCGCGTAAGAGCATCATGGAGCTTTCCGGGCGTACGGAAAATAACCGCGTGGTCAACTTCGAAGGCACGCCGGATATGATCGGTAAATTCGTCGATGTAGAAATTACCGACGTCTACCCGAACTCTCTGCGCGGTAAAGTGGTGCGAACTGAAGATGAAATGGGTCTGCGCATGGCAGAAACACCGGAGTCGGTGATTGCCCGCACCCGCAAAGAAAACGACCTTGGCGTGGGTTATTATCAGCCGTAATTCTCAGGCCTGCCGTTCCGGTGGGCCTTGTTTTTTCTCTCTTTATCCCCATCATTATCGCAATGCTTGCGCCTTTTTCCTGTGGCGTGAATAATTTCCTTATAGGCCGGT
Organism: Escherichia sp. WS1152; assembly: GCF_046487665.1. Taxonomy (NCBI): domain Bacteria; kingdom Pseudomonadati; phylum Pseudomonadota; class Gammaproteobacteria; order Enterobacterales; family Enterobacteriaceae; genus Escherichia; species Escherichia sp. WS1152. The sequence goes on along the minus strand of NZ_JBJQJA010000010.1, from coordinate 143,673 downwards.
GAATGTTCAGCTTCCGGCGGCATACAGATAAGAGGAACGGTTTGAACATAGACACTCGCGAAATCACCCTGGAGCCAGCAGACAACGCGCGTCTGTTGAGCCTGTGCGGCCCGTTTGATGACAACATCAAGCAGCTCGAACGCCGTCTCGGCATCGAGATCAATCGCCGCGATAACCACTTTAAACTGACCGGCCGTCCGATTTGCGTCACCGCTGCGGCAGACATTCTGCGTAGCCTGTATGTCGATACAGCCCCGATGCGCGGTCAGATTCAGGATATCGAACCGGAACAGATCCACCTTGCGATTAAAGAAGCGCGAGTACTGGAGCAAAGTGCGGAGAGCGTGCCGGAGTACGGCAAAGCGGTCAATATCAAAACCAAACGCGGCGTAATTAAGCCGCGCACGCCAAACCAGGCGCAGTACATCGCCAATATTCTCGACCATGACATTACCTTCGGCGTTGGCCCGGCGGGTACGGGTAAAACCTACCTGGCAGTGGCTGCGGCAGTTGATGCCCTGGAGCGTCAGGAGATTCGCCGTATTCTGCTGACTCGTCCGGCGGTCGAAGCCGGTGAGAAACTGGGCTTCCTGCCTGGCGATTTAAGCCAGAAAGTAGACCCGTATCTGCGCCCGCTGTACGACGCGCTGTTTGAAATGCTGGGCTTTGAGAAAGTTGAGAAACTGATTGAGCGCAACGTTATTGAAGTCGCGCCGCTGGCCTATATGCGTGGTCGTACGCTGAACGACGCGTTTATCATTCTCGATGAGAGCCAGAACACCACCATCGAACAGATGAAGATGTTCCTGACCCGTATCGGTTTTAACTCAAAAGCGGTTATCACCGGCGACGTCACACAGATCGACCTGCCGCGTAATACTAAATCAGGCTTACGTCACGCCATCGAAGTGCTGGCCGATGTCGAAGAGATCAGCTTTAACTTCTTCCACAGCGAAGACGTGGTTCGTCACCCTGTGGTGGCGCGTATCGTTAACGCCTATGAAGCCTGGGAAGAAGCCGAACAAAAACGAAAAGCGGCGCTGGCGGCAGAACGCAAGCGCGAAGAACAGGAACAAAAATGAGTCAGGTGATCCTCGATTTACAACTGGCATGTGAAGATAATTCCGGGTTACCGGAAGAGAGCCAGTTTCAAACATGGCTGAATGCGGTGATCCCGCAGTTTCAGGAAGAATCGGAAGTGACTATTCGCGTGGTCGATACCGCCGAAAGCCACAGTCTGAATCTGACCTATCGCGGTAAGGATAAGCCGACCAACGTGCTCTCCTTCCCGTTTGAAGTGCCGCCTGGCATGGAAATGTCGCTACTGGGCGATCTGGTTATCTGCCGTCAGGTGGTTGAGAAGGAAGCTCAGGAGCAAGGCAAACCACTGGAGGCGCACTGGGCGCATATGGTGGTGCACGGCAGTCTGCATTTGTTAGGTTACGATCACATCGAAGATGACGAAGCAGAAGAAATGGAAGCCCTCGAAACAGAGATTATGCTTGCTCTGGGCTATGAGGATCCGTACATTGCCGAGAAAGAATAATTTGCCAGGCATTTGACTGGCAGACGTCCCCGCCGTTGGTGATTAACGACGGCGTTTTGATTAACTAACATGAGAACCCATACGACGCCATGAGCGACGACAATTCACACAGTAGTGACACGATAAGCAACAAGAAGGGATTTTTCTCCCTGTTACTCAGCCAACTTTTCCACGGTGAACCGAAAAACCGTGACGAACTGCTGGCGCTGATCCGTGATTCCGGGCAGAACGACCTTATCGACGAAGATACGCGCGATATGCTCGAAGGGGTGATGGACATCGCAGACCAACGCGTTCGCGACATCATGATCCCCCGCTCCCAGATGATTACCCTGAAACGCAACCAGACGCTGGACGAATGCCTTGATGTCATCATCGAGTCCGCCCACTCACGTTTCCCGGTGATTAGCGAAGACAAAGATCACATTGAAGGGATTCTGATGGCGAAAGACTTGCTGCCGTTTATGCGCAGCGATGCTGAAGCCTTCAGCATGGACAAAGTGTTACGTCAGGCGGTTGTCGTTCCTGAAAGTAAGCGCGTAGACCGGATGCTGAAAGAGTTTCGCTCTCAGCGTTACCACATGGCGATCGTTATTGACGAATTCGGTGGGGTTTCCGGTCTGGTGACCATTGAAGACATCCTGGAACTAATTGTTGGTGAGATTGAAGACGAGTATGACGAAGAAGATGATATCGACTTCCGTCAGCTGAGTCGTCATACCTGGACCGTGCGCGCACTGGCTTCCATTGAAGACTTCAACGAAGCGTTCGGCACCCACTTTAGCGATGAAGAGGTTGACACTATCGGTGGTCTGGTGATGCAGGCATTTGGGCATCTTCCGGCGCGTGGCGAAACTATCGACATCGACGGTTACCAGTTCAAAGTGGCGATGGCCGACAGTCGGCGTATTATTCAGGTTCATGTCAAAATCCCGGATGACTCACCCCAGCCGAAGCTGGATGAATAAAACCGAAACTGGATAGATAACTACATGGCTTTTGCCTCATTAATTGAACGCCAGCGCATTCGCCTGCTGCTGGCGTTATTATTCGGTGCCTGCGGAACGCTGGCCTTCTCTCCTTACGATGTCTGGCCTGCGGCGATTATTTCGCTGATGGGGCTTCAGGCGTTGACCTTTAACCGCCGTCCACTCCAGTCTGCCGCTATTGGCTTTTGCTGGGGATTTGGCCTCTTTGGCAGCGGTATTAACTGGGTCTATGTCAGCATCGCGACCTTTGGCGGGATGCCTGGCCCGGTTAACATCTTCCTGGTGGTGCTGCTGGCGGCGTATTTGTCGCTGTATACCGGACTGTTTGCTGGCGTGCTGTCGCGTCTGTGGCCGAAAACCACCTGGCTGCGCGTGGCGATTGCCGCCCCTGCTCTCTGGCAAGTGACCGAGTTTCTGCGTGGTTGGGTACTGACCGGCTTCCCGTGGTTACAGTTCGGCTATAGCCAGATTGATGGCCCGTTAAAAGGGCTGGCACCAATAATGGGCGTGGAAGCCATTAACTTCCTGCTGATGATGGTTAGCGGCCTGCTGGCACTGGCGTTAGTCAAACGCAACTGGCGTCCGCTGGTGGTGGCCGTCGTGCTGTTTGCCCTTCCCTTCCCGCTGCGTTACATCCAATGGTTTACCCCGCAACCGGAGAAAACCATTCAGGTTTCGATGGTTCAGGGCGATATTCCGCAATCACTGAAATGGGATGGAGATCAGCTTCTTAATACGCTGAAGATTTACTACAACGCAACGGCACCGCTGATGGGCAAATCATCGTTGATTATCTGGCCGGAGTCGGCGATAACCGATCTGGAAATTAATCAGCAACCGTTCCTCAAAGCACTGGACGGTGAGTTGCGCGATAAAGGGAGTACGCTGGTAACCGGGATTGTCGACGCGCGCCTCAATAAGCAGAACCGCTACGATACCTACAACACCATTATCACGCTGGGTAAAGGTGCACCGTACAGCTACGAATCAGCCGATCGCTATAACAAAAACCATCTGGTGCCGTTTGGCGAGTTTGTCCCGCTGGAGTCGATTCTGCGTCCGTTAGCACCGTTCTTTGATCTGCCGATGTCGTCGTTCAGCCGTGGGCCATATATCCAGCCGCCGCTGTCAGTAAACGGTATTGAGCTTACTGCGGCTATTTGCTACGAGATCATTCTCGGCGAGCAAGTGCGCGATAACTTCCGCCCGGATACCGACTATCTGCTGACTATCTCCAACGATGCGTGGTTTGGTAAGTCTATTGGTCCATGGCAGCACTTCCAGATGGCGCGAATGCGTGCGCTGGAGCTGGCGCGCCCACTGTTGCGCAGCACCAACAACGGCATTACGGCGGTGATTGGCCCGCAGGGTGAGATTCAGGCGATGATCCCGCAGTTCACCCGCGAGGTGTTAACCACTAACGTGACGCCGACCACCGGACTCACACCATACGCACGTACCGGCAACTGGCCGCTGTGGGTGCTGACGGCACTGTTTGGTTTTGCTGCTGTGTTGATGAGTCTGCGTCAGCGACGTAAATAATCCCTTCTTATCGTGCCGGAATACATCCCATATTTCGGCACGCTCACCGGATGCGGCATCAGTGCATTATCCGGATAACAATATTCTCCTATCCAACTTTGGCACATCTATTGCTTTGTTATACAAGGCAAAGCTTTAACCAGCATCAGTACAACCCGGTTGCACCGCAGCAATCCACCGGTAGCACCAAAAGAGTGCATTTTAAGAATTTTGCTTCGGAATGGTGCGGTGCACCTCGCAAAAACAAACAATAAAACATCAATATCTTTACATTTAACCAAACTAAATGTTACCTAACAGTCACAACACTGCACAATAAAGTTGCAGACGATAACAACACAAACACTCACAACGAGTATCCATGCGTTCTTAACGCAGAAGATAAAGGAGTTGGATATGCAATTACGTAAACCTGCCACAGCAATCCTGGCCCTGGCGCTTTCCGCAGGACTGGCACAGGCAGATGACGCCGCCCCGGTAGCGGGCAGTACGCTGGACAAAATCGCCAAAAACGGCGTGATTGTCGTCGGTCACCGTGAATCTTCAGTACCTTTCTCTTATTACGACAATCAGCAAAAAGTGGTGGGTTACTCGCAGGATTACTCCAACGCCATTGTTGAAGCAGTGAAAAAGAAACTCAACAAACCGGACTTGCAGGTGAAACTGATTCCGATCACCTCACAAAACCGTATTCCTCTTCTGCAAAACGGCACTTTCGATTTTGAATGTGGTTCTACCACCAACAACGTCGAACGCCAAAAACAGGCGGCTTTCTCTGACACTATTTTCGTGGTCGGTACGCGCCTGTTGACCAAAAAGGGCGGCGATATCAAAGATTTTGCCGACCTGAAAGGCAAAGCCGTAGTCGTCACTTCCGGCACTACCTCTGAAGTTTTGCTCAACAAACTGAATGAAGAGCAAAAAATGAATATGCGCATCATCAGCGCCAAAGATCACGGTGACTCTTTCCGTACCCTGGAAAGCGGTCGTGCCGTTGCCTTTATGATGGATGATGCTCTGCTGGCCGGTGAACGTGCGAAAGCGAAGAAACCAGACAACTGGGATATCGTCGGCAAGCCGCAGTCTCAGGAAGCCTATGGTTGCATGTTGCGTAAAGACGATCCGCAGTTCAAAAAGCTGATGGATGACACTATCGCTCAGGTGCAGACCTCCGGTGAAGCGGAAAAATGGTTTGATAAATGGTTCAAAAATCCCATTCCGCCGAAAAACCTGAACATGAATTTCGAACTGTCAGACGAAATGAAAGCACTGTTCAAAGAACCGAATGACAAAGCACTGAACTAATTACAAGAACCAGGGGCGGAAATTCTAGCCCTCTCGATTGTTACGTAGCACGGACAGACTATACGCCTGATGGTCGTTCCCCATCGGGCCTGAAAACCGCAATACGCTGGGTAACAATCTTCGAGGGTAGCAGTTAACGCTGCTACCCTCTTTTTTCTGGAGTAGATTTATGTCTATAGACTGGAACTGGGGTATTTTTTTACAACAAGCCCCGTTCGGCAACACCACCTATCTTGGTTGGATCTGGAGTGGTTTTCAGGTGACGATCGCTTTGTCGATCTGCGCCTGGATTATCGCTTTCCTCGTCGGTTCATTTTTCGGCATTTTACGTACCGTTCCAAACCGTTTTCTCTCCGGTCTGGGTACGTTGTATGTCGAACTGTTCCGCAACGTGCCGTTGATTGTGCAATTCTTTACCTGGTATCTGGTGATCCCGGAGCTGTTGCCGGAGAAAATCGGCATGTGGTTTAAGGCCGAGCTGGATCCCAATATTCAGTTTTTCCTTTCATCCATGCTCTGCCTGGGGCTGTTTACCGCCGCCCGTGTTTGCGAACAGGTACGCGCCGCGATTCAGTCGCTGCCGCGCGGGCAAAAAAATGCCGCGCTGGCTATGGGTCTGACGCTGCCGCAGGCTTACCGCTACGTACTGCTGCCTAATGCTTATCGCGTTATCGTCCCGCCGATGACCTCAGAGATGATGAACCTGGTGAAAAACTCCGCCATCGCCTCGACCATCGGTCTGGTAGATATGGCAGCGCAGGCAGGTAAATTGCTCGACTACTCGGCTCACGCCTGGGAGTCGTTTACCGCCATTACGCTGGCGTATGTATTGATTAACGCTTTTATCATGCTGGTGATGACGCTGGTTGAACGTAAAGTTCGCCTGCCCGGCAACATGGGGGGCAAATAATGTACGAGTTTGACTGGAGTTCCATTGTTCCTTCCCTGCCATATCTGCTCGACGGGCTGGTGATCACGCTGAAAATCACCGTCACGGCAGTCGTGATTGGTATTTTGTGGGGCACCATGCTGGCGGTGATGCGCTTGTCCAGCTTTGCGCCCGTAGCGTGGTTTGCCAAAGCCTACGTTAACGTATTCCGCTCGATTCCTTTAGTTATGGTTTTGCTGTGGTTTTACCTGATCGTGCCGGGTTTTCTGCAAAACGTGCTGGGATTATCACCAAAAAATGATATCCGTTTAATTTCGGCGATGGTGGCGTTTTCGATGTTTGAAGCGGCCTACTATTCAGAGATTATCCGTGCCGGTATTCAAAGTATTTCTCGTGGTCAGTCGAGCGCCGCGCTGGCGTTGGGAATGACTCACTGGCAGACGATGAAACTGATTATTCTGCCGCAGGCGTTCCGCGCGATGGTGCCGCTGCTGCTCACTCAGGGCATCGTACTGTTCCAGGATACCTCGCTGGTGTATGTGTTATCTCTGGCCGATTTCTTCCGTACCGCCTCAACCATTGGTGAGCGTGATGGCACGCAGGTTGAGATGATCCTGTTTGCCGGATTTGTTTATTTCGTTATTAGCCTTAGCGCGTCGTTGTTGGTCAGCTACTTGAAAAGAAGGACAGCATAATGATTACCCTGAAAAATGTTTCAAAATGGTATGGTCACTTTCAGGTGCTGACCGACTGCTCAACCGAAGTGAAAAAAGGCGAAGTGGTGGTGGTTTGCGGCCCGTCTGGTTCCGGCAAATCAACGCTGATTAAAACCGTCAACGGCCTCGAACCAGTGCAGCAAGGTGAAATCACCGTCGATGGTATCGTGGTTAACGACAAGAAAACCGATCTGGCAAAGCTGCGTTCTCGCGTCGGGATGGTATTCCAACATTTCGAGCTGTTCCCTCATCTGTCGATTATCGAAAACCTGACCCTGGCGCAGGTGAAAGTGCTTAAACGCGATAAAGCACCGGCTCGTGAAAAAGCATTGAAATTGCTGGAGCGCGTGGGACTTTCCGCACATGCCAATAAATTTCCGGCGCAGCTTTCCGGCGGCCAGCAGCAGCGTGTGGCAATTGCTCGCGCATTGTGTATGGATCCTATTGCGATGCTGTTCGACGAACCCACATCGGCACTAGACCCGGAGATGATCAACGAAGTACTGGACGTGATGGTGGAACTGGCGAACGAGGGGATGACCATGATGGTGGTGACCCACGAAATGGGCTTTGCCCGTAAAGTGGCGAATCGGGTGATCTTTATGGATGAGGGTAAAATTGTTGAAGACTCGCCGAAAGATGCGTTCTTCGATGATCCGAAATCGGACCGCGCAAAAGACTTCCTCGCGAAAATCCTGCATTAATCACTCTGGCGCGCATACCCAATTGCGCGCCATCTCACGCTTTATCGTTTCGCCCCTCGTATCTGTTACATCCTGGCGTTACCCTTGTCGCAAAGAAGCACACAACAAGGAGCAACAATGGCACTGCCAATTCTGTTAGATTGCGACCCAGGTCATGATGACGCTATCGCAATAGTTCTCGCCCTCGCCTCACCAGAGCTTGATGTCAAAGCAATTACGTCTTCCGCCGGAAACCAGACACCAGAAAAAACCTTACGCAATGTTCTGCGTATGCTGACCTTGCTTAATCGCACCGATATTCCGGTGGCAGGCGGCGCGGTAAAACCGTTAATGCGTGAGTTGATTATCGCGGACAATGTGCACGGCGAAAGCGGTCTCGACGGCCCGGCATTACCGGAACCGACGTTTGCACCGCAAAAGTGTACGGCGGTGGAGCTGATGGCGAAAACGCTACGTGAAAGTGCGGAACCTGTCACCATTGTTTCTACCGGACCGCAAACTAACGTTGCTTTGCTGCTCAATAGCCATCCGGAACTGCATAGCAAAATTGCCCGTATCGTGATTATGGGCGGCGCAATGGGGCTGGGTAACTGGACGCCTGCGGCTGAATTTAATATTTACGTTGACCCGGAAGCGGCAGAAATTGTCTTCCAGTCAGGGATCCCGGTGGTGATGGCCGGTCTGGATGTTACTCACAAAGCGCAAATCCACGTTGAGGACACCGAGCGTTTCCGCGCGATTGGTAACCCGGTTTCAACCATTGTTGCCGAACTGCTGGATTTCTTCCTCGAATATCATAAAGACGAAAAATGGGGCTTTGTCGGCGCACCGCTGCATGACCCATGCACCATCGCCTGGCTGTTGAAACCCGAGTTGTTTACCACTGTTGAGCGCTGGGTTGGCGTGGAAACACAGGGGAAATATACCCAGGGGATGACGGTTGTTGATTATTATTATCTGACTGGCAATAAACCGAATGCCACTGTAATGGTCGATGTTGATCGTCAGGGCTTTGTTGATTTACTGGCTGATCGTCTGAAATTTTACGCTTAACACACGTCATTGATTAAGATCACCACGCGTTACCTGGGTGGTCTTAATCTGTTTATCTCTTTTTTTTTTCAAGATATAAATGCAATGGATAATGCAGAACTCGCCATTGGTATCGATCTCGGTACTACCAATAGTTTAATTGCCGTCTGGAAAGACGGTGCCGCGCAATTAATTCCAAATAAGTTCGGTGAATATTTAACACCATCCATAATTAGCATGGATGAAAATAATCATATTTTAGTCGGAAAACCGGCTGTATCACGGCGTACTTCGCATCCGGATAAAACGGCAGCGTTATTTAAACGTGCAATGGGCAGTAATACCAACTGGCAGTTAGGCAGCGACACATTTAACGCGCCAGAACTGTCCTCTTTGGTATTACGCTCATTAAAAGAAGATGCCGAAGAATTTCTGCAACGTCCGATTAAAGATGTGGTGATCTCTGTTCCGGCTTATTTCAGCGATGAACAACGCAAGCATACCCGTTTAGCAGCGGAGTTAGCCGGTTTAAATGCGGTACGCTTAATTAATGAACCCACAGCAGCTGCGATGGCGTATGGCCTGCATACCCAACAAAATACCCGTTCGCTGGTGTTTGATCTCGGTGGCGGCACGTTTGACGTTACGGTGCTTGAGTACGCCACGCCGGTGATTGAAGTTCACGCCTCCGCTGGCGACAACTTCCTCGGTGGCGAAGATTTTACCCATATGCTGGTCGATGAGGTTTTAAAACGCGCGGATGTCGCCAGGACCACGCTTAACGAGAGTGAACTGGCAGCCTTGTATGCCTGTGTGGAAGCGGCAAAATGTAGCAATCAATCGCCAATGCACATTCGCTGGCAGTACCAGGATGAAACGCGGGAATGCGAATTTTACGAGAACGAACTGGAAGATTTGTGGTTGCCGCTGCTCAATCGCTTGCGAGTGCCGATTGAACAGGCGTTGCGCGATGCGCGTCTGAAGCCGAGTCAAATCGACAGTCTGGTGCTGGTTGGCGGCGCGTCACAAATGCCGCTGGTGCAGCGAATCGCCGTGCGTCTGTTTGGCAAATTACCGTATCAAAGTTACGATCCGAGCACCATTGTCGCGCTGGGCGCAGCAATCCAGGCAGCCTGCCGCTTACGCAGTGAAGATATTGAAGAAGTGATCCTCACTGATATTTGCCCTTACTCGTTGGGCGTTGAGGTTAACCGCCAGGGCGTTTCCGGCATTTTCTCGCCGATTATTGAACGAAACACCACTGTGCCCGTGTCGCGTGTAGAAACTTATTCAACCATGCACCCGGAACAGGATTCAATTACGGTTAACGTCTATCAGGGAGAAAACCACAAAGTTAAAAACAACATTCTGGTGGAATCCTTCGATGTGCCGTTGAAGAGAACCGGGGCTTATCAGTCGATTGATATTCGCTTTAGTTATGATATCAACGGTTTGCTTGAAGTTGACGTGCTTCTGGAAGACGGCAGCGTTAAGTCCAGAGTGATTAACCACAGCCCGGTAACATTGAGCGCGCAGCAGATTGAAGAGAGTCGGACGCGGTTATCCGCATTGAAAATTTATCCGCGCGATATGCTCATCAACCGCACCTTTAAGGCCAAACTGGAAGAGTTGTGGGCGCGGGCGCTGGGTGACGAGCGAGAAGAGATTGGCCGGGTGATCACCGATTTTGATGCGGCGCTGCAGTCAAACGATATGGCCCGCGTCGATGAGGTCAGGCGGCGGGCGAGCGTTTATTTAGCCATTGAGATCCCATAATCACGGCTGCCGGATGCGGCGTAAATGCTGCATCCGGCATCGGCGCAAAAAACACATCGTCAACTAAACAACATCGCGATTTTGCCGAGAGCATAACCTATCACCAGCACCGTTAAGCTGATTTTGATAATGCTGATAATGCTCTGTGGTTTTTCATCCTCATCATTTTTTTCTTCATGGTTTTCAGGTGTTGGCTCATCGACATCTTCATCCTCCGGCTCGAGTTTTACTTTCGTCAACAGCATCCGGGTGATAATGGCCTCTAATGGATGAGCATCTCCTCCTTCCAGCCTTGTATTGAGACGGGCCAGCATCTCTTGTTTCGGAAACGCTTCAAGTACTACCTGTTCCGCTACCCGATACAAATCCAGTAACGGTGAATCTTCTTCTGTCTCGCTACCGACTCTCGATTTCCACCACGCCCATGCTTTGCGTTTGAAGAATAACGACTCAATAAACGATTGACCTAACGGCGATAGTTTTCCGTTATGTAAAATTTCCGCCCATAACAGACGCGTCCGGGCGCTCTCACCAGGAACATATTTCAACGGTTTACCTTGCGCATCTACCATGCTCCGCGCTTCGATAACCATCACTAATAACGCGAAATAATCCGGGCAATGTTGTGCGCTCCACTGCAACAACAAATTATCGGCTTGTGTAGATGGGTAACTTTCCCAGTACGCGCAGAGATCGGCAAGCAGGCTTTCCCCCTCGCCGCAGTACAAACGTTGTGCACACTGGTAATACCGGGCATCTTCGCTTTCTGGTTTTTCCGTTTGCCACTGTTGGGCAACAGGAATGAGTTCCGCCATACCTGTTTGCACCGAGCTGTACCAGCGCAACAGTTTGCGATGCAACTTCGCATCATCAGGAATTAACCACGGACCTGCCATCGCCAAAAACGCAGTGACATAGTCAGGATGGTAACGACAGCAACGTTCCAGCGCGAAGTAATACTCAACAGTCTGGTTCTGCAACGCAATGGGATATTCCAGAAGGCTAAGGAAATCGAAACAATCACCAGCCTGAATGGCCTCAAGAAAAGCCTCCCTTTCTTCCTCATCCATTCCTACGCTGTCATTAAACGAATGCCAGTTCAAACGCTCTGCCAGCAAAGAAGCACAATTTAATGAAAGATATCGCGCTTCTTTAGCGATTGCACACAGCGGCCAGCGTAATTGATCGACATCCTCCATGTTCCAGGTATTTAATTGCTGAATAAATTTCTGCCAGGCGGAAGGCTGAAAACGATCACTTTCTGAATCCAGTAATGTCCTGAATGCACGTAGTATTTCATGTTCAGCGGCGGCATCTTTTTCTTCATCATCTGCTTCCTCGACAGGATTTACCGCCAGTCGCAGCGCCTCTTCATAGGCCTGGCGTAATGCTTTAAACCCCTGCGGATCGGTTTCGGGATGACATAACGGTAAGCGAGCAAGATAAGCCTGGCGGATAATGTCTATTTGCGTCGTGCTTTCAATTTCGAGGATTTGCCAACATGTTTTCATAGGTCGCTCACATCCTTAAGCGTTACCGGGCATTCAGGCTGGACAGTTAATGGTTGCCAGGGAAGCGTGGCATAGAAACGATCGCTTCCCGCAGCCAGCTCTTCGAACATCCGACTCCCGGCGCTATCGTATTTGTACAGGGTTAGCGCCTCGCGTGGCGAAGCGTTGTCTTCGCATTGAGAAGATTGCCAGTAGAGACGCCCTAGTGAATAGGCGGAAAAATAGTGCATCCAGCTGTGATAGTAATGGTGAGCTCGTACATAGACGCGCGATTGCAGCCATAAACTCTCGTCTTCCGTCAGCCACTTGTTGAGCACACCAACCCGTGATAAAAAACCCATCCGCACATAATCCCAGGCTTTGATTCCCCCTTCCCCACAGCACATAGCGGTTTGGGCAACGAACTGGGTATAAATCAACCCTCTCTCCGAGCCACCAGCAATTAATGCTTTCCACTCTTCAGGGGAAGAGCGATGCCATGTCAGATATAAGCCAGCTAAATCATTGGCATGACCATCATCAGTCATCTGATAAATAGTCTGAATTAAATCATCACGATTATTTATTCCCCAGGATGATGAGAGATCGAATTCTTTTATCCCGGTATACATTTTTGGCGAGTCATGCGCGGGTTTGCAACCCTGATTAAGTATTTCCATGGGCGCAGAAAGCGCAAAAAGAAGATATTGTTCTTCCTTATTCATTTGTTAATAATCCCTTAAGTGCATTAACTGACTACTTTTTTATTATTGATGAGTATAAACTTGACGCTTTCAAAATAAAAAGAAAATCGAAGCATTCACACATGAATAAAAAATTAATGTATATATTCGCAATTTTTATAGTTGCAGCAATTACCTGTATTAGCCAACCCAAGAAAACGACGTTGCGTGATAAAGCCATGGTGAATTATGCCTTTGATTATTTAAGCTCACCGGGCAGTCTTCCATTCACCACGGCAGCCACGGAGCTTTCCGCGATTCATGGTCACTCAACGTCGCAATATCGCCTTGGAGAATTTTATCTTCATGGTAGCGACGGTAAACCACTGGATTATACACAGGCGAGATACTGGTATGAGCAATCAGCGGAACAGGAAAATCCACGCGCGCAAAGTAAACTGGGGTGGATCTACCTCAAAGGTCTGGGGGTCAAACCCGACACCCGTAAAGCAATTCTCTGGTATAAGGAAGCAGCTGAACAAGGGTATGCTCATGCTCAATATACTTTAGGTTTGATCTACAGAAATGGCTCAGGTATTAATGTTAACCATTATGAATCTCAAAAATGGTTAAAACTGGCCGCCAAACAACATTACAAAAATGCGGAAAGATTACTTGCCGGGCTTCCCGCACATTAACGTCGAATGTCACCCGAACAGATGGAGTATTTTCCCTATCAAACCAGCAAAGATAAAAATATAGAAAATAATTTTAATGATGCCCAGACAGCCTGGCCCACCATCGTCAACGGGCATTGGCTGCGGTTGCGGCTCCGGTTCAACAGTTTGCTTCTCGGTAAAATTCGCCGCCTGAATTAATAATCGACGAATAATTAATGCTTCCAGTGGACAACGATTTTCTGCATCAAGACGGCTTACGATCGGCATTAATGATTCTTCTGTTGGTTGGCTGGCCTGCACTAATTGTTTGGCAACTAAATATAATGGCCATAAGGGATGTTCTGTATCACGCGTGAGTGAGATCCGCGGCTTACGTCCTTTGTGCAAAACCATCTCGACCAGAGAACGCCCCAGCGCAGAGAGTTTTTCATCACTGAGTATTTCGTATAAATGAAAACGCGTACGAGCGCTGTCACCAGGGACATAAAGTAGCGGTTTTCCCTGATCGTTAACCAGTTCACGAGCTTCAATCATCATCACCACTAACGGGTAATAATCGACCCGATGCTGACGGCACCATTGCAATATTAAAGCATCCGCCTGGGTGGAGGGATACTCGCGCCAGTAGTCACAAAGTTCTGCCAGCAAGCTTTCGCCTTCTCCACAATAGACGCGTTGTGCGTATTCATAATAACGCGCATCTTCATTATCAGATTCAGCTTCCCGCCACGACCGGGCGTAATCCAGGAGTTCGGGAATTCCCAGGCGACCTGCGCTATACCAGCGGAGTAAATTTCCGTGCAGTTTTGCATCATCGGGGATAATCACTGCGCGATGTTGCGCTAAATACAATGTCAGCCATTCTGGATGCGATGACCAAATCCGAGCGAACATTTGGTAAAAATCGATGGTGTCATTTTGCACGGCAACGGGCAGATGCAGAATGGTCTGGAAGTTAAAAACATTCCCCTTCGCAATGGCATATAAAAAGGATTCCAGTTCTTCTTCGTCTATTTCCCCGGTATTTTCCTCCTGTAACCACCGCAATCTTTCTGCTAATAACACCACGCACTCGAAGGATAAATGGGCAGTGTTCATGGCTATTGTGCACAGCGACCAGCGTAATTCATCAATCTCATCCATCGAGCAATAATTTAATTGCTGAATGAATCGCTGCCAGGCGGAGGGCAGAAAACGTTCACTATCAGAGGCAAGTAACGCACTAAAGGCGAGCAGAATTTCATGTTCTGCTACCTCATATTCTTCTGGTTGCCAAACAGATTTAGCAGGCGACTGCGCAATCCGGAGCGCTTCCTCATACGCCTGACGAAGTTGTTTAAAACCCTGCGGATCGGTTTCTGGATGAAAGGACGGTAACAGCGCCAGATAAGCGCGGCGGATAATATCGACGTCAGTCGTTTCCTCTATGTTGAGGATCTTCCAGCAATTTTTCATAGGTCGCTCATATCCTTAAGCGTTTCCGGGCATGTGGGGTAGTCAGCCAGTGGTTGCCAGGGTAAGGTCGCGTAATATGCATCGTCACTGGCAAATAATTGATAAAACATATCATTGCCGGAATCGTCGTATTCTTTACGCGCTAAGAATTCACGTAATAAAGGCAGATTATCATCTTCGGGAGACTGCCAATATTGCCGACCAAAGGTATAACCGGCAAAGTATTGCCGCCAGTTACTATAATAACGTAGAGCCCGTAGATGAATACGCGACTGGATCCATAGACTTTCTTCTTCACTCAACCAGTTATTAAGTACGCCCATTCGACTTAAAAAACCCATCCGGACATAATCCCATGCTTTAATTCCTCCCTCACCACAGCATTCGGCTGTGCTGGCGACAAATTGCGCATAAGCCTGACCTTGCTCATTTAATTCAGCAAGATAGTCACGCCATTCACATGGAGAATAACGAAACCAGCGGTGATAAAACCCTGCCAACCGCGCGGCATGACCGTTATCGATCATTCGGTGAATTGTGCGCAGCAGGTCATCACGGTCATCAATTCCCCAGGAGGAAGAAAGGTCAAAAAAGCATGTACCTAAATACATTTTGGGGGATGAATGCGAAGGTAAACAGCATTCATTGCGTATTTCCATCGGAGTGGAAAGTGCAAACAATATTTTTTGCGACTCCATGTCCATATAATTTATCCTTAAACATTCATTTAATGAATGTAAACTACATTACGAGGCTCATTTATTTATACTTTTCTGACACAACATAATACGCATAAAATAAGACTTACGCAAAAACGGAACACATAAAAATATAATATGCTTTATCTGCAACCATAAGGAAATGATAATGATTTTTACGTCAAGTTGCTGCGATAATTTGTCAATAGATGAGATTATCGAACGTGCTGAACAAGGCGATAGTGAGGCTCAATATATTGTTGGGTTTTATTATAATCGCGATAGCGCAATTGACTCTCCGGACGACGAAAAGGCCTTTTACTGGCTGAAGCTGGCCGCTGAGCAAGGTCATTGTGAAGCACAGTATTCCTTAGGGCAAAAGTATACCGAGGATAAAAGCCGTCATAAAGATAATGAGCAAGCCATCTTCTGGCTGAAAAAAGCTGCCCTACAAGGCCATACTTTCGCTTCCAACGCCCTTGGCTGGATACTGGATCGTGGAGAAGACCCCAACTATAAAGAAGCGGTTGCCTGGTATCAGATAGCCGCGGAGAGCGGAATGTCTTATGCGCAAAATAATCTTGGGTGGATGTACAGAAATGGCAACGGAGTCGCACAAGACTATACGCTGGCATTTTTCTGGTACAAACAAGCTGCATTACAAGGCCATAGTGACGCGCAAAACAATCTGGCCGATCTTTATGAAGACGGAAAAGGCGTTGCTCAAAACGAGACACTCGCCGCATTCTGGTATTTGAAAAGCGCACAGCAGGGTAATCGGCACGCCCAGTTTCAAATTGCATGGGATTATAACGCTGGCGAAGGGGTGGACCAGGACTATAAGCAAGCGATGTACTGGTATCTGAAGGCTGCCGCTCAGGGGAGCGTCGGCGCTTACGTCAACATCGGTTATATGTATAAACACGGACAAGGCGTTGAGAAAGATTATCAGGCTGCCTTTGAATGGTTTACGAAAGCCGCTGAATGCAATGACGCCACTGCCTGGTATAACCTGGCCATTATGTATCACTACGGAGAAGGAAGACCTGTCGATCTCCGACAGGCTCTCGACCTGTATCGTAAAGTTCAGTCATCCGGAACCAGAGATGTCAGTCAGGAAATTCGTGAGACTGAAGATTTACTGTAGAGATAAAAACAAGGGCCGGGGAATTTCATTCGGCCCATATTCTCTTTATTGCTGTGCGAAATCAGACTATTACGGCTCGAACGGGCGTCTCTGGAACTGATCATGACCACATTTCGGGCATAGCGTCAGCACTTCCGGTGTGTAGATCGGGAGATGGAAGTGACATTTCTCGCAGACCAGATTTCCCAGCCCGACCACTTCTCCGCTGTGATAAACCCCATGATGATTGAGGTCCTGGAAAACTTCGCGCCATTCAAGCTGCGTTTTATCGGTGATATCTGCCAGCTCCTGCCACAAGCTTTCTTTAATCACCCGCATAAAGACGCTGTCAGATTCTTCTTTCAGGCTCTCTTCATAGCTCATGGCGAACTCTTCCAGGTCACGTCTGACAGCTCGCGTCAGCTCATCGACCTCGGTTCGCGTTAACTCCCCTGTTTTTATTACGCGCTCGCGCGCCTGTTCCACCAGTGCGTCGATATCACGTTCGCCATTGCGCAGGCGTTCGCTCAGTGACGCAACCAGTTCACGGTAATATTGAGCAACCTTGTTCATCGTTTCATCTCCCGGGTCGTTAACTGACTATAATAATAGACGTTCTTTGTTCCTTGCTTTGCTAATACGCCCACAAACTCTGTAAATTAATGTATGAATAATCCGGGCATCATTTCAACGTCGAGTGCGCGAAAGGCTGTTTTGACGCGGACGTTTGGGCTATGCTATGCGGATCTGAAAAACCACCTCTAACGCTACTTTTGTAGCCGTAATGAAAACAGGACCACTGGCTGCCATGCAAGAGCAATACCGCCCGGAAGAGATAGAATCCAAAGTACAGCTTCATTGGGATGAGAAGCGCACATTTGAAGTAACCGAAGACGAGAGCAAAGAGAAGTATTACTGCCTGTCTATGCTTCCCTATCCTTCTGGTCGACTACACATGGGCCACGTACGTAACTACACCATCGGTGACGTGATCGCCCGTTACCAGCGCATGCTGGGCAAAAACGTTCTGCAGCCGATCGGCTGGGACGCGTTTGGTCTGCCTGCGGAAGGCGCGGCGGTGAAAAACAACACCGCTCCGGCACCGTGGACGTACGACAACATCGCGTATATGAAAAACCAGCTCAAAATGCTGGGCTTTGGTTATGACTGGAGCCGCGAGCTGGCAACCTGTACGCCGGAATACTACCGTTGGGAACAGAAATTCTTCACCGAGCTGTATAAAAAAGGCCTGGTATATAAGAAGACTTCTGCGGTCAACTGGTGCCCGAACGACCAGACCGTACTGGCGAACGAACAAGTTATCGACGGCTGCTGCTGGCGCTGCGATACCAAAGTTGAACGTAAAGAGATCCCGCAGTGGTTTATCAAAATCACTGCTTACGCTGACGAGCTGCTCAACGATCTGGATAAACTGGATCACTGGCCAGACACCGTTAAAACCATGCAGCGTAACTGGATCGGTCGTTCCGAAGGCGTGGAAATCACCTTCAACGTTAACGACTATGACAACACGCTGACCGTTTACACTACCCGCCCGGACACCTTTATGGGTTGTACCTACCTGGCGGTAGCTGCGGGTCATCCGCTGGCGCAGAAAGCGGCAGAAAATAATCCTGAACTGGCGGCCTTTATTGACGAATGCCGTAACACCAAAGTTGCCGAAGCTGAAATGGCGACGATGGAGAAAAAAGGCGTCGATACTGGCTTTAAAGCTGTTCACCCATTAACGGGCGAAGAAATTCCCGTTTGGGCAGCAAACTTCGTATTGATGGAGTACGGCACGGGCGCAGTTATGGCGGTTCCGGGTCACGACCAGCGCGACTACGAGTTTGCCTCTAAATACGGCCTGAACATCAAACCGGTTATCCTGGCAGCTGACGGCTCTGAGCCAGATCTTTCTCAACAAGCCCTGACTGAAAAAGGCGTGCTGTTCAACTCTGGCGAGTTCAACGGTCTTGACCATGAAGCGGCCTTCAACGCCATCGCCGATAAACTGACTGCGATGGGCGTTGGCGAGCGTAAAGTGAACTACCGCCTGCGCGACTGGGGTGTTTCCCGTCAGCGTTACTGGGGCGCGCCGATTCCGATGGTGACGCTGGAAGACGGTACCGTAATGCCGACCCCGGACGACCAGCTGCCGGTGATCCTGCCGGAAGATGTGGTAATGGACGGCATTACCAGCCCGATTAAAGCAGATCCGGAGTGGGCGAAAACTACCGTTAACGGTATGCCAGCACTGCGTGAAACCGACACTTTCGACACCTTTATGGAGTCCTCCTGGTACTATGCGCGCTACACTTGCCCGCAGTACAAAGAAGGTATGCTGGATTCCGAAGCGGCTAACTACTGGCTGCCGGTGGATATCTACATTGGTGGTATCGAACACGCCATTATGCACCTGCTCTACTTCCGCTTCTTCCACAAACTGATGCGTGATGCAGGCATGGTGAACTCTGACGAACCAGCGAAACAGTTGCTGTGTCAGGGTATGGTGCTGGCAGATGCCTTCTACTATGTTGGCGAAAACGGCGAACGTAACTGGGTTTCCCCGGTTGATGCTATCGTTGAACGTGACGAGAAAGGCCGTATCGTGAAAGTGAAAGATGCGGCAGGCCATGAACTGGTTTATACCGGCATGAGCAAAATGTCCAAGTCGAAGAACAACGGTATCGACCCGCAGGTGATGGTTGAACGTTACGGCGCGGACACCGTTCGTCTGTTTATGATGTTTGCTTCTCCGGCTGATATGACTCTCGAATGGCAGGAGTCCGGCGTGGAAGGGGCTAACCGCTTCCTGAAACGTGTCTGGAAACTGGTGTACGAGCATACTGCGAAAGGTGATGTTGCGGCACTGAACGTTGATGCACTGACTGAAGATCAGAAAGCGCTGCGTCGCGATGTGCATAAAACTATCGCTAAAGTGACCGATGATATCGGCCGTCGTCAGACCTTCAACACCGCAATTGCGGCGATTATGGAGCTGATGAACAAACTGGCGAAAGCACCGACCGATGGCGAGCAGGATCGCGCTCTGATGCAGGAAGCACTGCTGGCCGTTGTCCGTATGCTTAACCCGTTCACCCCGCACATTTGCTTCACGCTGTGGCAGGAACTGAAAGGCGAAGGCGATATCGACAACGCGCCGTGGCCGGTTGCTGACGAAAAAGCGATGGTGGAAGACTCCACGCTGGTCGTGGTGCAGGTTAACGGTAAAGTCCGTGCCAAAATCACCGTTCCGGTGGACGCAACGGAAGAACAGGTTCGCGAACGTGCTGGCCAGGAACATCTGGTAGCAAAATATCTTGATGGCGTTACTGTACGTAAAGTGATTTACGTACCAGGTAAACTCCTCAATCTGGTCGTTGGCTAAGCGCGGGAGGAAGCGTGCGATATCTGGCAACATTGTTGTTATCTCTGGCGGTGTTAATCACCGCCGGGTGTGGCTGGCATCTGCGTGACACCACGCAGGTTCCTTCCACTATGAAGGTCATGATCCTGGACTCAGGCGATCCGAACGGGCCATTAAGCCGTGCGGTGCGTAACCAGTTACGTCTGAATGGTGTCGAGTTGCTTGATAAAGAAACCACGCGTAAGGACGTTCCATCCCTGCGTTTGGGTAAAGTGAGCATCGCGAAAGATACCGCATCGGTATTCCGTAACGGTCAAACAGCAGAGTATCAGATGATCATGACGGTGAATGCGACCGTGTTGATCCCCGGCCGTGATATCTACCCGATTAGCGCCAAAGTCTTCCGTTCGTTCTTTGATAACCCGCAAATGGCGTTAGCGAAAGATAACGAACAAGACATGATCGTAAAAGAGATGTACGACCGTGCTGCCGAACAGCTGATTCGTAAGCTGCCAAGCATCCGTGCTGCGGATATTCGTTCCGACGAAGAACAGACGTCGACCACAACGGATACTCCGGCAACGCCTGCACGCGTCTCCACCACGCTGGGTAACTGATGATTCGGTTGTACCCGGAACAACTCCGCGCGCAGCTCAATGAAGGGCTGCGCGCGGCGTATCTTTTACTTGGTAACGATCCTCTGTTATTGCAGGAAAGCCAGGACGCTGTTCGTCAGGTAGCTGCGGCACAAGGATTCGAAGAACACCACACTTTTTCCATTGATCCCAACACTGACTGGAATGCGATCTTTTCGTTATGCCAGGCTATGAGTCTGTTTGCCAGTCGACAAACGCTATTGCTGTTGTTACCAGAAAACGGACCGAATGCGGCGATCAATGAACAACTTCTCACACTCACCGGACTTCTGCATGACGACCTGCTGTTGATCGTCCGCGGTAATAAATTAAGCAAAGCGCAAGAAAATGCCGCCTGGTTTACTGCTCTTGCGAATCGCAGCGTGCAGGTGACCTGTCAGACACCGGAGCAGGCTCAGCTTCCCCGCTGGGTTGCTGCGCGCGCAAAACAACTCAACTTAGAACTGGATGACGCTGCAAATCAGGTGCTCTGCTACTGTTATGAAGGTAACCTGCTGGCGCTGGCCCAGGCACTGGAGCGTTTATCGCTGCTCTGGCCAGACGGCAAACTGACATTACCGCGCGTTGAACAGGCGGTGAATGATGCCGCGCATTTCACCCCTTTTCATTGGGTTGATGCTTTGTTGATGGGAAAAAGTAAGCGCGCGTTGCATATTCTTCAGCAACTGCGTCTGGAAGGCAGCGAGCCGGTTATTTTGTTGCGCACATTACAACGTGAACTGTTGTTACTGGTTAACCTGAAACGCCAGTCTGCCCATACGCCACTGCGTGCGTTGTTTGATAAGCATCGGGTATGGCAGAACCGCCGGGGCATGATGGGCGAGGCGTTAAATCGCTTAAGTCAGCCGCAGTTACGTCAGGCCGTGCAACTCCTGACACGAACGGAACTCACCCTCAAACAAGATTACGGTCAGTCAGTGTGGGCAGAGCTGGAAGGGTTATCTCTTCTGTTGTGCCATAAACCCCTGGCGGACGTATTTATCGACGGTTGATATGAAATCTTTACAGGCTCTGTTTGGCGGCACCTTTGATCCGGTGCACTATGGTCATCTAAAACCCGTGGAAACGCTGGCGAATTTGATTGGTCTGACGCGGGTCACAATAATCCCTAATAATGTTCCTCCGCATCGTCCCCAGCCGGAAGCGAACAGCGTGCAGCGTAAACACATGCTTGAACTGGCGATTGCCGACAAGCCATTATTTACTCTTGATGAACGCGAGCTAAAGCGCAATGCCCCCTCTTACACTGCGCAAACACTGAAAGAGTGGCGGCAGGAACAAGGACCGGACGTGCCGCTGGCGTTTATTATTGGTCAGGATTCATTGCTGACCTTTCCGACCTGGTACGAATACGAAACGATACTCGACAATGCACATTTGATCGTCTGTCGGCGTCCAGGTTACCCACTTGAAATGGCGCAACCGCAATACCAGCAATGGCTGGAAGATCATTTGACACATAACCCGGAAGATCTTCACCTTCAGCCTGCCGGTAAAATTTATCTGGCTGAAACGCCGTGGTTTAACATCTCGGCGACCATCATCCGCGAACGTTTGCAAAACGGTGAATCGTGTGAGGATTTATTGCCGGAACCGGTATTGACTTACATTAACCAACAAGGCTTGTATCGCTGATACCTGTCGTTACGGAGGGCATGATGCGACTGTGGTTAATTCGTCATGGCGAAACACAAGCGAATGTCGATGGTCTGTACAGCGGTCATGCGCCCACACCCCTGACCGCACGCGGTATTGAGCAAGCGCAAAATCTGCATACACTGCTAGATGATGTTTCCTTTGACCTGGTTTTATGCAGTGAACTGGAACGGGCACAGCATACTGCGCGACTGGTTCTCAGTGACCGCCAGCTCCCCGTTCATATCATCCCTGAACTCAACGAAATGTTTTTTGGCGACTGGGAGATGCGACATCATCGCGACCTCATGCAAGAAGATGCCGAAAACTATAGCGCGTGGTGCAATGACTGGCAGCATGCTATCCCCACGAACGGTGAAGGATTTCAGGCATTTTCGCAACGTGTGGAACGCTTTATCGCAAGGCTTAGTGAATATCAGCACTATCAGAATATTTTAATCGTCAGCCATCAGGGCGTACTGAGTCTGTTAATTGCTCGTTTAATTGGCATGCCTGCCGAGTCTATGTGGCATTTTCGCGTTGACCAGGGGTGTTGGAGCGCCATTGATATCAACCAAAAATTCGCGACGCTACGCGTCCTCAATAGCCGTGCCATCGGGGTCGAGAATGCATGACTTTTCTGTTTTTTTACGGGTAAGCCGCAACGACCATTGACAGCCCCGGGCAGGCTGATATTCTCCGCAGCCAGACTTTTTCCGCCAGACACGACTTTGTAGAAATTGTTTTACAAAAATGGCGATGCAATCTGCGGCGCGGGGTGGGATGATAGCCCACTTTCGAAAGCCGATTCGGCGACAATTGTCCCGAAATCGCCTCTGGTTCAGGTATACTGACAGACCATTTTTATCTATTTGATTCACCCAGGGGGAAAAC
Organism: Escherichia sp. WS1152; assembly: GCF_046487665.1. Classification (NCBI taxonomy): domain Bacteria; kingdom Pseudomonadati; phylum Pseudomonadota; class Gammaproteobacteria; order Enterobacterales; family Enterobacteriaceae; genus Escherichia; species Escherichia sp. WS1152. The sequence continues at coordinate 120,487 of NZ_JBJQJA010000010.1, read as the reverse complement.
TTGCAGGGTAAAGCACTCCAGGATTTTGTTATCGACAAAATTGATGACCTCAAAGGTCAGGACATCATCGCCTTAGACGTTCAGGGCAAATCCAGCATCACCGACTGCATGATCATCTGTACGGGTACGTCCAGCCGTCATGTTATGTCCATTGCTGACCACGTTGTGCAGGAGTCTCGCGCAGCGGGCCTGTTACCGCTCGGCGTAGAAGGTGAAAACAGCGCCGACTGGATTGTCGTGGATTTGGGCGATGTGATTGTCCATGTCATGCAGGAAGAGAGCCGTCGCCTGTATGAACTGGAAAAACTCTGGAGTTAATGCGTGAAGCTGCAACTTGTCGCCGTGGGAACGAAAATGCCGGACTGGGTACAAACCGGTTTTACCGAGTACCTGCGTCGTTTTCCGAAAGATATGCCCTTCGAGCTGATTGAAATTCCGGCCGGAAAACGCGGCAAGAATGCGGACATCAAGCGCATACTCGACAAAGAGGGTGAGCAGATGTTGGCGGCCGCAGGCAAAAACCGCATTGTCACCCTCGATATTCCAGGCAAGCCCTGGGATACGCCGCAGTTAGCCGCTGAGCTGGAACGCTGGAAGCTGGATGGTCGCGACGTCAGTCTACTGATTGGCGGGCCTGAAGGGTTGTCGCCTGCCTGTAAAGCGGCGGCGGAGCAGAGCTGGTCGCTGTCGGCGCTTACCCTCCCCCATCCGCTGGTTCGCGTGCTGGTCGCAGAGAGTCTGTACCGGGCGTGGAGCATCACCACCAACCATCCTTATCACCGTGAGTGATAAGGGAGCTTTGAGTAGAAAACGCAGCGGATGAAACTACAGAACTCTTTTCGCGACTATACGGCAGAGTCCGCGCTGTTTGTGCGCCGGGCGCTGGTCGCCTTTTTGGGGATTTTGCTGCTGACCGGCGTGCTTATCGCCAACCTGTATAATCTGCAAATTGTTCGCTTTACCGACTACCAGACCCGCTCTAATGAAAACCGCATTAAGCTGGTGCCTATCGCGCCCAGCCGCGGCATTATCTATGACCGTAACGGTATCCCTCTGGCCCTCAACCGCACTATCTACCAGATAGAAATGATGCCGGAGAAAGTCGATAACGTGCAGCAAACGCTGGACGCTTTGCGCAGCGTGGTAGATCTGACCGATGACGATATTGCTGCATTCCGAAAAGAGCGCGCACGTTCACACCGTTTCACCTCTATTCCGGTGAAAACTAACCTGACCGAAGTACAAGTAGCTCGCTTTGCCGTCAATCAGTACCGTTTTCCGGGCGTCGAAGTTAAAGGCTATAAACGTCGTTACTATCCTTACGGTTCGGCGTTGACCCACGTCATCGGCTATGTGTCGAAAATCAACGATAAAGACGTCGAACGCCTGAATAATGACGGCAAACTGGCCAACTATGCGGCAACGCATGATATCGGTAAGCTGGGCATTGAGCGTTACTATGAAGACGTGCTGCACGGTCAGACCGGTTATGAAGAGGTTGAAGTTAACAACCGTGGGCGTGTTATCCGCCAGTTAAAAGAAGTACCACCGCAAGCCGGACACGATATTTACCTGACGCTGGATCTCAAACTCCAGCAATATATTGAAACGCTGCTGGCGGGTAGCCGCGCAGCTGTGGTAGTCACCGATCCGCGTACAGGTGGGGTGCTGGCGCTGGTTTCCACGCCTAGTTATGACCCAAACCTGTTTGTTGACGGTATCTCCAGCAAAGATTATTCCGCCTTGCTGAACGACCCGAATACACCGCTGGTGAACCGCGCCACACAGGGGGTTTATCCTCCCGCGTCTACAGTTAAACCCTATGTAGCGGTTTCGGCATTGAGCGCCGGGGTGATCACGCGCAATACGACGCTGTTTGACCCAGGCTGGTGGCAACTGCCAGGTTCGGAAAAACGTTATCGTGACTGGAAAAAATGGGGCCACGGGCGTCTGAATGTCACAAGATCGCTGGAAGAATCTGCGGATACCTTCTTCTATCAGGTGGCCTACGATATGGGGATCGATCGCCTCTCCGAATGGATGGGTAAATTCGGTTATGGTCATTACACCGGTATCGACCTGGCGGAAGAACGTTCCGGCAACATGCCTACCCGCGAATGGAAACAGAAACGCTTTAAAAAACCGTGGTATCAGGGTGACACCATTCCGGTTGGTATCGGTCAGGGTTACTGGACAGCGACCCCAATCCAGATGAGTAAGGCACTGATGATCCTGATTAATGACGGTATCGTGAAGGTTCCGCATTTGCTGATGAGCACCGCCGAAGACGGCAAACAGGTGCCATGGGTACAGCCGCATGAACCGCCCGTCGGCGATATTCATTCCGGTTACTGGGAGCTGGCGAAAGACGGTATGTACGGTGTTGCTAACCGCCCTAACGGTACGGCGCATAAATACTTTGCCAGCGCACCGTACAAAATTGCGGCGAAATCTGGTACCGCTCAGGTCTTCGGTCTGAAAGCGAACGAAACCTATAATGCGCACAAAATTGCCGAGCGTTTACGTGACCACAAACTGATGACCGCCTTTGCGCCATACAACAATCCGCAAGTGGCTGTCGCCATGATTCTGGAGAACGGCGGCGCGGGTCCGGCGGTTGGTACGCTGATGCGCCAGATCCTCGACCACATTATGCTGGGTGATAACAACACCGATCTGCCTGCGGAAAATCCAGCGGTTGCCGCAGCGGAGGACCATTAATCATGACGGATAATCCGAATAAAAAAACATTCTGGGATAAAGTCCATCTCGATCCCACAATGCTGCTGATTTTACTGGCATTGCTGGTTTACAGCGCCCTGGTTATCTGGAGCGCCAGCGGTCAGGATATTGGCATGATGGAGCGTAAAATCGGCCAAATCGCGATGGGTCTGGTCATCATGGTGGTGATGGCGCAAATTCCTCCACGCGTTTATGAAGGCTGGGCCCCCTATCTCTATATCATCTGTATTATTTTGCTGGTGGCGGTAGATGCTTTCGGTGCCATCTCTAAAGGCGCTCAACGCTGGCTGGACCTCGGTATTGTTCGTTTTCAGCCGTCGGAAATTGCCAAAATAGCCGTACCACTGATGGTTGCGCGCTTTATCAACCGCGACGTTTGCCCGCCATCGTTGAAGAACACTGGCATCGCGCTGGTGCTGATATTTATGCCCACGCTGCTGGTGGCTGCACAGCCTGACCTGGGAACATCAATCCTCGTTGCGCTTTCCGGTCTGTTTGTACTGTTCCTCTCTGGCCTTAGCTGGCGTCTGATTGGCGTCGCAGTAGTGCTGGTAGCGGCGTTCATTCCGATTCTGTGGTTCTTCCTGATGCATGATTACCAGCGCCAGCGCGTAATGATGCTCCTGGACCCGGAATCAGACCCACTCGGCGCGGGCTATCACATTATTCAGTCTAAAATTGCTATTGGCTCCGGCGGATTACGCGGCAAAGGCTGGCTGCACGGCACTCAGTCACAGCTTGAATTTCTCCCCGAACGCCATACTGACTTTATCTTCGCGGTACTGGCGGAAGAGCTGGGATTAGTGGGCATTCTGATTCTGCTCGCTCTCTACATTCTGCTGATCATGCGCGGGCTGTGGATAGCCGCCAGAGCGCAAACCACCTTTGGTCGCGTCATGGCTGGTGGCTTAATGCTGATATTATTCGTTTATGTCTTCGTAAATATTGGTATGGTAAGCGGTATTCTGCCGGTTGTAGGGGTTCCGCTCCCACTGGTCAGTTATGGAGGATCGGCGCTAATTGTGCTGATGGCTGGGTTCGGGATTGTAATGTCAATCCACACCCACAGGAAAATGTTGTCGAAAAGCGTGTAAGAGGTGCGCAATGCGTAAGCAGTGGCTCGGGATCTGCATCGCGGCAGGAATGCTCGCGGCATGTACAAGCGATGATGGTCAGCAACAGACGGTAAGTGTACCGCAGCCTGCGGTATGTAACGGCCCCATAGTTGAAATTAGCGGGGCGGACCCGCGTTTCGAACCACTGAGCGCGACGGCAAATCAGGATTACCAGCGCGACGGTAAAAGCTACAAAATCGTGCAGGATCCGTCTCGATTTAGCCAGGCGGGACTGGCGGCAATCTATGATGCCGAACCAGGCAGTAACCTGACGGCCTCTGGCGAAGCTTTCGATCCGACACAGCTGACGGCGGCCCATCCAACGCTTCCGATCCCCAGCTACGCCAGAATCACTAACCTGGCTAACGGGCGAATGATCGTGGTGCGCATTAATGATCGCGGTCCTTACGGCAACGACCGCGTTATTTCGCTTTCTCGCGCTGCAGCTGACCGTCTTAACACGTCAAACAACACCAAAGTTCGTATCGATCCGATTATTGTCGCCCAGGATGGTTCGCTTTCTGGTCCTGGTATGGCTTGTACCACAGTCGCCAAACAGACTTACGCCCTGCCTGCACCTCCCGATTTAAGCGGCGGCGCAGGAACAAGTTCAGTGTCTGGCCCGCAGGGTGACATTCTTCCGGTCAGTAATTCGACGCTAAAAAGCGAAGATCCGACCGGCGCGCCGGTAACCAGCAGCGGTTTCCTCGGCGCACCAACGACCTTAGCGCCTGGTGTACTGGAAGGCAGCGAACCGACGCCTGCGCCACAGCCCGTTGTTACAGCTCCGTCGACAACGCCTGCAACCTCGCCTGCAATGGTGACACCGCAAGCAGCCTCGCAAAGCGCCAGCGGCAACTTTATGGTGCAGGTCGGGGCCGTTAGCGATCAGGCTCGTGCGCAACAGTACCAACAGCAACTGGGACAGAAGTTCGGCGTCCCCGGTCGCGTAACTCAAAATGGCGCAGTCTGGCGGATCCAGCTTGGCCCATTCGCCAGCAAAGCCGAAGCCAGTACCTTGCAGCAACGTTTGCAAACCGAAGCCCAATTACAGTCATTTATTACCACCGCGCAGTAGCGTAAAGCAGGCATCTGATGTGTCAATTTCTGTAAATGACGTTAACAAAGTCACGCGGAAAGTCAGATGCCTGCCGGTAGTGCATTTGCTATAGTAGGGCACTTTTTTTAATTCCATCACGGATGTCGTAGTTCAGACCATGAATACCATTTTTTCCGCTCGTATCATGAAGCGCCTGGCGCTCACCACGGCTCTTTGCACAGCCTTTATCTCTGCTGCACATGCCGATGACCTGAATATCAAAACTATGATCCCGGGTGTACCGCAGATCGATGCGGAGTCCTACATCCTGATTGACTATAACTCCGGCAAAGTGCTCGCCGAACAGAACGCAGATGTCCGCCGCGATCCTGCCAGCCTGACCAAAATGATGACCAGTTACGTTATCGGCCAGGCAATGAAAGCCGGTAAATTTAAAGAAACTGATTTAGTCACTATCGGCAACGACGCATGGGCCACCGGTAACCCGGTGTTTAAAGGTTCTTCGCTGATGTTCCTCAAACCGGGCATGCAGGTTCCGGTTTCTCAGCTGATCCGCGGTATTAACCTGCAATCGGGTAACGATGCTTGTGTCGCCATGGCCGATTTTGCCGCTGGTAGCCAGGACGCTTTTGTTGGCTTGATGAACAGCTACGTTAACGCCCTGGGCCTGAAAAATACCCACTTCCAGACGGTACATGGTCTGGATGCTGATGGTCAGTACAGCTCCGCGCGAGATATGGCGCTGATCGGCCAGGCATTGATCCGTGACGTACCGAATGAATACTCGATCTATAAAGAAAAAGAATTTACGTTTAACGGTATTCGCCAGCTGAACCGTAACGGCCTGTTATGGGATAACAGCCTGAATGTCGATGGCATCAAAACCGGACACACTGACAAAGCAGGTTACAACCTTGTTGCTTCTGCGACTGAAGGCCAGATGCGCTTGATTTCTGCGGTGATGGGCGGACGTACTTTTAAAGGCCGTGAAGCCGAAAGTAAAAAACTGCTGACCTGGGGCTTCCGTTTCTTCGAAACCGTTAACCCACTGAAAGTAGGTAAAGAGTTCGCCTCTGAACCGGTTTGGTTTGGTGATTCTGATCGCGCTTCGTTAGGGGTTGATAAAGACGTGTACCTGACCATTCCGCGTGGCCGCATGAAAGATCTGAAAGCCAGCTATGTGCTGAACAGCAGTGAATTGCATGCGCCGCTGCAAAAGAATCAGGTCGTCGGAACTATCAACTTCCAGCTCGATGGCAAAACGATCGAACAACGCCCGCTGGTTGTGTTGCAAGAAATCCCGGAAGGTAACTTCTTCGGCAAAATCATTGATTACATTAAATTAATGTTCCATCACTGGTTTGGTTAAAAATTGAACACTTGAAAGTGTAATTTCCGTCCCCATATACTAAGCATCAGTAAAAAACTCCCGCCTTCTGGCGGGAGTTGCTATTTAATTACGTTACGCCGGAGCTGACATGAAAACCAAACTTAACGAACTGCTTGAATTCCCTACTCCTTTTACTTACAAAGTTATGGGGCAGGCGTTACCTGAGCTGGTTGATCAGGTGGTTGAAGTGGTACAGCGCCATGCGCCAGGTGACTACACCCCAACGGTAAAACCAAGCAGCAAAGGCAACTACCACTCGGTATCTATCACTATCAACGCCACTCATATCGAGCAGGTTGAAACACTGTATGAAGAACTGGGCAAAATCGATATTGTCCGCATGGTTCTGTAACTCGCTTCTCCGTTACCCGGCACCTGGTCGGGTAACTCCCCTCTCCTCGCTGTGATATACTTTTCCCCCACTTTTACTCATTCTCCACGGAGATGCCGTTTTGTATCAGGATAAAATTCTTGTCCGCCAGCTCGGTCTTCAGCCTTACGAGCCAATCTCCCAGGCTATGCATGAATTCACCGATACCCGCGATGATAGTACCCTTGATGAAATCTGGCTGGTCGAGCACTATCCGGTATTCACCCAAGGGCAGGCAGGAAAGGCGGAGCACATTTTAATGCCTGGTGATATTCCGGTGATTCAGAGCGATCGCGGTGGGCAGGTGACTTATCACGGGCCGGGGCAACAGGTGATGTATGTATTGCTTAACCTGAAACGCCGTAAACTCGGTGTGCGTGAACTGGTGACCTTGCTTGAGCAAACAGTGGTGAATACCCTGGCTGAACTGGGTATAGAAGCGCATCCTCGGGCTGACGCGCCTGGTGTCTATGTAGGGGAAAAGAAAATTTGCTCTCTGGGTTTACGAATTCGACGCGGTTGTTCATTCCACGGTCTGGCATTAAACGTCAATATGGATCTTTCACCATTTTTACGTATTAATCCTTGTGGGTATGCCGGAATGGAAATGGCTAAAATATCACAATGGAAACCCGAAGCGACGACTAATAATATTGCACCACGTTTACTGGAAAATATTTTAGCGCTACTAAACAATCCTGACTTCGAATATATTAGCGCTTAATTCCATACATCAATGGCCCAATTTACACTGGGTCATTACTCATAATACCTGCTAATGCTTTACATCTCCTTCGCGTTTGTATATTTTCTTTATCACTTGCAGAAATGCGATGCTACGCCTTGCTCCGTAACTCACCCCATTGATTAACCTATTGAAATAGTTGATTATGGTGAGCAAAAGCGTTCCGTTCCAATTAGACATAAGATTATTGTAATTTTTTTAAATATTATTTTTCCATGAATAAAATTGGAGTAAGTGCGTGGATAGTAATAATCAAATCGAACCCTGTTTAAGCAGAAAGTCGTCAGAAGGTAAACCACAAATATTTACAACCTTACGAAATATTGATCTTAACCTTCTGACTATTTTTGAAGCTGTATATGTACATAAAGGGATCGTTAATGCAGCGAAAGTGCTTAATCTGACCCCCTCGGCAATCAGTCAGTCTATACAGAAACTGCGCGTTATATTCCCTGACCCATTGTTTATTCGCAAAGGCCAGGGTGTCACTCCTACCGCATTTGCGATGCATCTACATGAGTATATCAGTCAGGGCCTTGAATCCATTCTTGGCGCGCTGGATATCGAAGGAAGCTATGATAAGCAACGAACGATAACTATCGCGACCACCCCCTCGGTCGGAGCCCTGGTCCTTCCTGTCATCTATCGGGCGATTAAAACTCACTACCCGCAGCTTTTACTGCGCAACCCGCCCATCAGCGACGCGGAAAACCAACTCAGTCAGTTTCAAACCGATCTCATCATCGATAACATGTTTTGCACCAATCGTACGGTGCAACATCATGTTCTGTTCACCGACAATATGGTGTTAATTTGCCGCGAGGGAAATCCACTACTCTCTTTAGAAGATGACAGAGAGACTATCGACAACGCTGCACATGTACTCCTGTTACCGGAAGGGCAAAATTTCAGCGGTCTGCGGCAGAGAGTTCAAGAGATGTTTCCGGATCGGCAAATCAATTTCACCAGCTACAACATTTTGACAATCGCTGCACTGGTTGCCAACAGTGACATGTTAGCGATTATTCCCAGCCGTTTTTATAACCTGTTTAGCCGTTGCTGGCCGCTGGAAAAACTGCCTTTTCCGTCCTTAAATGAGGAGCAAATAGATTTCTCTATCCACTACAACAAATTCAGCCTGCGTGATCCCATCCTGCACGGGGTAATAGATGTTATCCGTAATGCATTTTGAAAAAGTATTGTTACAGCCAGATCACAGCGCAGAACGATAAAATGGCACAATCCAACAACAATTTTACATTTTCGCGACCGCTTTGGCTGCTTTCAGGTCCGTTTCAATGATATACTGCCAGTCGTTAATTCAAAAATAGTTGATAATTACAACAATCTATTGAATTGAAACGCTTTCCTTCGTAATTCGCAACTGGAACACGCACGCTATGAGTAAACCCATTGTGATGGAACGCGGTGTTAAATACCGCGATGCCGATAAGATGGCCCTTATCCCGGTTAAAAACGTGGCAACAGAGCGCGAAGCCCTGCTGCGCAAGCCGGAATGGATGAAAATCAAGCTTCCAGCGGACTCTACACGTATCCAGGGCATCAAAGCCGCAATGCGCAAAAATGGCCTGCATTCTGTCTGCGAGGAAGCCTCCTGCCCTAACCTGGCGGAATGCTTCAACCACGGCACAGCAACGTTTATGATCCTCGGCGCTATTTGTACCCGCCGTTGTCCGTTCTGTGACGTTGCCCACGGTCGGCCGGTAGCTCCTGATGCCAATGAGCCAGTGAAACTGGCGCAGACCATTGCCGATATGGCGCTGCGTTATGTGGTTATCACCTCCGTTGACCGTGATGACCTGCGCGATGGCGGTGCCCAACACTTTGCGGATTGTATTACTGCCATTCGGGAAAAAAGCCCGCAAATCAAAATTGAAACTCTGGTGCCGGATTTCCGCGGTCGTATGGATCGTGCTCTGGATATTCTGACTGCAACGCCCCCAGATGTGTTCAACCATAACCTGGAAAACGTACCGCGTATTTACCGGCAGGTACGGCCTGGCGCAGATTACAACTGGTCGCTGAAGCTGCTGGAACGCTTTAAAGAAGCGCATCCGGAAATCCCGACCAAGTCTGGTCTGATGGTGGGTCTGGGTGAAACCAATGAAGAAATTATTGAGGTAATGCGCGACCTGCGCCGTCATGGTGTGACGATGTTAACGCTGGGGCAATATTTGCAGCCAAGCCGCCATCACCTGCCGGTTCAACGTTACGTTAGCCCGGATGAGTTCGACGAAATGAAAGCCGAAGCGCTGGCGATGGGCTTTACCCATGCTGCATGCGGTCCGTTTGTCCGCTCTTCTTACCACGCCGATTTGCAGGCGAAAGGGATGGAAGTTAAGTAATCCTGTAATAATTACTTACATCTGTCTGATAAAAAACCCGCTTTTTGAAGCGGGTTTTTTGTATCGAACAAGATATTGAGGGAGCGTCCTGCTCGCCACGTCACTCTTTATGAGAGAGCTTTTCAGCCTGAAGATCAACGTCTGCGCCTTTTTTCGCCGCAGCATCGTCATCATTCATCGCCTTCTTGAACCCTTTAATGGCCGCTCCAAGGTCTCCGCCCAGCGTACGTAACTTCTTAGTCCCAAACAGCAGAACGACCAGCGCCGCAACTACCAGCAGTTTGGTAATACTAATCTCACCCATAGATACCTTCTTGACATATAACCGGCAACAGAACACGCCTTAAAAACCAGAGAATATTAACGGTCATTCGACGCGCGCACACAATAGCAATCTGTAACAAGGTGAATCAAGCGCCGAGTAAAAAAACATCATAATAATTGCGGCGGCGCAAAGCGACGGTTGTTTAAGACGGGTAGTTGCGCGCGCACCTGACGCACACGTTCGGGCGTCACTTCCGCCATAATGAGTGCAGGCATTTCTGACGCTGCCGCAATGGTGACGCCAAAGGGATCTATAATCCGGCTTTGCCCGATATTTTTGTTCCCGCACTCCCCCGCCGCCACCATATAACAGGTGGTATCCAGCGCACGAGCGGCAAGCAACGTTGACCAGTGATGCTCTTTGAGCGGCCCGCGAACCCAGGCGGCAGGAAGTACCAGGATTTCAGCTCCCTGTAATGCCTGTGCCAGCGCCAGCTCTGGAAAGCGTAAGTCATAACAGGTCATCAGACCGACCTTCATCCCTTCCACCTCCAGTAACGGAGCGATTTCATTACCAGCATCAACACGGCGTGATTCCTGAATGGCAAATGCATCATAGAGATGCAGTTTGGCATAACGGGCGACGATGTTTCCTGCCTGTAGCGCCACCAGCATATTCCATGCGCGCCCCGGCGTTGAAGGAACATGAATCGTCAGAATTGTCGTCATCATGTTACGTTTACTTTCTCGCCGTAAACGTCCGAGGAATTCGCCTTCCAGCAGCTGTGCTGATTTAACCGATAGATCTGCATCATGATCATCGCGTGCCAGCAATGCTTCCGGCAGGACAAACAGCGATACGTCGTTTTCCGCCGCCTGCGCCATCAACGAGGCACAAATCTCAGCGTTCTTTTCCCACACAGATGTAACAGCAAACTGTCCTGCAGCAACCAGCATTGCCACCTCCTGTCAGAGTCGTAAAATTCGCCAACGACGATTATTCGGCGTTACACTTATCACTCATACAAATCAAATAGCAGGATTTTGCAGTGTTACAACTTCTTTTAGCAGTTTTTATTGGCGGTGGTACAGGAAGCGTGGCGAGATGGCTGTTAAGTATGCGATTTAACCCGCTGCATCAGGCGATTCCGTTGGGGACGCTGGCAGCAAACCTGATTGGGGCATTCATCATAGGAATGGGATTCGCCTGGTTCAGCAGGATGACGAACATTGATCCAGTGTGGAAAGTATTAATCACCACCGGATTTTGTGGCGGTCTAACAACCTTCTCAACATTTTCGGCAGAAGTGGTGTTTTTGTTACAAGAGGGCCGCTTTGGCTGGGCATTACTGAACGTTTTCGTCAACCTTCTGGGGTCTTTTGCCATGACCGCACTGGCATTCTGGCTGTTTTCGGCCTCAACCGCACACTAAAGACCAAAAAAAACCCGCTGATTAAGCGGGTTTTGAATTCTTGCTGACGTATCTTACAGAGCGATTACGTTTGCAGCAGAAGGGCCTTTGGCACCGTTAGTGATTTCGAACTCTACGCGCTGACCTTCAGCAAGAGTTTTAAAACCATTAGTCTGGATTGCAGAGAAGTGTACGAACACGTCTTTGCTGCCGTCTTCCGGAGTAATGAAACCGAATCCTTTGGACTCATTAAACCACTTAACGTTACCTTTAATCTTAGACATCAAAATTACCTTTACATGAAAAATAGACACAAATGCTGTGTCGGTTACCAGTACACCAATTGTGGTACGCTTTGTCCAGTGCAACTTCACTAAAAAGTGATAAAAGTCGCGTTATTTTTGATGTTAATTATTTTAGTGATTGATTTTAAAGAATTTACTAAAACTTCATTTGTCTCAAAACTGAAAGCGCATCCAGGCAAAGTACACATTGCCATTGTTGTAGGTACCCGGAATGTAGGTCATCTGAAAAGTCACTGGACCATAACCCACGGAGGCCAATGGCAGTAGAACCGGGAGAGGGATGTAATTCCAGTTATCGCGTGCCGTTACGCCAGCGGTGAATCCCAGGCCTAAATGAAAATTTTCATCCGCCAGCGGTCGCCAGGTACTTTCCCATCCGTATCCGGCAATCGGTTCCCATTTGTTCCACGAGTCCTTAAATGCCATGGCATACAGGCCATGCCAGTTTCCTTTTTCATCCCAACGCGACAGGCCAAAACCGCCACCCCACGGTCGCTCGTTATAGCGATCGGTTTTTTCTTTGTCGTAAGCGAAACGTGCATGCCAGGTGATGGCAGGAATATATAAATCATAATGTTCAGGCTGTTGCCAGGTTTGTGCAATATTTTCTCTAAACGTTGTCATCCACTCATCTGCGTTAGCAAAAACTTTACCAACGCTGATTAACTGAATAAAAACAAAGGAAAAGATAGCGACATATTTACTCACGTTCATTTGTGACCATAAAACATTTATCAAAAATCTACTACTAGCATAGCAAAGCTACTATTAACATAACCTTAATAGCCCCAACATAAAGAATAATCTGAATAGCTTCTCTATTTATTTCCGCTTGTTCAAGTTAAATATTTCCGCGCATCGATTAAAGATCGATGCGTCGTTTTCTTCGATGGGAATAGTCAAAAAAGGAAAACCAAGTCTTTTTTGATGACAAAATGCAATCAAGGAAATATTTCTTTATTTTTTAATGATATACAACAATCATCTTAACGAAGTATATAATATATATCGTCAACCCATGCTCATGGTAGATTATTTTCTGAGCACACAACCGCAGCTAACACCATTGCGATTAACAAATTTGCATCAATCCTCCATCAATTTACACACATTATTATGTGATAATTGCCAACCGCTAAATATGCGTTTTGTTATCTACGTATAAAAACAGCAACTTCAATGTCTTAATGGCAGTTTTTCTTGATTTTAATCAGCATCCACCGCCAATTTATTGGGCATATTTTTTCCTTAAGCTTTAGGATTTTTTTATTATTTACTTTGGGGCCTGGAGACAGGAAAAATTATGCTGACATTCATTGAACTCCTTATTGGGGTTGTGGTTATTGTGGGTGTAGCTCGCTACATCATTAAAGGGTATTCCGCCACTGGTGTGTTATTTGTCGGTGGCCTGTTATTGCTGATTATTAGTGCCATTATGGGGCACAAAGTGTTACCGTCCAGCCAGGCTTCAACAGGCTACAGCGCCACGGATATCGTTGAATACGTTAAAATATTGCTAATGAGCCGCGGCGGCGACCTCGGCATGATGATTATGATGCTGTGTGGCTTTGCCGCTTACATGACCCATATCGGCGCGAATGATATGGTGGTCAAGCTGGCGTCAAAACCATTACAGTATATTAACTCCCCTTACCTGCTGATGATTGCCGCCTATTTTGTCGCCTGTCTGATGTCTCTGGCCGTCTCTTCCGCAACCGGTCTGGGTGTTTTGCTGATGGCAACCCTGTTTCCGGTGATGGTAAACGTTGGTATCAGTCGTGGAGCAGCTGCTGCCATTTGTGCCTCCCCGGCGGCGATTATTCTCGCACCGACTTCAGGGGATGTGGTGCTGGCGGCGCAGGCTTCCGAAATGTCGCTGATTGACTTCGCCTTCAAAACGACACTGCCTATCTCAATTGCTGCAATTATCGGCATGGCGATCGCCCACTTCTTCTGGCAACGTTATCTGGATAAAAAAGAGCACATCTCTCATGAAATGTTAGATGTCAGTGAAATCACCACCACTGCTCCTGCGTTTTATGCCATTTTGCCGTTCACGCCGATCATCGGTGTACTGATTTTTGACGGTAAATGGGGTCCGCAATTACACATCATCACTATTCTGGTGATTTGTATGCTGATTGCCTCCATTCTGGAGTTCCTCCGCAGCTTTAATACCCAGAAAGTTTTCTCTGGTCTGGAAGTGGCTTATCGCGGGATGGCAGATGCATTTGCAAACGTGGTGATGCTGCTGGTTGCCGCTGGGGTATTCGCTCAGGGGCTTAGCACCATCGGCTTTATTCAAAGTCTGATTTCTATCGCTACATCGTTTGGTTCGGCGAGTATCATCCTGATGCTGGTATTGGTGATTCTGACAATGCTGGCGGCAGTCACGACCGGTTCAGGCAATGCGCCGTTTTATGCGTTTGTTGAGATGATCCCGAAACTGGCGCACTCTTCCGGCATTAACCCGGCGTATTTGACTATCCCGATGCTGCAGGCGTCAAACCTCGGTCGTACCCTGTCACCCGTTTCTGGCGTAGTCGTTGCGGTTGCCGGGATGGCGAAAATCTCACCATTTGAAGTCGTAAAACGCACCTCGGTGCCGGTGCTTGTTGGGCTGGTGATTGTTATCGTTGCTACAGAGCTGATGGTGCCAGGAACGGCAGCAGCGGTCACAGGCAAGTAAATAGTAATGCCGGAGGCAGTTTCCTCCGGCTTTATCATGTCACCCACTGTGGTATATGCGTTGCGGTCTGCCAACTTTGCCGTGAACAATTTCAGCAATAATCAGATGGCGGCTGGCGCAATATTCAAGATAACGCCTGGCAGTGGTGCGGCTGATGGTCAGTGCCTGCGCTACCGTTTCTGCCGTATGTTGCACACCAGGCTCTTTGAACAATTTTCGCACCGCGTTTAGCGTCAAGGGGTCAATGCCGGTCGGCAGTTCGTCTTTGGGTTCACCGCGAGCATAGGCATTAAACATCTCATCAATTTGCTTCTGGCTGGCGCTATCAATACTTTCCAGCATATGTTTACGCTGGCGGAAACGGGTTAGCGTTTGCCCCAGCCGTTCATAGGCAATGGGCTTAATGAGATAATCAAATACACCACAACGTACGGCTTCAGACACCGTTTCCATATCGCTGGCTGCAGTGGTAAACACCACGTCGCCGGGATAATGCGCCTGCACCAGTTCATGCAGTAAATTAATCCCTCTACCGTCAGGAAGATAGTTATCGAGCAAGATTAGCCCCGGCTTAAAACGCTCGATCATCATTCGGGCCTGCGCCAGGTTTCCCGCCAGTAATATCTGACTGAATCCGGGAATGTGACGAATATATTCCGCATGCATCTCTGCCAGCGGCGTTTCGTCCTCAACGATCAATAGGGTTAATGGAGCTGTCATTAGGTTTCACTTTCGGAATATAGATTGAAAATAAGGTACCGCAGGGATCATTATCTTCGAGAGTGATAACACCACCGCAGCGCGTTACATAGCTGGCAATCAAGTACAACCCAATGCCATGTTCACCGGGCTCGTCAGCACGCGTACTGACCCCCTGCTCAAATATTTTGTCTCGTAGAGACTCTGGAACGCCGCAGCCCTGATCGGCGACTTCAATCACCACATCATCGCCTTCATCGCTGAGGAATAATTCAACGATCTTGTTTCCTTCATCGCTACGCAGGCTGGCTTCGAAGGCGTTATCAAGTAAATTTCCCACAATGGCGGCAAACTCGGTGCTATCCAGTCCTGGCGGCAGTTGCGAAAGCTGGCTACCGGGGACGATGATCATTTTTAGCCCCAGTTCGCGGGCGCGCTGCACTTTACCAAAAAGCAGCCCCGCCACCTGGCGATCGGCAAACGCCTCGCGCAGACTGTCAATAAGCTGTTGCTGGGCCTGAGACTCCCCCTGCACCATCGCCAGCACGCGATCATACTCTTTCATCTGCAACAGACCATTGAGCGTCGACATCCAATTGAGATGCTCGTGTCGCAATGTACGAAGGCTCTCGACGTATTGTTTTATTTGCGTCAGTTGCGCATTGAGGGTGGAAATTTCGTCTTTACTACGAAAGCTGATAATGGCCCCCAGCAAATCATCACCTGAACGAATAGCTTCCCGGTTGGCAATAACGCTCAGACCGTTAAAGTTAGCCACCACATCCTGACGTTTTTCATCAATCTGTTCGGTAAAGAAATCGGCAGGCCTGACCACTTCTGCAATGGGTTTACCCAACCATTGCCGTCCAGGGGAACTCAGCCCCAGCATCTTTCTTGCGTTACGATTGATGGCGGTAATGTAACCGTGCGGATCCACCGCAATCAGCCCTTCATAAACCGAACTAAACAGCGCCTCTTGCTGACGGACCACGCGTGCGATTTGCTTTGGCTCCATGCCCATCATCTGCCGACGGATATGCGCGGCCAGGAACCAAGACAGCAACATCAGAATCCCTAACAGCACGACAAACACGCCTGCCATCGGTAATAAAAACTCAGCCCGCCAGCTATCGATTTTACTCACCAGGTAGCCAATCGACACCACGCCGATGACTTTTCCATCGTCATCAAAGATTGGCGTTTTGGCGCGCATCGCCATACCCATTGACCCTTTCCCGGTAATGAAGTAGCTCTCCCCTTTCTCCAGCGCGCCCAGTTTGGTGAACTGCATAGGATAACCAATTTTCTCCGGATTAGGATGGTAAAGGCGGATCGAGTGCCGGTCGCCAATCACCACATAATCAAAATCGGTATCTCTTTGTAATTTGTTAGCGATGGTCGCCAGCCGTTTGTAGTCACGCGTTTTCACCGCAGAGATGACACTGTCATTGGAGGCAATAATTTTCGCCTGATTCATTGCCATGTCGCGTACATGAAGCGTTAAATAGTCCTCAAAACTGGCCGTAAAATATTGCGCCAGGGCTGCAATGACAAATATTGAGAACACCAGAATCAGCAAAAAGATACGCAGCGGAAATGCCAGTCTTTGGAAAAATGCAAACTGTTTATTCTCGTTAAGCTGCAACATTGTTTTCCTTGCGGGTTGTCCCGAGCCTCTTTGACGGATGTAATTAAAATGTTGAATCAAAATACATAGATATTAATTATGATCGTGGCAAATTTTATTCATTAAATCAATTAAATCAATTAAACCCGCGAGTCATTTTGTAATTACATTAATTAAAAAACTTAAAACCATTAAATAAATAAAAAACCACTAACTCTATGTGAAATAAATCAAAATTTCACGCCAAAATACTCCTTAGGATGTATAGCGAAAGGAGAAAAAGATATACCTCGATCACCCCCCTTTCTCCCAAGTGAAAATAAAAGGTTATCAGTTTGCAACATTGAACAACATTCGTTGCAAATCGATAACAACATGCACCTTCAGGATACTATTTATTATGTTCGGCAATGATATTTTCACCCGCGTAAAACGTTCAGAAAATAAAAAAATGGCGGAAATCGCCCAATTCCTGCATGAAAATGATTTGAGCGTTGACACCACAGTCGAAGTATTTATTACCGTAACCCGCGATGAAAAGCTTATCGCGTGCGGTGGAATTGCCGGAAATATTATTAAATGCGTTGCTATCAGTGAATCCGTTCGCGGTGAAGGACTGGCGCTGACATTAGCCACTGAACTGATAAACCTCGCCTATGAGCGGCACAGCACGCATCTGTTTATTTATACCAAAACCGAATACGAGGCGCTGTTCCGCCAGTGCGGTTTTTCCACGTTGACCAGCGTACCAGGCGTGATGGTGCTGATGGAAAACAGCGCCACGCGATTGAAACGCTATGCCGAATCGCTAAAAAAATTTCGTCATCCCGGGAACAAGATTGGCTGCATTGTGATGAACGCCAATCCCTTTACGAAGGGTCACCGTTATCTGATTCAACAGGCTGCGGCACAGTGCGACTGGTTGCATCTGTTTTTAGTCAAAGAAGATTCTTCACGCTTCCCCTATGAAGACCGGCTGGATCTGGTGTTAAAAGGCACCGCCGATATTCCACGCCTGACTGTGCATCGCGGCTCCGAATACATCATCTCCCGCGCTACGTTCCCTTGCTACTTCATTAAAGAACAGAGCGTCATTAACCATTGTTACACCGAAATTGATTTGAAGATTTTCCGTCAGTACCTCGCTCCCGCGCTGGGTGTAACTCACCGCTTTGTCGGTACTGAACCCTTTTGTCGCGTTACCGCCCAGTACAACCAGGATATGCGCTACTGGCTGGAAACGCCGACTATCTCCGCACCGCCCATCGAACTGGTTGAAATTGAGCGGCTGCGTTACCAGGAGATGCCGATATCCGCTTCCCGGGTACGTCAACTGCTGGCGAAAAACGATCTCACGGCTATCGCGCCGCTGGTCCCTGCAGTCACGCTGCATTATTTGCAGAACCTGCTTGAGCACTCCCGCCAGGACGCGGCAGCTCGTCAAAAGACCCCCGCATGAGAAACAGGTGAAAAATGAAAATAAACCAGCCCGCCGTTGCAGGCACCCTTGAGTCTGGGGATGTGATGATACGCATCGCCCCACTCGATACGCAGGATATCGACCTGCAAATCAATAGCAGCGTTGAGAAACAGTTTGGCGATGCAATTCGCACCACCATTCTGGACGTTCTCGCCCGCTACAACGTGCGCGGCGTACAGCTGAATGTCGATGACAAAGGCGCACTGGACTGCATTTTACGTGCACGACTGGAAGCCCTGCTGGCACGCGCCAGCGGTATCCCGGCTCTGCCATGGGAGGATTGCCAATGATTTCCGCTTCGCTGCAACAACGTAAAACTCGCACCCGCCGCAGCATGTTGTTTGTGCCTGGTGCCAATGCCGCGATGGTCAGCAACTCCTTCATCTACCCGGCTGATGCCCTGATGTTTGACCTCGAAGACTCCGTGGCATTACGTGAAAAAGACACCGCCCGCCGCATGGTTTATCACGCGCTGCAACATCCGCTGTATCGCGATATTGAAACCATTGTGCGTGTCAACGCGCTGGATTCCGAATGGGGTGTTAACGACCTGGAAGCCGTCGTTCGCGGTGGTGCGGACGTTGTGCGTCTGCCGAAAACCGATACCGCTCAGGATGTTCTGGATATCGAAAAAGAGATCCTGCGTATCGAAAAAGCCTGTGGTCGTGAACCCGGCAGCACCGGCCTGCTGGCGGCGATTGAATCTCCGCTGGGCATTACCCGCGCAGTGGAAATCGCTCACGCTTCCGAGCGTTTGATCGGTATCGCCCTCGGTGCAGAAGACTATGTGCGCAACCTGCGTACAGAACGCTCCCCGGAAGGAACTGAACTGCTGTTCGCACGCTGTTCCATTTTGCAGGCCGCGCGCTCTGCGGGTATTCAGGCGTTCGATACCGTCTATTCCGACGCTAACAACGAAGCCGGATTCCTGCAAGAAGCCGCCCACATCAAACAGCTGGGCTTTGACGGCAAATCGCTGATCAACCCGCGTCAGATTGATCTGCTGCACAACCTCTACGCACCGACCCAGAAAGAAGTGGATCACGCCCGCCGCGTCGTAGAAGCCGCTGAAGCCGCCGCTCGCGAAGGCCTCGGCGTGGTTTCCCTGAACGGCAAGATGGTGGACGGTCCGGTTATCGATCGCGCCCGTCTGGTGCTCTCCCGTGCAGAACTTTCCGGCATCCGCGAAGAATAAGGCAATCAAAATGACGCAGAAAATTGAACAATCTCAACGACAAGAACGGGTAGCGGCCTGGAATCGTCGCGCTGAATGCGATCTTGCCGCTTTCCAAAACTCGCCAAAGCAAACCTACCAGGCTGAAAAAGCGCGCGATCGCAAACTGTGCGCCAACCTGGAAGAAGCGATTCGTCGCTCAGGTTTACAGGACGGCATGACGGTTTCCTTCCATCACGCTTTCCGTGGCGGTGACCTGACCGTCAATATGGTGATGGACGTCATCGCGAAGATGGGCTTTAAAAACCTGACCCTGGCGTCCAGCTCCCTGAGTGATTGCCATGCGCCGCTGGTAGAACACATTCGCCAGGGCGTGGTTACCCGCATTTATACCTCCGGCCTGCGTGGTCCACTGGCGGAAGAGATCTCCCGTGGTCTGCTGGCAGAACCGGTGCAGATCCACTCTCACGGCGGTCGTGTGCATCTGGTACAGAGCGGCGAACTGAATATCGACGTGGCTTTCCTCGGCGTCCCGTCCTGTGATGAATTCGGTAATGCCAACGGCTACACCGGTAAAGCCTGCTGCGGCTCCCTCGGCTATGCAATGGTTGATGCCGACAACGCAAAACAGGTCGTGATGCTTACCGAAGAACTGCTGCCTTATCCGCATAATCCGGCAAGCATTGAACAAGATCAGGTTGATCTGATCGTCAAAGTTGATCGCGTTGGCGATGCTGCAAAAATCGGCGCTGGTGCGACCCGTATGACCACTAACCCGCGCGAACTGCTTATTGCCCGTAGCGCTGCGGATGTGATTGTCAACTCTGGCTACTTCAAAGAAGGTTTCTCCATGCAAACCGGTACCGGTGGCGCATCGCTGGCGGTAACCCGTTTCCTGGAAGACAAAATGCGTAGCCGCGATATTCGCGCCGACTTCGCCCTCGGCGGTATTACTGCAACGATGGTTGACCTGCACGAAAAAGGTCTGATCCGCAAACTGCTGGATGTGCAGAGCTTTGACAGCCATGCTGCGCAATCGCTGGCCCGTAACCCCAATCACATCGAAATCAGCGCCAACCAGTACGCTAACTGGGGTTCGAAAGGCGCATCGGTTGATCGTCTCGACGTGGTGGTACTGAGCGCGCTGGAAATTGACACCCAGTTCAACGTTAACGTGCTGACCGGCTCTGACGGCGTACTGCGCGGCGCTTCCGGTGGTCACTGCGATACCGCAATTGCCTCTGCGCTTTCCATCATCGTCGCACCGCTGGTACGCGGCCGTATTCCGACTCTGGTGGATAACGTGCTGACCTGCATCACCCCGGGCTCCAGTGTCGATATTCTGGTCACAGACCACGGTATCGCAGTTAACCCGGCACGTCCGGAACTAGCAGAACGTCTGCAGGAAGCGGGCATTAAAGTGGTTTCCATTGAGTGGCTGCGCGAACGTGCGCGTCTGCTGACCGGTGAACCACAGCCGATTGAATTCACCGACCGCGTCGTTGCCGTTGTGCGTTACCGCGATGGCTCGGTGATCGATGTTGTGCATCAGGTGAAGGAATAAGCCATGCACCTGCTTCCTGAACTCGCCAGCCACCATGCGGTGTCAATTCCCGAGCTGCTCGTCAGCCGGGATGAAAGGCAAGCACGGCAACACGCCTGGCTCAAGCGCCATCCTGTTCCACTGGTCTCCTTTACCGTGGTTGCGCCTGGGCCGATTAAAGACAGCGAGGTCACACGCCGAATTTTTAATCATGGCGTGACCGCCTTGTGTGCCTTAGCCGCAAAACAGGGCTGGCAAATTCAGGAGCAGGCTGCACTGGTTTCCGCCAGCGGGCCGGAGGGCATGTTGAGCATTGCCGCCCCGGCTCGCGACCTCAAGCTCGCCACCATTGAGCTTGAACATAGTCATCCTCTCGGGCGGTTATGGGATATCGATGTCCTGACGCCCGAAGGCGAAATTCTCTCCCGCCGCGACTATTCACTGCCGCCTCGCCGCTGCCTGTTGTGCGAGCAAAGCGCAGCCGTCTGCGCGCGTGGAAAAACCCATCAACTGACCGATTTACTCAACCGCATGGAGGCACTGCTGAACGATGTCGATGCCTGCAACGTCAACTAAAACCACAAAGCTTGCGACGTCATTAATCGATGAGTACGCCCTGCTGGGCTGGCGCGCCATGCTGACTGAAGTCAATCTGTCACCGAAACCAGGCCTCGTGGATCGGATTAACTGCGGTGCGCACAAAGATATGGCGCTGGAAGATTTCCACCGCAGCGCGCTGGCGATTCAGGGCTGGTTACCCCGTTTCATTGAATTTGGTGCCTGTAGTGCAGAAATGGCACCAGAAGCGGTACTCCACGGATTACGCCCAATTGGTATGGCTTGCGAAGGTGATATGTTCCGCGCTACTGCGGGCGTAAACACGCATAAAGGCAGCATTTTTTCTTTAGGGCTGCTATGTGCGGCAATTGGCCGTTTGCTTCAGCTCAACCAGCCGGTAACGCCAACAACCGTTTGTTCTACGGCGGCAAGTTTCTGCCGTGGCCTGACCGATCGCGAACTGCGTACCAATAATTCACAACTGACGGCAGGTCAACGGTTGTACCAGCAGCTTGGCCTTACCGGCGCACGCGGTGAAGCCGAAGCGGGTTATCCACTGGTGATCAACCACGCCTTGCCGCATTACCTCACTCTGCTGGATCAGGGGTTAGATCCTGAACTGGCATTGCTCGATACCTTGCTCCTACTGATGGCGATCAACGGCGATACCAACGTTGCGTCGCGCGGTGGCGAGGGGGGCCTGCGCTGGCTACAGCGCGAGGCGCAAACATTATTGCAAAAAGGGGGCATTCGAACCCCCGCCGATCTCGATTATCTCCGGCAGTTCGACAGGGAGTGTATCGAACGAAATCTCAGTCCAGGCGGCAGTGCCGACCTGCTGATCCTTACCTGGTTTTTAGCACAGATTTAATTATTTAAGCACTTGATAAATTTTGAAATATTAATTTTCGGAGAACCCGTATGTCTTTAGCAAAAGATAATATATGGAAACTATTGGCCCCACTGGTGGTGATGGGCGTCATGTTTCTTATCCCTGTCCCCGACGGTATGCCGCCGCAGGCATGGCATTACTTCGCTGTGTTTGTGGCAATGATTGTCGGCATGATCCTCGAGCCAATTCCGGCAACAGCGATCAGTTTTATTGCGGTTACTATTTGCGTTATTGGCAGTAATTACCTGCTCTTTGATGCCAAAGAATTAGCTGACCCAGCGTTTAATGCGCAAAAACAGGCGCTGAAATGGGGTCTGGCTGGTTTTTCCAGCACCACGGTATGGCTGGTATTTGGCGCATTTATTTTTGCATTAGGGTATGAAGTTTCCGGGTTAGGTCGTCGCATTGCCCTTTTCCTGGTGAAATTCATGGGCAAACGCACGCTGACGTTGGGTTATGCGATTGTCATTATCGACATTCTGCTGGCACCGTTTACACCGTCCAACACCGCGCGTACCGGGGGTACGGTTTTTCCGGTCATTAAAAACCTGCCGCCGCTGTTTAAATCATTCCCGAACGATCCGTCCGCGCGTCGTATTGGCGGCTATTTGATGTGGATGATGGTCATTAGTACCAGTCTGAGTTCGTCCATGTTTGTCACCGGTGCGGCACCAAACGTGCTGGGTCTGGAGTTCGTCAGCAAAATTGCCGGTATCCAGATTAGCTGGTTGCAGTGGTTCCTCTGCTTCCTGCCGGTTGGGGTTATCTTGCTTATCATTGCGCCGTGGCTTTCCTACGTGCTGTACAAACCGGAAATCACACACAGTGAAGAAGTGGCAACCTGGGCGGGTGATGAACTGAAAACCATGGGTGCGCTGACACGCAGAGAGTGGACACTGATTGGCCTTGTATTGCTCAGCTTAGGTTTGTGGGTATTTGGCAGTGAAGTCATTAATGCTACTGCGGTTGGTCTGCTGGCAGTTTCGCTAATGCTGGCCCTGCACGTTGTGCCGTGGAAAGACATTACCCGCTATAACAGCGCATGGAACACGCTGGTCAACCTGGCAACTCTGGTTGTGATGGCTAACGGCCTGACTCGTTCTGGTTTTATTGACTGGTTCGCCGGTACCATGAGTACGCACCTGGAAGGATTCTCACCAAACGCAACGGTGATTGTACTGGTTCTGGTGTTCTACTTTGCACACTACCTGTTTGCCAGCCTGTCTGCGCACACCGCAACCATGCTGCCGGTTATTCTGGCCGTCGGTAAAGGTATTCCGGGCGTACCAATGGAACAACTGTGTATCCTGCTGGTGCTGTCTATTGGTATCATGGGCTGTCTGACGCCGTATGCAACCGGTCCTGGGGTGATTATTTACGGCTGTGGCTATGTGAAATCAAAAGATTACTGGCGTCTTGGCGCAATCTTCGGGGTGATTTACATCTCTATGTTGCTGTTGGTTGGCTGGCCGATTCTCGCTATGTGGAACTAATACGTTCGCCAAACGCTGAATAAATCATCACGCCCGCCAGGTAAGCCCACCTGGCGGGCTTTTTTATGATTTAATAGATAGTATTCAGTGTATGTATGAGTTCCACACCCATTATGAAAGCATTCTGGCGTAACGCCGCGTTGCTCGCGGTTTCTCTGCTTCCCTTCTCTTCTGCCAACGCCGTAGCGTTGCAGGCAAAACAGTATGGCGATTTTGATCGCTATGTCCTGGCCCTCTCCTGGCAAACCGGATTTTGCCAGAGTCAACACGATCGAAATCGTAACGAACGAGATGAATGTCGCCTGCAAACCGAAACGACCAACAAAGCTGATTTTCTGACCGTACATGGTCTGTGGCCAGGATTGCCTAAATCGGTCGCTGCCCGTGGTGTTGATGAACGCCGCTGGATGCGCTTCGGTTGCGCTACTCGCCCAATCCCGAATCTACCAGAAGCGCGCGCCAGCCGGATGTGTTCATCGCCGGAAACCGGATTATCACTGGAAACGGCCGCTAAACTAAGTGAAGTCATGCCAGGAGCTGGCGGACGTTCCTGCCTGGAACGCTACGAATATGCCAAACACGGTGCCTGCTTTGGTTTTGATCCGGACGCATACTTCGGTACGATGGTACGCCTGAATCAAGAAATTAAAGAGAGCGAAGCCGGAAAATTCCTTGCGGATAATTACGGTAAAACAGTGAGCCGCCGTGACTTTGACGCCGCCTTTGCCAAAAGCTGGGGAAAAGAGAACGTGAAAGCAGTTAAGCTAACGTGCCAGGGTAACCCTGCGTATTTGACTGAAATTCAGATCTCGATCAAAGCTGACGCCATCAACGCTCCGCTTTCTGCAAACTCATTCTTGCCACAACCTCACCCAGGTAACTGTGGCAAAACCTTTGTGATTGATAAAGCGGGTTATTAATCCTCTGATTTACAAAACACGCTAATTCGTCTTCCATAACCATGACGATTAAGAATTATACATAATGCGCTGCATTGAGGAATTCCCTGAATGTGACGCAAATCACTTCAAAGAGTGAGCAACAGTCAGTATCATCATGTGAGTTAAACCCTCGCCGCCTGACGGTGAGGGTTTTCTTTTGGGTATGTTTATCTGCGACACTCGCAGTACCGACGACATGGAGTAAAAATGTCCAGACCAACTATCATCATTAACGACCTGGATGCCGAACGCATCGATATTCTGCTGGAGCAACCCGCCTATGCTGGTTTGCCAATCGCCGACGCGTTAAACGCAGAGTTGGATCGCGCCCAAATGTGTTCGCCAGAAGAGATGCCACACGACGTGGTGACAATGAACAGCCGGGTTAAATTCCGCAATCTTAGCGATGGCGAAGTGCGTGTGCGCACGCTGGTGTATCCGGCAAAAATGACCGATAGCAATACTCAGCTTTCCGTTATGGCTCCGGTAGGTGCCGCACTGCTGGGGCTGCGCGTTGGCGATTCCATTCACTGGGAACTTCCGGGCGGCGTTGCAACCCACCTTGAAGTGCTGGAACTCGAATACCAGCCAGAAGCTGCTGGCGACTACCTGCTTTAATCCCATCTGCACAAGCGATAACTCGCTTTGCCCAGAGGATGCACGCGCATCCTCTTTACGCAAAATCAGCAATTTTTCCTGGTTCTCACTGTTCACTTTTGCTGCAAAATTATTCCGTTTCGTTTGTGGGAATAACCATGGCAGAAGCATTTTACATCCTGATAGGATTTCTGATTATGGCGGCGATTATCGTCATGGCTGTCCTTTACCTCGAAAACCACTCCTGACGATCATATTGTTCCCCCCGGCATCGCATTCACCAGACCTGAAACCGCCTTCTGCGCCGCCTCTGCGCTTTGTGCACCGGGTACCAGAATCACCTTACGGCACTCCTCTTCACGTTTTTCGAAAATCTCATATCCCCGGGCGGCCTCTTCAAACGGCATATAGTGGGTAACAATTTCTTCTGGTTTCAGTAATCCTTTCTCAATTAACGGTAATAATTCTCCCAGCCATGCGTGAACGTGGGTCTGTCCCATTTTAAACGTCAACCCTTTATCAAAGGCGTCGCCAAACAGGAAACCGTGAATAAATCCAGCGTAGACGCCCGGTACGCTAACAATGCCGCCACGCCTGACCGCCGCAATACACTGGCGCAACGCTTTACCGCTGCTGCCCTCCAGTTTCAGGTTAGTCAGCACCGTTTCCGTGGTGCTGCCTTTCGCTTCAAAACCGACGGCGTCTATTACTGCATCCACGCCCCGGTGACCTGCCGTTTGTTCAATAATTGACTGTGCCGGATCGCTATCTTCATCGAAATTAATCGGGATCGCGCCGTAGCGGTCAGCGGCGAAACGCAAGCGGTAGGGATGATGATCAACAACAAAAATCTGTTCCGCACCGAGCAACCGTGCACAGGCGATTGTCAACAATCCCACTGGACCGGCACCATAGACTGCAACGCTTGAACCTTGTTGGATCTGCGCATTTTTTGCTGCCTGCCATGCCGTTGGCAGAATATCAGAAAGGAAAAGGGCTTTATCATCTGAAAGCAAAGGCGGTACTTTAAACGGCCCCACATTCCCTTTAGGGACGCGGACATATTCCGCCTGCCCACCAGGAACGCCGCCATACAGGTGACTATAACCAAACAATGCCGCGGGAGCTGGTATCTGTTTTTTATTGAGCGCAGCGCCTTTACCCGCATTGGTATTTTCGCAGGCGGCATATTGCTGTAATCGACAGAAAAAACAGTCGCCACAAGCAATGACAAACGGAATTACCACCCGGTCGCCTTTTTGCAAATTTTTTACGTCCTTTCCGGTTTCAACGACTTCCCCCATAAATTCATGACCAAAAATATCGCCATGTTTAACCTGGGGTATTTTGCCTCGATAAAGATGGAGGTCAGAGCCACAGATCGCCGTTGCCGTAATACGCAGAATAATATCATCTGCCTGTTCAATGCCCGGATCGGGAACATTTTCTACCTGAACGTGATGTGGGCCGTGATAAGTCAATGCTTTCATGCAACCTCCAGAGACAGTTCAAAAAAGAGTCAGTCTTTAAGGGTAGCTATCACAGCGGGAAAACGGGCGGTACCGCAGGTTTTGGGAGAATTCCTGGTGTTCAGTGAGAATATATTAATCACAGAAACCGTTCGTAAGGAAAAAGAACCAGACAAATATCAGGGATAAATATTATAATCATGGCGAATGATTTGTTCATGATTAACAGGGAGAAAGGGTTATGTATAAGACAATCATTATGCCAGTTGATGTATTTGAAATGGAATTGAGCGACAAAGCTGTTCGCCACGCTGAATTCCTCGCCCAGGATGACGGAGTTATTCATCTACTTCACGTACTACCCGGGTCAGCCAGCCTGAGCCTGCACCGTTTTGCCGCTGATGTGCGTCGTTTTGAAGAGCATCTGCAACATGAAGCAGAAGAACGTCTGCAAACGATGGTCAGCCACTTCACCATCGATCCTTCCCGCATTAAACAACATGTCCGTTTTGGTAGCGTGCGGGATGAAGTCAATGAGTTGGCAGAAGAACTGGGGGCTGATGTTGTAGTTATTGGTTCTCGCAACCCATCGATTTCGACCCATCTGTTAGGTTCTAACGCCTCGAGCGTGATCCGCCATGCCAATCTGCCGGTGCTGGTTGTGCGTTAATTGCCAGAATAAATATCCCGCCCTGCCCGGAGCCATCCCGGCAGGGCTTTTTAATGCCATAAAAAAGCCGCCAGGTTTGACCCCGGCGGCTAAGCAATTGCAGGTGAATCTTACTTCTTCTTATGCAGTTTTGGTGCGAATCAGGTAGTCAAAAGCACTCAGAGAGGCTTTGGCACCTTCGCCAGTGGCGATGATGATCTGCTTGTACGGAACCGTCGTACAGTCACCCGCTGCGAATACGCCTTTGACGTTGGTTTCGCATTTCGCATCAATGATAATCTCACCCATGCGGTTACGTTCGACTGCGCCTTCCAGCCAGTTGGTGTTCGGCAGCAGACCAATCTGGACGAAAATACCGGCCAGTTCGATGTTGTGAATATCGCCGCTGACACGATCTCGATATTCCAGACCAACGACTTTGCTGCCGTCGCCTTTCACTTCCGTGGTTTGCGCATTCAGAATAATGTCGACGTTTTTCAGGCTGCGCAGTTTGTCCTGCAGAACCTGGTCGGCTTTCATTTCTGGCGCAAATTCGAGCAGCGTTACGTGCTCAACGATACCCGCCAGGTCAATTGCCGCTTCCACGCCGGAGTTACCGCCGCCGATAACCGCTACGCGTTTGCCTTTAAACAGCGGGCCGTCGCAGTGCGGGCAGTAGGTCACGCCTTTGGTGCGATACTGATCTTCGCCAGGAACGTTCATGTTGCGCCATTTTGCACCGGTCGCCACGATAATGCTGCGTGCTTTCAGTACCGCGCCAGAAGCTGTTTCAATCTGATGCAGACCACCTTCAACTGCTGCTGGGATCAGTTTGCTGGCGCTCTGGCTGTCGATCACATCAACGTCGTATTCATCAACGTGAACTTTCAGTGCGCCTGCCAGCTTCTGCCCTTCAGTCTTCGGTACAGAAATGTAGTTTTCGATATCAACGGTATCGAGGATCTGACCACCAAAACGTTCGCCCATCAGACCGGTACGGATGCCTTTACGTGCGGAGTAAATTGCTGCAGCTGCACCCGCCGGGCCGGAACCAACGATTAATACGTCATAAGCATCACGCTTGTTCAGCTCTTCTGCCGCACGTTTTTCCGCGCCCGTATCAATTTTGGCAACGATTTCAGTCAACGTCATGCGGCCCTGACCAAACTCTTTCCCGTTTACGAACACTGCCGGAACGCCCATCACGTTGCGATCGGTGATTTCGTTCTGGAAGGTGCCGCCGTCAATTGCAGTGTGCTTGATGCGCGGGTTCAGTACGCTCATCAGGTTCAGCGCCTGCACCACGTCCGGGCAGTTATGGCAAGAGAGCGAGTAATAGGTTTCGAATTCAAAATCACCGTCAATATGGCGAATCTGCTCCAGCAGAGACTGCGCTTCTTTCGACGGATGACCACCGGTCCATAGCAACGCCAGTACCAGCGAGGTGAACTCGTGGCCCAGCGGGGAGCCTGCAAAACGTGGCCCCTGGTTGGAACCTGGGTTGGTGATCAGGAAAGACGGCTTACGCACCGGCAAGCTGTTATCTTCTTTAAAGGTGACTTTGTCTGACAGTTCTGCGATTTCAGCCAACAGTTCCTTGATTTCTGCCGATTTAGCGCTGTCATCCAGCGTGGCAATTAACTCAACAGGCTTGGTCAATTTCTCAAGGTAAGCCTTGAGTTGAGTTTTCATATTTGTGTCGAGCATGTTTATCTCCTGGGCTTTAAACATCATCATGCAAGCGGCCTCTGCGGCTACCTGGATGCAGCTTGCATCATGGTGCGGGGAAGAAAATCGGGTGCCGCAGCACCCGAAGAATTAGGTGAATTTCCGAAGTATTTCGCGCCGGAGTTGGTAGCGCGAAAGACGAAGGAAATTTAGATTTTACCAACCAGGTCCAGAGACGGAGCCAGAGTTGCTTCACCTTCTTTCCATTTAGCCGGGCAAACTTCACCTGGGTGAGAAGCTACGTACTGTGCTGCTTTGATTTTACGCAGCAGGTCAGACGCGTCACGGCCAATGCCTTCAGCGGTAACTTCGATTGCCTGGATGATACCCTGCGGGTCAACAACGAAGGTCGCACGGTCAGCCAGACCTTCATCTTCACGCATGTTGTCGAAGTTACGGGTCAGGGCGCCAGTCGGGTCGCCGATCATCGCATATTTGATTTTAGCGATGGTTTCAGAGCTGCTGTGCCATGCTTTGTGGGTGAAGTGAGTATCGGTAGATACTGCGTATACGTCTACGCCCAGTTTCTGCAGTTCTTCGTAGTGGTCAGCAACGTCACCCAGTTCGGTCGGGCATACGAAAGTAAAGTCAGCCGGGTAGAAGAAGAAGACGCTCCAGCGGCCTTCGGTATCTTTTTCGGTGATTTCGATGAATTCGCCGTTTTTGAATGCCTGGTTTTTAAAAGGTTTAATTTTGGTGTTAATCAAGGACATCTATACTTCCTCCGTGTTTTCGATGAGATGTAAGGTAACCAATTTTTGCCGATTCGGCTAATGCGTTTCCATTATCAAATCGATAAGTTTTACCTTACAACCTTCGTAAGACAACTTTGTGAACTTTGCACCGCCAGCGGCGATAAAAAGTAAAATGGCCCCCTTTCCAGGTGACCGTGTAATCTGAACTACCCTTTGGTATCTTCAGTGCCTGCCTGCAGGCTGAGGTGTTGCCCTTACAAATGCAACAACGACATGGATTACAACACCCTCATAAACAAAGGGCAATCACCTGATCTAAGCTCTTACCTATGACAGTGATAGGTTATGCCTTTTACTCGACTTTTGCACTGACTGAAAAGGACAAATTAATGTTAAAAAAGATACTTTTACTGGCTCTGCTTCCTGCAATCGCCTTCGCAGAGGAACTTCCTGCTCCAGTAAAAGCGATTGAAAAACAGGGCATTACAATCATCAAAACATTCGATGCCCCCGGAGGAATGAAAGGTTATCTCGGAAAGTATCAGGATATGGGCGTCACCATCTACCTGACTCCAGATGGTAAGCACGCTATCTCTGGTTACATGTACAACGAGAAAGGTGAAAACCTGAGTAACACACTTATCGAAAAAGAAATTTACGCACCAGCCGGACGCGAAATGTGGCAACGGATGGAACAATCCCACTGGCTCCTCGACGGTAAAAAAGATGCGCCGGTCATTGTCTACGTGTTCGCCGATCCGTTCTGCCCATATTGTAAACAGTTCTGGCAGCAGGCGCGCCCGTGGGTAGATTCTGGCAAAGTGCAATTAAGAACATTGTTGGTTGGGGTTATCAAGCCAGAAAGCCCGGCGACAGCAGCGGCAATTCTTGCCTCCAAAGATCCCGCAAAAACCTGGCAAGAATATGAATCCTCTGGTGGCAAGCTTAAGCTAAACGTGCCTGCAAACGTAAGTACAGAACAAATGAAAGTGTTAAGCGCCAACGAGAAACTCATGGACGATCTGGGGGCAAATGTCACACCAGCGATCTATTACATGAGTAAGGAAAATACGCTGCAACAGGCCGTGGGGTTGCCCGATCAGAAAACGCTTAATATCATTATGGGGAATAAATAAAAGATAATTCATGGATGGTTGAAATACATCCCTGCTTTTCAACCATCCTAAAAAAGCATGAATTGCTCGCTCTGCCCTAAGTGGCTATGCTATTTTAGAAAAACTTAATCCTGAGTTAAGCAAAAAAATATAATCAATAAAAATATATACGCAAAAAACATTGATTAAGTGAATATACCATGGAAGAAAAATATAACCGGAGTAGTGTATGGCCAATCTCTACGACTTGAAAAAGTTCGACTTAAACCTTCTTGTCATATTTGAGTGTATTTACCAGCATTTAAGCATTAGCAAAGCTGCTGAATCACTATATATCACCCCATCAGCCGTGAGCCAGTCGTTACAACGCTTACGTGCGCAATTTAATGACCCTTTATTCATTCGCTCAGGAAAAGGTATCGCGCCGACGACAACAGGGTTGAATCTGCATCACCATCTTGAGAAAAACCTCAAAGGCCTTGAACAAACAATTAATATAGTCAATAAGTCCGAACTAAAGAAAAACTTTATTATTTACGGCCCTCAGCTCATTTCTTGCTCTAATAATAGTATGCTGATCCGCTGCCTACGGCAAGATGCCTCTGTCGAGATTGAGTGCCATGATATCCTCATGTCAGCAGAGAATGCTGAAGAACTGTTGGTTCACCGCAAAGCCGATCTGGTGATCACCCAAATGCCAGTGATCAGCCGTTCCGTCATTTGCATGCCATTGCATACGATTCGCAATACTCTAATTTGTAGTAATAGGCATCCACGAATTACTGACAATAGCACTTATGAACAAATTATGGCAGAAGAGTTCACCCAATTAATATCTAAATCAGCAGGGGTTGATGATATTCAAATGGAAATAGACGAGAGATTTATGAATCGCAAAATCTCATTTCGTGGTTCCTCTTTGCTGACAATCATTAATAGCATTGCAGTTACAGATTTACTGGGAATAGTCCCCTATGAACTTTATAATTCCTACCGTGACTTTCTTAATTTAAAAGAGATAAAACTAGAACATCCGTTACCTTCAATAAAGCTTTACATTTCCTATAATAAATCTTCTTTAAATAATTTGGTGTTCTCCCGATTTATTGACCGTCTAAATGAGAGTTTTTGATATATAACTACAGACAGCTACTATAACTTTCATCTATTTATTCACAGCGCGAATGAAAAATAAAACACTCTGCTTTACAGTGTTTACTTTATAATTAACAGACTTATCTCACTGATCACCCTGTAACGTTCAGAGAGCGTCTTCAGATGTCTATTTATAAAATTCCTCTTCCGCTCAATATTCTGGAAGCTGCACGAGAGCGTATTACCTGGACACTCAACACCCTACCCCGCGTTTGTGTCTCATTTTCTGGCGGCAAAGACTCTGGTTTAATGCTGCATCTGACAGCCGAACTTGCCCGACAAATGGGCAAAAAAATCTGCGTTTTGTTTATCGACTGGGAGGCGCAATTCTCTTGCACCATTAACTATGTTCAGTCCCTGCGCGAGTTGTACACCGATGTCATCGAAGAGTTTTACTGGGTTGCGCTCCCGCTTACGACGCAAAATTCCCTTTCACAATACCAACCCGAATGGCAGTGCTGGGAACCTGATGTCGAATGGGTACGTCAACCTCCCCAAGATGCGATAACCGACCCTGACTTTTTCTCCTTTTACCAGCCAGGCATGACCTTCGAACAATTTGTACGTGAGTTTGCCGAATGGTTTTCACAAAAACGTCCGGCGGCGATGATGATCGGCATCCGTGCGGATGAGTCCTACAACCGTTTTGTCGCCATCGCCAGTTTAAATAAACAACGTTTTGCCGACGATAAACCCTGGACTACGGCCGCACCAGGCGGTCATAGCTGGTACATTTACCCCATTTACGACTGGAAAGTGGCTGATATCTGGACCTGGTATGCAAATCATCAAAGTCTCTGCAACCCACTGTATAACCTAATGTATCAGGCAGGCGTTCCTCTGCGTCATATGCGAATTTGCGAACCTTTTGGCCCGGAGCAACGACAAGGATTATGGCTCTATCACGTTATCGAACCGGATCGCTGGGCTGCTATGTGCGCACGAGTCAGCGGGGTAAAAAGTGGCGGCATTTACGCCGGACATGATAATCATTTCTATGGGCATCGGAAAATCCTCAAGCCAGAACATTTAGACTGGCAAGAATATGCATTATTGCTGCTCAATAGCATGCCGGAAAAAACAGCTGAGCATTACCGCAATAAAATCGCCATTTATTTGCACTGGTATCAGAAAAAAGGCATCGAGGTTCCACAAACCCAGCAAGGGGACATTGGCGCGAAAGATATCCCCTCCTGGCGGCGGATATGCAAAGTTTTACTCAATAACGATTACTGGTGTCGGGCATTATCATTTAGTCCTACGAAAGCGAAGAACTATCAGCGTTATAACGAACGGATAAAAGGAAAACGTCAGGAATGGGGGATACTATGCAACAACGATTAACGCAGGATTTAACGCAATTTCTCGCCAGCTTGCCGGAAGATGATCGCATCAAAGCGATTAATGAAATCCGCATGGCGATCCATCAGGTTAGCCCCTTTCGTGAAGAGCCAGTGGATTGCGTTCTGTGGGTTAAAAACAGCCAACTTATACCTAATGATTACAACCCAAACAACGTGGCACCACCCGAAAAAAAACTGCTGAAAAAATCCATTGAAATAGATGGTTTTACCCAACCCATTGTGGTCACGCATACGGATAAAAATGCCCTGGAAATCGTGGATGGTTTTCACCGCCATGAAATTGGTAAAGGCTCATCATCATTAAAATTACGCTTAAAAGGTTATTTGCCGGTGACCTGTCTGGAAGGTACGCGTAATCAACGCATCGCCGCGACTATTCGTCATAATCGCGCTCGTGGACGCCATCAAATCACCGCCATGTCGGAAATCGTCCGTGAACTTAGCCAGTTGGGATGGGACGATAATAAAATTGGCAAAGAGCTAGGAATGGACAGCGACGAAGTGCTGCGCCTGAAGCAAATTAACGGCCTGCAAGAGCTGTTTGCCGACCGTCAATATTCCCGCGCCTGGACGGTTAAATAACTAAAGCTGGCGCAGGCGTTCAGCTGCTGCCAGCAACGTCGATTCCTTCTTGGCAAAACAGAGACGAATCAGTTTATGTGGGAAGGGATCGGCGCAAAACACCGACAGCGGAATCGCCGCTACGCCGTGCTCCTGCGTCAGCCACTGGCAAAACTCAACATCATCCAGGGTAGAAACCTCGCTGTAATCCACCAGCAAAAAGTATGTACCTTCACACGGTAAAATCTCCAGCCGGCTTTCATTTAAAGCATTCACCAGAATATCGCGCTTCTGGCGATAAAAGTCCGGTAACGCAAGATAATGCTCAGGTTCTGCACGTAGCATATCAGCAAGCGCCAGCTGTGCCGGGGTATTCACCGAAAAGGTCAGATACTGATGTACCTTGCGAATTTCGGCGCTGATGGGCGCTGGCGCAACACAATAACCCACTTTCCAGCCGGTCATATGATAGGTCTTGCCAAATGAAGAAACCGCCACTGCCCGCTCACGCAGCTGCGGATGCGCCAGCACACTGGCATGGCCCTGTTGTGAAAAGTTGATGTGCTCGTAGACTTCATCGCTAATGACAAAAATCTCGTGCCCGGCGATCGCCTGCCACAAAGCGGCGAAATCAGCCTGCTGCCAGACAGTTGCACTGGGGTTATGCGGAGTGTTGAGGATCACCAGTCTGGTGCGCTCGCTTAATAATGCGGCAAATTCCTGCCAGTCAACGCGAAAATGCGGTGGTTGCAGTGCCATACGCTTCACTATTCCCCCAGAAAGCGCGATGGCGGGGGAGTAACTGTCATAGCTGGGATCAAAACAAATCACTTCATCGCCATTGCGCACCAGTGCGGTAATCGCCGCGTATAACGCTTCCGTCGCCCCTGCCGTTACGGTGATATCGCTATCGGCATCTGGTTGATAGCCATACAAACGTTCCGTTTTCTGAGCAATCGCCTCGCGCAAGGCCTGCACGCCGGTCATGGGCGCGTATTGGTTTGCCCCCTGGGCAACGTGGTACGCCAGCCGCTCCTGTAAATAGCGCGGACCATCAAAATCAGGAAAGCCTTGCGACAGGTTAATCGCCTGGTGTTGCTGCGCCAGCGCGCTCATCTGGGTGAAAATAGTGGTGCCAAGTTGTGGAAGTTTGCTTTGTGGAATCAGAGGGTTATTTGTCATTTTTATTGTACCTGACGAAGTTGCGTGTTGAAGGCACTATAACACGATGCTAGTATTTGGCAATCAAGACGTTTAGATGTCTAAATAAAACAATAAGGACAACACAACATGCCTCACAATCCTATCCGCGTGGTCGTCGGCCCGGCTAACTACTTTTCACATCCAGGAAGTTTCAATCACCTGCACGATTTTTTCACTGATGAACAACTTTCTCGCGCGGTGTGGATCTACGGCAAACGCGCCATTGCTGCGGCGCAAACCAAACTTCCGCCAGCGTTTGGACTTCCAGCGGCAAAGCATATTTTGTTTCGTGGTCATTGCAGCGAAAGCGATGTACAGCAACTGGCGGCTGAGTCCGGTGACGATCGCAGCGTGGTGATTGGCGTCGGCGGCGGCGCACTGCTCGACACCGCGAAAGCCCTCGCCCGCCGTCTCGGTCTGCCATTTGTTGCCGCTCCGACGATCGCCGCCACCTGCGCAGCCTGGACACCGCTCTCCGTCTGGTATAACGATGCCGGACAGGCGCTGCATTATGAGATTTTCGACGACGCCAATTTTATGGTGCTGGTGGAACCGGAGATTATCCTCAATGCACCGCAACAATATCTGCTGGCGGGGATCGGTGACACGCTGGCGAAATGGTATGAAGCGGTGGTGCTGGCTCCGCAACCAGAAACGTTGCCGCTAACCGTGCGACTGGGGATCAATAATGCGCAGGCCATTCGCGACGTATTGTTAAACAGTAGCGAACAGGCGCTGAGCGATCAGCAAAATCAACAGTTAACGCAATCATTTTGCGATGTGGTGGATGCTATTATTGCTGGTGGTGGGATGGTCGGTGGTCTGGGCGATCGTTTTACGCGTGTGGCGGCGGCTCATGCCGTGCATAACGGTCTGACTGTCCTGCCGCAAACCGAGAAATTTCTCCACGGCACCAAAGTCGCTTATGGCATTCTGGTACAAAGCGCCTTGCTGGGTCAGGATGATGTGCTGGCGCAATTAACCGGGGCGTATCAGCGTTTTCATCTGCCGACCACGCTGGCGGAGCTGGAAGTGGATATCAATAATCATGCGGAGATCGACAAAGTGATTACCCACACCCTGCGTCCGGTGGAATCCATTCATTACCTGCCAGTCACGCTGACACCAGATACGTTGCGTGCAGCGTTCGAAAAAGTGGAATCGTTTAAAGCCTGACGTGCAAATTTAGCAGCAGCGCGCGCCGCCTTTTCCACCGTAGCGCGCGTCCTGCCGCTCACGGAAAAACTCTTCGTAGGTCATCGGCGTTTGATCGGGATGGTTAACCCGCATATGTTCGACATAGTTGTCGTAATCAGGCATACCAATCATCAGCTTCGCCGCCTGACCTAAATATTTTCCGGCTTTTGCCAGTGAATCAAACATCTTGGCCTCCGCTAACCATGTTGCTGAAAGAGTGCCGGATGCGGCGTGAACGCCTTATCCGGCCTACAAATGCTATCAACGCGCTCGGTCAGTCCCCTCGCCCCATCGGGGAGAGGGTTAGGGTGAGGAGGAACCCTCGGCACTATGCCAACATTCGCCAACATCCCCCCTCACTCTGACTTTAGTGTGCGCCTTTTGCCTGCGCCACGATCTCCTCGACATTTTCCGGCATTGACTCATACGGCGTTTCTTTCGCCGTTGGCTTCGGATCTTTCAATGCCGCCAGTGCCGTCTTAATCGAGAACAGCGCCAGAACCACCACGACCACCATAAAGAAGATGGTTAACCCGGCATCCAGACGGTTGTTGAACACCAGTTGCGCCAGCTGTGACTCAGTATACTGCGACGGAATATTGCCGCTGTCGATCATTGCCTGGAACTTATTAGCAATGGCCAGGAAGCCGACTTTCGCATCCGGGCTAAACGCTTTCTGCCAGCCAGCGGTCAGGGTACAAATCAGCAGCCAGGCCGTTGGTACCAGCGCCACCCAGGCGTAACGTTGACGTTTCATCTTGAACAACACCACGGCACAGAGCATCAGCGCCATCCCTGCCAGCATCTGGTTGGCAATACCAAACAGCGGCCACAGAGTGTTAATACCGCCCAGCGGATCGACCACGCCCTGATGGAGGAAGTAGCCCCACGCCAGTACGCACAGCGCCGTTGCCAGCAGGTTAGCAGGCAGTGAATCGGTCCGCTTCAGGCCAGGAGACACCACGCCCAGCAGATCCTGCAACATAAAGCGCGCAGCACGCGTACCCGCATCTACCGCCGTCAGAATAAACAGAGCTTCAAACAGAATGGCGAAGTGATACCAAAACGCTACATCCATCATACCGCCCAGCGCGCCGTGCAGGATGTAAGCCATCCCCACCGCCAACGTCGGCGCACCGCCCGCACGGGAAATGATCGACTGTTCACCCACTTCGCTGGCAATCTGGTTGAGCGTATCTGGTGTAATGCTAAAGCCCCAGCTACTCACCACCTGCGCGGCAGAAGCGACCACATCCGCCGTCCCTGCCGGAGCCAGCACCGCCATTGGGCTGTTCATGGCAAAGTAAACGCCCGGATCGATGATACAGGCGGAAACCAGCGCCATAATCGCCACGAAGGATTCCATTAACATTCCACCGTAGCCGATAAAACAAGCCTGCCCTTCGTTCGCCAGCATCTTCGGCGTGGTGCCGGAAGAGATCAGCGCATGGAAGCCTGACACCGCGCCACAGGCGATGGTGATAAACAGGAACGGGAACAGATTACCGGTCCATACCGGGCCAGTGCCATCGACAAATTTGGTCAGCGCAGGCATGGTCAGCGTCGGACGCATAATCAAAATGCCTACCGCCAGACCGACGATAGTCCCGATTTTCAGGAAGGTAGAGAGGTAGTCACGCGGGGCCAGCAGTAACCACACCGGCAGCACCGCCGCCACAAAACCGTAGCCCACCAGCATCCAGGTCAGCTGCACGCCGGTAAAGTCAAAGTACGGTGCCCAGGTCGGGCTTTCTGCCACCCAGCCGCCAGAGATAATGGCAAAAATCAGGAACACCAGGCCAATCACTGACACTTCGCCAATACGCCCCGGACGCAGATAGCGCAGGTAGATTCCCATAAAAATCGCCAGCGGAATGGTGAACGCAACGGTATACGTTCCCCACGGGCTATGAGTCAGGGCTTTCACCACGATCATCGCCAGTACTGCAAGGATAATGACCATGATCATAAAGCAGGCCACCAGCGCTATCACCCCGGCGGTTGGCCCCATCTCTTCTTTGACCAGCTCACCCAGCGAGCGACCGTCACGACGCGTAGAAACAAACAGCACCATGAAATCCTGCACTGCACCGGCGAGAACCACCCCGGCGAGTAGCCAGATCATCCCTGGCAGGTAACCCATTTGCGCCGCCAGTACCGGCCCAACCAACGGACCTGCTCCGGCAATGGCCGCAAAATGGTGACCGAACAGCACTTTCTTGTCCGTCGGCACATAGTCCAGCCCGTCGTTATGGCGCACCGCTGGCGTCATACGCGTCGGGTCAACCGCCAGCACATTTTTGGCGATATACAGCCCATAAAAACGGTAAGCGATCAGATAGATACAGACCGACGCCACCACAATCCACAGCGCGTTGATCTGTTCCCCACGATTTAAAGCAATGTATCCCAGAGCAAATGCTCCCATTACAGAGAGCACTGTCCAGACGAGGTATTTCCCTGATTTGTTCATAGTTGTTATCCGTGTGCGTGTCCATAGAGATGTTACATTTTGTTTCTATAACATCTTTGTACGATTTAACAACACGGCAACCATGTAAATCGGAGTTGAAACCAATATTTAACTTAACAATGTTAACTCGATCACTCCGTTAACCGAGTTTTCCTGCAATCTCATTTAATTCTGTCGGGCTCATCCCAAAACTGCCGTACCCAGCCGACAAGTGCAGCAACGCCGCCCCTGTTCATCGAAAACGACGATTTCCCAGCTCTGATTTTGCCGCCCAAGATGCAGCGGCTGGCAGACGCCGCGTACCTTGCCTTCAGACACCGGGCGATGATGGGTGGCGTTAAGTTCCGTGCCCACCACACACTGCCCGTCACGGGTCATCATAAATCCGGCCATCGATCCCAGCGTTTCAGCCAGCGCCGCCGACGCGCCGCCATGCAGCAGGCCAAACGGCTGATGAGTACGGGTATCAACCGGCATTTCGGCTTCCAGCACATCATCGCCCAGACGGGTATATACAATCCCCAGATGCGCCACCATTGTGTTATCGCTGGTGGCGTTCAGTTCGTCGAGCGTTAAATGGCGTTTCCAGATCATGCTTATGCCCCCAGCGTTGAGCCGCCATCTACCACAATATCCTGTAGGGTGATATGGCTGGCGAGGTCAGAGGCGAGGAACAAAATCGTGTTGGCGATCTCTTGTGGACGGGCGATTTTCCCCAGCGGAATGCCGAGTTTAAACTGCTCGCCAAAGCCGCGAATACGCTGTTCTTCGGCGTCATCGCTCACCCACAGCGTGCGTTGCATATCGGTGTCGGTGGAGCCAGGCGAAACCACATTACAGCGCACGCCGCTACCCGCCAGTTCCAGCCCGACGCTCAACGCCAGGCTTTTCAGCGCCGCTTTCGATGCGCCATAAGCACTCATACCAATACGCGGCGTGTGTGCGGCGTCGGACGCCACAGTGACAATCGCCCCGCCCTGCTGACGGCGAAACTGGTTCATGGTTTGCTGAAACAGGTTAAACGCACCGCCGACGTTAACCGCAAAAGTCTGCTGCCAGTCCTCTTTGCTCAGTTGGTCTGTCGCGCCCATGCGCAAAATTCCCGCCGCATTGACCAGCACGTCCAGTCGCTCCGTTTCAGCTAACAGTCGCTGACATACCTGCGCCACCTGCGCAGCATCGGCAACATCCATCACTTCGGTCGCAAAGGGATATTGCTCCTGAGTGAACGCTTGATCAAAACCTGTAACTTTCGCTCCAGCCTCAACAAATGCCAGCGCCGTGGCGTAGCCGATACCTTTCCCCGCGCCTGTTACCCAGACATTTTTACCGCTGAAATCCATTATTTCACCTCGCGGGAGAGTAGCTTCCACCAGGCGTCGATGGTCGGTTTTTTCGCCAGCATGACAAAGTCGATATCGCCATGCACTTTGCGCCAGCGCGCCGCCAGCGCCATCATGCGCACCGAATCCAGACCGTAGTCGATCAGGTTGTCGTCATCGAACGGTTCATCGGACTCGTCCAGCAACGGCAGGATCACCTTACGCAGCGCCGCTTTGCTGGCTGGGCCAGGTGCTGGCAGTAATTCTTCGGTCATCACCACCCGGCCAGAACGTCCGGCCACATATTTCAGCGACATCAAATGCTCGTCACGGCTGAAATCGGCCAGCGCATCCGCCACCATAAACGGTTTAATATCGCGCATAAATGCGTCGGTTGCGGTGGTCATACAGCCAATGTGGGCATATACCCCTGTAATAATCAGCTGGTTACGCCCACTCTCTTTGAGCATTTGCTCCAGCGGAGAACGATGAAACGCGCTGTAGCGCCACTTCACCAGCACCGTGTCGTCGGCATCTGGCGTCAGGCGATCCACCACCTTTTGCTGCTCCGGCGAACGGGTCAGGCCTGGCCCCCACATATCATTCAACAGCGCCCGATCTTCATCGCTCTGCTCTTTCGGCTGGGCGGTGTAATAAACCGGGATATTGTGCTGTTTGCAGTAGTCGCGTAGCGCAGCAATATTCGCGATCACCTGCTCCATCATCGGGCAGTTCTCACCCCAGAAGCTGACAAAATAGTCCTGCATATCATGGATTAACAACGCGGCACGTTGCGGTTCAAAGGCCCAGTCGACTTTATTCTGCGGAATATCGTGAGACTCCGGCAGTGCGTAAGCCTGTAATTTTGGAATAGCCATCGTGTTCTCTCCTTCAGGCTGATGCGCGTGACGCCAGCCACTGACGTAATTGTTTTTTATCGACTTTCCCGACCGCCGTCAGTGGAAGTGAATCTACACACTCCACGCGATCCGGTAATTTAAATTCGGCAATACCCTGTTCACGCAGGAAACGACGCACCTGCACCGCGCGCAGCGGCTCTTTTACTACCAGATAAGCACAGCTTTTTTCGCCCATCAGCTCATCTTCCATACTGACCAGTGCGGCGTAGATCACCGCCGGATGGCGCAGCAACAGGTTTTCGATCTCTTCGGCAGCGATCTTCTCGCCGCCACGGTTGATCTGATCTTTCTCGCGCCCCTGTACGGTGATGTAACCCTCTGGATCAATAGAGATCAGATCGCCGGAACAGTAAAAACCGTTGGCATCAAAGGCGCTGGCATTGTGCTGCGGGCTTTTGTAATAGCCGCGGAAGGTGTACGGACCGCGCGTCATCAGGCGTCCGACTTCCCCTTGCGGCAGTGGATTTCCTTCGGCATCGGCAACCCACACTTCATCGTCCGGACACATTGGGTAACCCTGGGTATGGATAATTTTCTCCGCGCTATCATCAAGTCGGGTGTAGTTCACCAGCCCTTCCGCCATGCCAAACACCTGCTGCAACTGACAGCCAATCTCAGCGGGAATACGCGCCGCAAGGGTGGCAGAAAGACGTGCGCCGCCGACCTGTAACAGTTTCAGCGAGGCAAGCTGCGCCCGGCTTTCGCCTTCGGTCAGCGCCTGCAACCACAGGCTGACTGCCGGCGGCACCAGCGCGGTAACGTTCACCTGATGTTTTTCAATCAATGGGAAACAGAGCGTGGCGCTGGGATCGGCCGCCAGAACGACAGTGCCGCCAGCGAGAAATACCCCCAGCGATCCCGGCGAACTCATGGCGTAG
Source organism: Escherichia sp. WS1152 (assembly GCF_046487665.1). Classification (NCBI taxonomy): domain Bacteria; kingdom Pseudomonadati; phylum Pseudomonadota; class Gammaproteobacteria; order Enterobacterales; family Enterobacteriaceae; genus Escherichia; species Escherichia sp. WS1152. Next base: position 78,296 of record NZ_JBJQJA010000010.1, on the reverse strand, counting down.
TTATGAGCCGCCGGGATCGCGCACAGGTAACGTGTCTGTTGTGTGAACTGACAAATCTCGACGCTACGACGCACGCTGTAGTAGTAGTCGTTATGTGTGCGCGGGATCAGTTTCGGTGTGCCGGTGGTGCCGCCGGAAAGCTGGAAATAGGCCACTTCATCAGCAGGTGACGGCGTGGCAGTAAAACCGTCTGCCGGATGGTTAATCGCATCCTGCAAGTTATGCTCACCGCTGTCGTTGAGTAGCTGCACCACGCGAATGGAGGAATGTTCTGTGACGAAAGTATTGAGGAAATCATCCCCGCTAAACAGCGCATGTTGGCGATCGGCAATCAGTAACGCCGGTTCAATCTGGCTGGCGTAGGCGTTCAGTTCACTACGCTGATGGCTGAACAGCGCCAGCACCGGCGCGACGCCCAGTTTCAGCAGCGCGAAAAAGGTAATGTAAAGTTCAGCGACGTTACCCAGTTGTACCAGCGCGGTTTCACCAGGTTTAATGCCCTGACGGCGCAAACTACAGGCGAGGTTATCCGCCGCCTGATTCAGCTCCCGATAACTCAACTGCCGCTCGCCGTCGATAACCGCGATGCTATCACTCGCAGCGTGGCGAGTCAGAATGTCGGTCAGTGGCAAATCCTGCCAGTAGCCTTTTTCCCGATAGCGACGGGCAAACTCTTCCGGCCAGCGGGTGAATGGAATGCTCATCCTCGCTCCTTAATGCAATCCAAAAACATTCAACATGGTAGAAAGTTTGACGCCTGTTTCGCGCCACTCACCCAACGGTGACGACGCAGGCACAATCCCCGCTCCGGCAAACAGACGCACCTGATTTTCCCGCAGCTTCGCGCAGCGGATGGTCACCACCCATTCGCCGTTACCTTCGCTGTCACACCAACCCACAATGCCGCCAAACAGTTCGCGGTCGAACGGCTCCAGTTCAGCAATAACCTGGGTCGCGGCCTGATGCGGGAAACCGCTCAGCGCGGGGGTCGGATGCAGCAGACAGGCCAGAGTCAGTGCGTTTTCTTGCGAATTCGCTTTACCTTCAAAGGGAGTTGCGAGATGCCACAGCGTCGGCGTGGTAATCAATTGTGGAGAGGAGGGAACGTGTAACTCACTACTGCGTTCGCGCAGTACCTCTTTCATCGCCTGAGTCACCAGTTCATGTTCATGGCGATCTTTTTCTGACGCCAGTAGACGATTACCCGCTTCGCGATCGAGCACTTCATCCGGCTGACGACGCGCGGAACCGGCTAACGGAATGGAGCTAAAACGCTCACCGTCTTTACGTAGCAGCAGTTCCGGGCTGGCCCCCAGCAGAACGCCACCATCTGCCAGCGGGACATGGAAGTTGTAACTAACCGGGTTTTGCGCAATCAACCGTTCCAGCAATACGCCACTATCAATGGCGGCGTCAGTGGTGATATCAATCAACCGTGACAACACCACTTTGTCGACCTGCGGCGTGGCGGTAAGTGCGGCGGCGCGGGCAACCATCTGTTCAAACGTGGTTTGCTCCGGAATTGCCTGGCGTTCCACCACATTCAGCGACTGGCTGCGGGTGAAACGGCGTGCGGAAGCTTGTTTTTCCTGACGGGAGAACGACTGCCAGGATTCAGGAATATACAGCGACGAAGGCTGACGTGGATCGAAAGGAATCGCCCCGACCATCACCGGATTTTTGATGCCCTGCGCTTTGGCATCGGCAAACAGCGCGGCGAGTTTTTGCTGGAAGGGACTGTCGGGCGAATCCCCATTCACAGCCGGTTCATCGAAGCGGGCGAAACATCCTGACGTCGTAAAACTGCGATACGGCGACATAAAGAAAAAGCGATTGGGCGCAAGTGTTGCCATGGTCTGCTGTACTTCCTCAGCCAGTGACGTATCCATATCATCCTCCACAAAATGATAAAGGCTTTAATAATGATTATCATTTATATTTTCGGTCGCTAACCTAAAAGCAAACGCGCACTATGTCAACTCTTGAGGTAACGCAATCTGCAACTCGGGGTTGCATCTGGTTGTGGTTACAATGAAAATGAGAAGCATTATTGATGAATTCGCATAAGCGCAATGTGATGTCCTGCGCCGTTTTGCCCCCTCTCCCCAAAGGGGCGAGGGGACGGATTGTGCGCTTTGTCGAATTTGTCATTACACCCTTAACCTTATTAATAACAGGAAGCTGATTTGTGAGACTCGCCCCGCTCTACCGCAACGCCCTTCTATTAACAGGACTTTTGCTTTCAGGAATAGCCGCAGTTCAGGCTGCCGACTGGCCGCGTCAGATTACTGACAGCCGGGGCACTCATACCCTGGAAAGCCAGCCGCAGCGTATTGTTTCCACCAGCGTCACCCTGACCGGCTCACTGCTGGCGATTGATGCTCCGGTGATCGCCAGCGGCGCGACCACGCCGAATAACCGCGTCGCGGATGACCAGGGCTTTTTACGCCAGTGGAGCAAGGTGGCGAAAGAACGCAAACTGCAACGGCTCTATATCGGCGAACCGAGCGCCGAAGCCGTTGCCGCGCAAATGCCGGATCTGATTTTAATTAGCGCAACCGGCGGGGATTCGGCGCTGGCACTGTATGATCAGCTTTCCACCATCGCCCCGACATTAATCATCAATTACGACGACAAAAGCTGGCAGTCGCTGTTAACGCAGCTTGGCGAAATTACCGGGCATGAGAAACAAGCGGCAGAGCGGATTGCACAGTTTGATAAGCAACTGGCAGCGGCGAAAGAGCAAATCAAATTACCGCCGCAGCCGGTCACTGCCATTGTCTATACCGCCGCTGCACACAGTGCCAATCTCTGGACGCCGGAATCAGCACAAGGGCAGATGCTGGAACAACTCGGCTTTACGCTGGCGAAGTTGCCCGCAGGGTTAAACGCCAGCCAAAGCCAGGGCAAACGCCATGACATCATTCAGCTTGGTGGGGAAAATCTGGCTGCTGGGTTAAATGGCGAGTCACTATTCCTGTTCGCCGGTGATCAGAAAGATGCCGATGCGATTTATGCCAATCCACTGCTCGCGCACCTGCCCGCAGTACAAAACAAGCAGGTTTATGCGCTGGGAACCGAGACGTTCCGCCTGGATTACTACAGCGCCATGCAAGTGCTGGAACGACTTAAGGCGCTGTTTTAAGCATTAACTGTCAGACGCTGTCACCTGCGGCGGCGTCTGGCGAAAACGTCGCAACTCCACCAGCACCAGCAATAACAACACGCCGATAATCAACAAACCAAAACCGCTCGCGCTTGCGGAAGCAACCGGTGTCATCATCGCGCCCAAACCACCCAGCAGCGCCGCGCCTATGGCATCGCCCGTCACGTTCTGCGCCGTCCACAAACCGTTAATCCGCCCTAACATCGCTTCCGGGGTTTGCGTTTGCAGCATTGTATATTGCAGCAACGAACTAACCGCGCTCAGCCAGCCGAACAGCGCCAGACAAACCACGCCTAAAATCCACATCGGCATCAGGCCAAACAGACCAATGGCGAGGAACGATCCCAGCGTGGAGAGCAGCATCAATAACCCTGGTCGCGCACTATGTGCCAGCTTCCCGCTGGTTAACGCACCAATAGCCGCGCCGAGCGGGATCGCCGCGTAGAGAAAACCAATCTGTGCCGCTGACATCTGCCAGTTGTCAGCCAGCGCCGGATACAGTACCCGCACCGCGCTCGCCATCGTCAATAAACCACCCAGCAGCGCAATCCCGCCCACCAGCGGGCTGGCAAGCAGAAAACGAAATCCTGCCAGTAATGATTTCAACGGATGCTCACGCGGCTGCGGTGGCGGTGGCAACGCCGGAAGGCTTAACAACGGTAGCAAGGTAATAAACGTGCCCGCCGCCGCCAGCCCGTAGTTCCAGGCTACGCCACCGGTCGCTAGCAATAAACCGCCAATCATGGGCGAAATCACCGACCCCAGACGCACGGTCAACATGGTGATCGCCCCGGCCTGCATTAAGTTTTCACGCCCTACCAGTGCTGGTGTCGCCGCCAATAGCGCCGTAACGCCAAGCGATGCGAAAAAACCATCCCATAAACCAAGTAAATAGATTGCCAGCAATGACGGCTCCGGCAGCAGTGCATTAAGGCACAGTCCAATGAAGCCAATGCCACAGGTGCCGCGCGCCAGCAAAATCACTTTTTTGCGCTCATAGCGATCCGCCAGCACACCGCCAACCATCAGGCCAACAAACATCGCGCCGCCGGTCAGCGTCACCGAAAGCCCCACCTGCCAGGTAGAATGCGTCATCATCTGGATCTGCACCGGCACCGCGACGCCGAGCAAACCCAGAGACACAATTGAGATAAAACGAGCGAGGAATACTGCGCGAAACGCCGGGTGCGTTTTCAACAGGCTGAGGTTAAGCAGCCAGGATTGTTTATTCATTACAATGCCTTGCCATCAAATATTTTAAATACCTATTCTTAGGCTGCACATGCTAACATATCCAAATAAGATCGATAACGATAATTAATTTCATTATCATGGAAGTTCGTATGTCTGGTTCTGTTGCCGTGACACGCGCCATTGCCGTGCCCGGATTGCTGTTATTACTGATTATCGCGACGGCATTAAGCCTGCTCATTGGGGCAAAATCACTCCCCGCTTCCGTAGTGCTGGAGGCCCTCTCCGGCACCTGCCAGAGCGCCGACTGCACCATCGTGCTCGACGCGCGACTGCCGCGCACCCTTGCCGGTTTACTTGCAGGCGGCGCGCTTGGCCTTGCCGGGGCGTTGATGCAAACCCTCACCCGAAATCCACTTGCCGACCCCGGCTTGCTTGGCGTGAATGCCGGAGCCAGCTTTGCCATTGTGCTGGGTGCGGCGCTGTTTGGTTACTCATCCGCGCAGGAACAACTGGCGATGGCCTTCGCCGGGGCGCTGGTGGCCTCATTGATTGTTGCCTTTACCGGCAGTCAGGGCGGCGGGCAGTTAAGTCCGGTGCGTTTAACCCTGGCGGGCGTGGCGCTGGCGGCGGTGCTGGAAGGACTGACCAGCGGCATCGCCCTGCTTAATCCTGACGTCTACGATCAACTGCGTTTCTGGCAAGCCGGTTCGCTGGATATTCGCAATCTACATACCTTAAAAGTGGTGCTGATCCCGGTGCTGATCGCCGGAGCAACTGCGCTATTACTGAGTCGCGCGCTGAACAGTTTGAGCCTCGGCAGTGACACCGCGACGGCGCTGGGCAGTCGCGTGGCGCGCACACAGTTAATTGGTCTGCTGGCGATTACCGTGCTTTGTGGTAGTGCGACAGCGGTAGTTGGCCCGATTGCCTTTATTGGCCTGATGATGCCGCATATGGCGCGTTGGCTGGTGGGTGCCGATCATCGCTGGTCGCTGCCCGTCACGCTACTTGCTACCCCTGCCCTGCTGCTGTTCGCCGATATCATCGGGCGGGTGATTGTGCCCGGTGAACTGCGCGTTTCTGTGGTCAGTGCGTTTATTGGTGCACCGGTGCTGATCTTCCTCGTGCGACGTAAAACGCGAGGTGGTGCATGATTTACGTCTCTCGCCGATTACTCATCACCTGTTTGCTGCTGATTTCCGCCTGTGTGGTTGCAGGTATCTGGGGATTACGCAGCGGTGCCGTCACGCTGGAAACCTCGCAGGTATTCGCCGCGCTGATGGGCGATGCGCCGCGCAGTATGACGATGGTGGTCACCGAATGGCGTTTACCACGCGTGCTGATGGCGCTGTTGATTGGCGCGGCACTGGGCGTCAGCGGTGCGATTTTTCAGTCGCTGATGCGTAACCCGCTCGGCAGCCCTGACGTAATGGGCTTTAACACCGGGGCGTGGAGCGGCGTGCTGGTGGCGATGGTGCTGTTTGGTCAGGATCTGACGGCTATCGCGCTGGCAGCAATGGTGGGCGGCATTATCACTTCGCTGTTGGTCTGGCTGCTCGCCTGGCGTAACGGTATCGACACCTTTCGGTTGATTATTATCGGTATCGGCGTTCGCGCCATGCTGGTGGCCTTTAATACCTGGCTGTTGCTGAAAGCGTCTTTAGAAACGGCGCTAACAGCAGGTTTGTGGAATGCCGGATCGCTCAACGGCCTGACGTGGGCAAAAACCTCGCCTTCCGCACCCATCATTATATTGATGCTAATTGCCGCCGCCTTACTGGTACGCCGGATGCGCTTGCTGGAAATGGGCGATGATACCGCGTGTGCGCTTGGCGTCAGCGTCGAACGTTCGCGTCTGTTAATGATGCTGGTTGCAGTGGTGCTTACCGCTGCGGCAACAGCGCTTGCCGGGCCGATTTCCTTTATTGCTTTAGTCGCGCCGCACATTGCCCGACGCATTAGCGGCACCGCTCGCTGGGGGCTAACCCAGGCGGCGCTATGCGGGGCGCTGTTACTGCTGGCGGCCGATCTCTGCGCCCAACAACTGTTTATGCCGTATCAACTTCCGGTTGGCGTCGTTACCGTCAGCCTCGGCGGTATTTACCTTATCGTCTTGTTAATTCAGGAGTCTCGCAAAAAATGACCGAATCAGTAGCCCGTTTGCGCGGCGAACAGTTAACCCTCGGATATGGCAAATTTACCGTTGCGGAAAATCTGACTGTAGAAATTCCTGATGGTCACTTCACGGCAATTATCGGGCCAAATGGCTGCGGTAAATCCACGTTACTGCGTACCTTAAGCCGCCTGATGACGCCTGCTCACGGGCATGTCTGGCTGGATGGCGAGCACATTCAACATTACGCCAGTAAAGAGGTTGCACGCCGGATTGGTCTGTTGGCACAGAATGCCACCACTCCGGGAGATATCACCGTGCAGGAGCTGGTGGCGCGTGGGCGTTACCCGCATCAACCGCTGTTTACCCGCTGGCGCAAAGAAGATGAAGAAGCGGTAACGAAAGCGATGCAGGCCACGGGAATAACTCATCTGGCGGATCAAAGCGTGGATACCCTTTCCGGTGGGCAACGCCAGCGAGCGTGGATCGCGATGGTGCTGGCCCAGGAAACGGCGATTATGCTGCTCGACGAACCCACGACCTGGCTGGATATCAGTCATCAGATTGATCTACTGGAACTGTTAAGCGAACTGAACCGCGAGAAAGGCTATACCCTGGCGGCGGTGCTGCACGATCTTAATCAGGCCTGTCGTTACGCCAGCCATTTGATTGCATTGCGAGAAGGGAAAATTGTTGCTCAGGGAGCGCCGAAGGAGATTGTCACTGCTGAACTGATTGAGCGCATTTATGGTCTGCGCTGCATGATAATTGACGACCCGGTTGCAGGAACGCCACTTGTGGTGCCGCTCGGACGAACGGCACCTTCAATCGCAAATAGTTAAACTAAGTGGTCTGCCATCATGGCATCCTTTTTTCTGGATGCCATCGCATGGCGCAATAACACGCTACCACAAGCCACCATCCCGCCGATCAGCGCGGAAAGGATCACAATAATCGCCTTACCCGGACCGTCTTTTTTCACTGGCAATGACGGGCTTAACTGATATTTAAACGGCGTAAAATTCACATCGTTGATATTTGCTTTTGTTAACTGCTCGACAAGATACTGACGATTACGTAATTCACCGTTCAGTTCCGCAACGTCAGTGACCGCTTTTTCAATTTCCAGTTTGCGTTCAATACCGTCTGCGCCGAGAGAAATAGAGAAATCGGGGTCATCTTTAACGGCCTGACCATTACTGTAAACGGGCTTTTTAATTCCTGCCGCGTTGGCAATGTCGAGTGAATAATTGAGGCGCTGAATGTTTGCATCAAGTTGATTTTTCATTTTAATGCGGTCCTGAGCCAGTTTTTCTTTTTCAAACTGGGTTTTGATCTCCAGTTTATTACGGACGTTTTCTATCGACTCTTTCACCACCAACGCAGAGATATAATCGATATACCCGCTCAAAACGGTCTGCGCCTCTTCACTGGTTGGCGCGGTAAAACTTAGCGTCCAGGAGGTATACAGTGACGGTTCATCTTTTTTCTTACTGGCATTGTCATCAACCGCTTTCATTTTTTCGCTCAATGCGACAATTGCGCGATGCAAATCCAGTTCGTCGATTTTCGCCTCTTTTAATTGGTCCATCACATAAGGTGATGAACGCAGGTACTCTTCCAGCAAGCTAACCGACTGAAACTTCTTGATAAACAGGTTAAATGCTTCTGTACGATCAATTTTGATATCCAGATCCAGCACACGAAGCTTAGTGAATGTTTTCTCCAACTCTTGCCACTGAACAGGTTCTGGAGGCGTGACAACCGCCGCGCTGGTCCATTTTTGCGGCAGGATGAAAGAGATCAGCAAGCCTGCGCAGGCAAACGCAAAAACGACCGCCATGACCGTTTTTTTGGCCCGCCATAAAACTGAGATTAGATTAAGTAAATCAATTTCATTATTACTGGGCGACGCCAGAGGATAATCGGGAAAATGAGCGTCACTTCCCTGTTTAATATTCAGTGATGACATGGGGTATAACCTGAAAATGAGTCCAATAGGGGGAAATCTCCACGGCGCTCACTTTACCAGTTGGTGAGAATTATCCGAAGCTGAAGTTTGTAAATTCATTCCACTGAATGCAACATTCACTCTATTTAAGAAAAATAACCAGCAAACTTATAAATTAAATAAATGATAAACCCATAATTATTTCCTGCAATTATGGGTTTATAGATAATGTTAATTTATCTGTTTAGCGTTGCGCGAATAATCGGCCCAATTTTTTCAAATGCCCCTGGAGAGATAATATCCACATGCGCACAATCCTGACGATAGATATCCAGCTCCGCTATCCACGGCGACCAGGCGCGTTCGGGACTCATACCTTCCTGAAGTGTGCGTTCAGCAACAAACAGCGTCGCTTTACCGTCAAACGGTACGCTATGAGCAGTCGTCAGCAGGCGCACAGCATCAGCGTAGTTGCCTTCAATGGTGGTAAACAACTCCGTTGAAGTACTTCCCTGCTGTGCCGCCAGGAAGGCCTCGCGCTCGCGGTTAATCTCCGCCAGCACTTCCGGGTCCAGACCATTAGCTTCTTTTTCCTGCCAGTTTTGCGTTTCTGGCGGCCAGGTATCCAGCAAGCCAAGAAATGCCACCTGTTCGCCACGGGCACGCAGCCGCGCCGCAATACCCTGCGCCAGCGTACCGCCAAGTGAATAACCCAGCAGGTAATAAGGGCCGTGCGGTTGTTGTTCAAGTAACGTTGCCAGATGCGCTTCGCAGACTTCATCCAGGTTCGTCGCTGTCTGCATGGGGCCATGAGGGCGCGGCGACTGAATGCCGATAATCGACCATAGTGGATCGAGATAACGCGAGAGCACGCTAAACTGCCAGGCAAAACCGGATGCCGGATGGAAACAAAACAGCGTCGGGCCATTACCTTCACGCAACGGCAGAATGGTTTCGAATCCCATGCGCCGGGAGCTGTCCTCTTCACCATCAATAATCGTTGCCAGTTTGGCGACGGTTGACGCGACCATCACCTGCCCCGGCGTCACCTGACGGGCAAACTGCCGACTTAACTGCGCTGCCAGTTTCATTGCCAGTAGCGAATGACCGCCAAGCGCGAAGAAATCAGCATCGGCATCCTGCACGTCACAACCCAGCAACGACGCGAATGCCGCAGCGATAATCGTTTCACTGCCCGCTTTCGGCGCACGCCCCGGCGTTTGTGCCTTAAGTTCAGGCAACGGTAAGGCTTTGCGATCCAGCTTGCCGTTGGCGCTAAGAGGTAACTGTGGAAGTTGCAGCAGAACGACCGGCACCATATGCGGCGGCAATGTTTCGCGAAGCTGTGCCTGTAATGCGCTGGTATCCAACGGCAGACCTGATTGCGACACCAGATAGCCCACCAACTGACGCGCATCACCACCGGTGGCTGCCGCCTGGTTAATCACACAGGCGTGGGTAACGGCTTGTTCGACATCCGGCAGCGCCTGCATCACGCGATCGATTTCGCCCAGTTCGATACGCTGCCCGCGAATTTTTAGCTGATCGTCACTGCGCCCGAGGTACTCCACTGCGCCGTTATCCAGCCAGCGGGCAACGTCTCCGGTACGATACATCCGTTCACCTGGGGCAAAAGGATCGGCAATAAAACGGCTGGCGGTCAGATCGGGTCTTCCAAGATACCCCTGCGCCAGTTGAATGCCGGTGAGATAGAGATCACCCGCCACACCCGGCGGCACCGGATGCATCATCGCATCAAGAATACGCAGACCCGTATTCCATACCGGATAACCAATCGGCACACTGCTGCCGCGCACCTGTGCCAATTCCTCGCCAAAAGCCGGATACCAGCTGACATCTACCGCCGCTTCCGTCGGGCCATATAGATTATGCAACGGCACGCTGGTTAACTGTTGCCATCCGCGGCATAAATCAGCCGGTAAGGCCTCACCACTACAGAAAACCTGTTTCAACGTCGCGCAACTCTGGCGAGCGGTTTGCGGCGTCAGCGAGGCAACAAATGCCGCCAGCATCGACGGCACAAAGTGCGTGGTCGTTACGCCATATTCGGCAAAGAATTGCTGCATAGCGAGCGGGTCGCGGTGCGTTTCCGGTTCAGCCATCACCAGTTTAGCCCCGGCAATAAACGGCCAGAAAAACTCCCACACCGAGACATCAAAACTGCACGGCGTTTTTTGGGCAACGACATCTTCACCTGTAAGTGGATAATGATTTTGCATCCACAACAGGCGGTTAACGATAGCCGTCTGCCCGACCATTACCCCTTTCGGCCTGCCGGTGGAGCCAGAGGTAAAGATGATATAAGCCGTGTGATGCGGTTGTGAAAGTTGCAGCGGCGCACTGCCCTGCGGTGTAAGCGGGGCGTTATAGCAAAGGCTGGTTAAATCTGGAACATCAACAAAGCGCGGCAGTTGATCGTCGGTGGTGATTAACAGCGACGGACGCGCATCTTCCAGCATCATTTTCAGGCGATCGTCCGGATAGCCGGTATCCAGCGGTAGCCAGGCCGCGCCAGCTTCAACTATCGCATGGAGTGCCAGGGTCAAAAAGACCGAGCGCGGTAGTGCCACCGCCACGCTGTCCCCTGGTTTAACGCCGCGCTCACGCAGCAGATTCGCCAGCGCCACCACCTGCTCACGCATTTCCCGATAGCTGAACTGGTAACGCGCATCTGCCAGCGCCGGAGCATCCGGTGTTTTTGCCGCTTGTTCTGCCACCAGCGCGCTAAGCGTGGTTTCTGGAATCTCAACCTGAGTGGCGTTGATCTGCGCCAGCTGCGCATACTCACCTGGCAGCATAATATCGACATCGCCGCACAACAGCGCCGGATCCGCGGCGAATTGGGCGATCAGCATTTTCAGGCGTTCAGCATGCTGGATTAACGTTGGCTCATCGTAACGCTGTTTATTGGCGAGGATCTCAATACTCAAATCACCGTGTTCATCCGGGAACAGGGCCAGTTCAAGGTCATTAACCGGCCCGGTTGCCAGGGTATGGGTTTGCGCCTGAACATCAGGAATATCCAGTTGGTAATCAAATACCTTGATATTGAGTACCGGACCAAACAGCGGTTCATCACCTGCCGCTCGCCCACTGTCACGGACAATTTGTTCGGCATCGTAACGTTGATGGCGACGCATTTTTTTCAGTTGAGCCGCCAGTCGGGTTGCCAGTTCCGGCAGCGTTTCTTGTGCCGCAATGTGAATACCCAACGGCAAAACGTTGAGCACAGGTCCGGTAGCCGTCAGCGCCGCCGACCCCAGTCGACGCATAAAGATAAATCCGGCAGCGTAGTCCATGCGATTGCACAATCGCCCCAGCCACAAAGCCGCCAGCGCAAGAGCTAAATCGGTACGCTGCACACCTGAAAATTGCATAGCCAGCTGGCGGAATTCCCCGTCGGTAAATTCCAGTTTCAGGCGCAGAATATCTGCCGAGGCGCTACGCCCCGGTAAAGGTGCCGGAGAAAGTGACGCGGGCGGTGGCAGTTGGCGACGCTGTTCTACCCAGAATGCCGCATCACGCTGCCAGGCTTCGCTTTCGCGGTATTGCCGGTACTCTTCCACTACATCAGCGAAAGGCGTAAACGGCGAAGCAGGCGTTGGTTCGCCACGCAGCCATGTACAGTAAATATTGGCGATCTGGCGGGTAATGGCCGGGAAACTGAAGCCATCGACCAGCAAATGGTGATAACGCTGATACCAGTACCAGCGGTTATCCGCCACCTGTATCAGCTGATGGAAGACCAGTGGTTTACCGCTATCGACGCGCAGATCTTGTTGCAAATCCGCCTGCATTAATGCCTGCGCAGTACCGTGCGGATCAATATTGGTTCGCAGGTCGATAATTTCTGGCAGTTCGAATATCAGCGCATCATCGACCCATTGCCAGACTTCGCCGTTATCTTCCGTAAAACGCATCCGCAACGTATCTGCTTGCGCTAATCCGGCAACCACCGCGCGGGCCAGTAATGGCACATCAACCTCTCCGGTTAACTCAACGTAATGCGCCACGCTCCAGGCGGAGGGTAAATCCGACAGTTTTTCTGCCATCCAGATGCCGGGCTGTGCGGCGACCAAAGGTAAATGCTGGCTCATTGTGCCTCCTGCAACTGGGTGAAATTCGCCGGTGTCAGAGTACGCCAGTGGGCTTCAAGCCACTGCTGGCAGGACTCTTGTGACTGCGGCTGACACACAATGTCCCAGCCTGCCGGTAAGGCGCATTGTTGCGGCCACAGACTGAATTGCCCCTGCGCATTGCGCAATATGTAAAACGCTCCCTGCGGATCATCGAAGGGATTACTGAATGCCATATTCAACTCCTGTCATGGAAAAGTGGTTGCCAGAGGTCGATTAGCCCCTGCATCAAGCCACCGCGCCAACAAAGCGCATCATGTCCGCCGTCAACCTGACGCCAGAAAATGGATTCTTTTATAGGGTGCAATTGCGCATACAGCGCCTGATTGGCCCGCATGATCATCGGCTCGCGAATACCCGCTTCCAGCACAATGCGCAGACCTTCGGCGCTAACTTCACCAGCTTTTAGCTTTTCAAGTAACACGCCCTCTTGCTGCCCGCCCCGATGCGGCCACCAGTACGATCCTGACTGGCTTAATACACAGCCAAAGCGTTCAGGCCAGTGCAGTCCGGCATACAGCGCGGAAAGCCCACCAAAACTCTGCCCGGCGACCACGGTGCGATCGGCGCGATCGCTAAAAGGGGCAATAGCTTTCACCAGGGGTAATAACTCTTGCTGTACTGCCAGCCAGAAATCCGCATTACACGGCAGTTCGTGGGCGCGGTGCGTGGTGTCGATAGCGTCGATCAACACATACACGGCGGGAGGAAGTTGCTGACGATGGGTCAGCGAAGTCAGCACAGGCCAGACGGGCATACTTTGCGCCCAAAATTCGCCATCGAGCAAAACTGCCAGCGGGCGTTCTTCTGCTGTTACATCGCCGGTGGTAAAAATCCATACACGACGTGAATTTTTCAACCGTTCACTTTTCCAGATAATTTCTTTGGCTGGTATTTCTGGCGCTTGCGGACAATCCCATCCCGGTTGCAGAGGCGCTTGCGGCATTTCGAGTGCAGAAACAGCGTGCCCTCGCCCGCCTTTCCAGCTTTGTGGATTCAGCGGATCGGCTATTGCCTGGGGTAATAGTTTTCGCCAGCCTTCACGTAATTCGAGGCGATCGGGGGATGGTGCAGAAAAAATGTCATCGCGTTCGGTGGGAATAAAGCAGTAGCTGCCGCGCCAGTTGGCATTGAGTTGTGTCGTCCACTGCCAGACATCAGTACCTGCAATTCGCTGCATCGACTGGGGCTGGCTGTTCTGATGATGATCGGTCACACCAGTGATGTAGACCCATACGCGCTTTATCGTCGAGTATTCTTCAGAACCTTGGGGATCACGCCACCAGAAAGTGACCTCAAACATTTCGTCATTCAGACGCTGCCATTCCGGGCCATGTTTCGACTGCCACCAGCTCTCACTTCCTACTTTTAACGCCGTCACACCATAACCCCATGTTTACTGTGCAATTTTTCATTGATTGCAGAAATATATTGATAATATTATTGATAACTATTTGCATTTGCAATAGCGTAATGGCGCGCCGTGGGAAGCGCGGACATTAATTAACCAACTGCACTGCGTGTCTTTCAGGATCAAAGGTTTTCGCGGTAGCGGGATGCGTCGTGTTGATGACGACCATGCCCGACAGTTGCAATTCGTGGCAAAAATGCAGGAATAAAACAATGAACAAGAAGATTCATTCCTTGGCCTTGTTGGTCAATCTGGGGATTTATGGGGTAGCGCAGGCACAAGAGCCGACCGATACTCCTGTTTCACATGACGATACTATTGTCGTTACCGCCGCCGAGCAGAACTTACAGGCGCCTGGCGTTTCGACCATCACCGCAGATGAAATCCGCAAAAACCCCGTTGCCCGCGATGTGTCGGAGATCATCCGTACCATGCCAGGCGTTAACCTGACCGGTAACTCCACCAGTGGTCAGCGTGGGAATAACCGACAGATTGATATTCGCGGTATGGGTCCGGAAAACACGCTGATTTTGATTGACGGCAAGCCGGTAAGCAGCCGTAACTCGGTGCGTCAGGGCTGGCGTGGCGAGCGCGATACCCGTGGTGATACCTCCTGGGTGCCACCTGAAATGATTGAACGTATTGAAGTTCTGCGTGGTCCGGCAGCTGCGCGTTATGGCAACGGCGCGGCGGGCGGCGTGGTTAACATCATTACCAAAAAAGGCAGCGGCGAGTGGCACGGCTCCTGGGACGCATATTTCAATGCGCCAGAACATAAAGAGGAAGGTGCCACCAAACGCACTAACTTTAGCCTGACCGGTCCGCTGGGCGACGAATTCAGCTTCCGCTTGTATGGCAACCTCGACAAAACTCAGGCTGACGCGTGGGATATCAACCAGGGCCATCAGTCCGCGCGTGCCGGAACGTATGCCACGACGTTACCAGCCGGGCGCGAAGGGGTGATCAATAAAGATATTAACGGCGTGGTGCGCTGGGACTTCGCACCATTGCAATCGCTGGAACTGGAAGCGGGTTACAGCCGCCAGGGTAACCTGTATGCGGGCGACACCCAGAACACCAACTCCGATTCCTATACCCGCTCGAAATATGGCGATGAAACCAACCGTCTGTATCGCCAGAACTACTCGCTGACCTGGAACGGCGGCTGGGATAACGGCGTGACCACCAGCAACTGGGTGCAGTACGAACACACCCGTAACTCGCGTATTCCGGAAGGTCTGGCGGGCGGTACCGAAGGGAAATTTAACGAAAAAGCGACACAGGATTTCGTCGATATCGATCTTGATGACGTGATGCTGCACAGCGAAGTTAACCTGCCGATTGATTTCCTCGTTAACCAAACGCTGACGCTGGGTACGGAGTGGAATCAGCAACGGATGAAGGACTTAAGTTCCAACACCCAGGCACTGACCGGAACGAATACCGGTGGCGCTATTGATGGCGTGAGTGCCACCGACCGTAGCCCGTATTCAAAAGCAGAAATTTTCTCGCTGTTTGCCGAAAACAACATGGAGCTGACTGACAGCACCATCGTAACGCCGGGGCTGCGTTTCGATCATCACAGTATTGTCGGCAATAACTGGAGCCCGGCGCTGAACATATCGCAAGGTTTAGGCGATGACTTCACGCTGAAAATGGGCATTGCCCGTGCTTATAAAGCGCCGAGCCTGTACCAGACTAACCCTAACTATATCCTCTATAGTAAAGGCCAGGGCTGCTATGCCAGCGCGGGCGGCTGCTATCTGCAAGGTAACGATGACCTGAAAGCAGAAACCAGCATCAACAAGGAGATTGGTCTGGAGTTCAAACGCGACGGTTGGCTGGCGGGTGTGACCTGGTTCCGCAACGATTATCGCAATAAGATTGAAGCAGGCTATGTTGCTGTAGGGCAAAACGCAGTCGGCACCGATCTCTATCAGTGGGATAACGTGCCGAAAGCGGTGGTTGAAGGTCTGGAAGGATCGTTAAACGTACCGGTTAGCGAAACGGTGATGTGGACTAATAACATCACTTATATGCTGAAGAGTGAAAACAAAACCACGGGCGACCGTTTGTCGATCATCCCGGAGTATACGTTGAACTCAACGCTGAGCTGGCAGGCACGAGAAGATTTGTCGATGCAAACGACCTTCACCTGGTACGGTAAGCAGCAGCCGAAGAAGTACAACTATAAAGGTCAGCCAGCGGTTGGACCGGAAACCAAAGAAATTAGTCCTTACAGCATTGTTGGGCTGAGCGCGACGTGGGATGTGACGAAGAATGTCAGTCTGACCGGCGGCGTGGACAATCTGTTCGACAAACGTTTGTGGCGTGCGGGTAATGCCCAGACCACGGGCGATTTGGCAGGGGCCAACTATATCGCCGGTGCCGGGGCGTATACCTATAACGAGCCGGGACGTACGTGGTATATGAGCGTAAACACTCACTTCTGATGCTAACGTCAGATTGTTGACAAAGTGCGCGTCGTTCATGCCGGATGCGGCGTGAACGCCTTATCCGGCCTACAAAAATCTTGCCAATTCAATATATTGCAGGACCATGTAGGCCTGATAAGCGTAGCGCACCAGGCAGTTTTGCGTTTGTCATCAGTCTCGAATATGGTCGATATGAAAACTACGCATACCTCCCTCCCCTTTGCCGGACATACGCTGCATTTTGTTGAGTTCGATCCGGCGAATTTTTGTGAGCAGGATTTACTCTGGCTGCCGCACTACGCACAACTGCAACACGCTGGACGTAAACGTAAAACAGAGCATTTAGCCGGACGGATCGCTGCTGTTTATGCCTTGCGGGAATATGGCTATAAATGTGTGCCCGCAATCGGCGAGCTACGCCAACCGGTGTGGCCTGCGGAGGTATACGGCAGTATTAGCCACTGCGGGGCTACGGCATTGGCCGTGGTTTCCCGTCAACCGATTGGCGTTGATATCGAAGAAATTTTTTCTGCGCAAACAGCGACCGAATTGACAGACAACATTATTACACCAGCAGAACACGAGCGACTCGCAGACTGCGGTTTAGCCTTTTCTCTGGCGCTGACACTGGCATTTTCCGCCAAAGAGAGCGCATTTAAGGCAAGTGAGATCCAAACTGATGCAGGTTTTCTGGACTATCAGATAATTAGCTGGAATAAACAGCAGGTCATCATTCATCGTGAGAATGAGATGTTTGCTGTGCACTGGCAGATAAAAGAAAAAATAGTCATAACTCTGTGCCAACACGATTAATTGACAACATCTGGTACGATTCGCCCGCAGCCATCACTGACTGCGGGCGAAAGTGTAAAGCAGGTGCCTTACCACTCTGACCTGACAACCGGATATGCGGGGATTGCTCCCCGCACAACGGCTACTTCTTCGGTTCGTAAGCGAGAACAGCCTTAAACTCAATATTACGTTCCTTTACGGTGAACTCACACAGCGAGTCTCCGACCAGAAGCGTAAATCCCAGCACCGTCAAACACAGCACTATGACTGCCACAAGGGCATATTTCGTCAGCATGTTTATATTGCCTCCATGCGAAGAAGGGACTACCATCCGAGTTGTTCAGGTTCGGAGTGGCAGCCCCAGGATTGATAGAAATATCTCCTGGGGCTTCATCTTTCCAAACCTCAGAGTTAACCTGAAACCGGAAAGCTTCAGGCACCCGCCGTTATCTTACCCTTCCTTAGCAAAATAGCTGTTTATTTATACAGTGAATCCTGTTTCGGACTTCTGTCGGCAAAACTCATCATTGCTCTTAAAACGAAACCGCCCGCAGCCATCACTGACCGCGGGCGAAAGTGTAAAGCAGGTGCCTTACCATCCTGACCTGACAACCGGATATGCGGGGATTACTCCCCGCACAACGGCTACTTCTTCGGTTCGTAAGCGAGAACAGCCCTGAACTCAATATTACGTTCCTTCACCGTAAACTCACACAGCGAGTCTCCGACCAGAAGCGTAAATCCCAGTACCGTCAAACACAGCACTATGACTGCCACAAGGGCATATTTCGTCAGCATGTTTATATTGCCTCCATGCGAAGAAGGAACTACCATCCAAATTGTCTGGTTTGGAGTGGCAGCCCCAGGGTTGATAGAAATATCTCCTGGGGCTTCATCTTTCCAGACCTCAGAGTAAACCTGAAACCGGAAAGCTTCAGGCACCCGCCGTTATCTTACCCTTCCTCAACAAAATAGCTGTTTATTTATACAGTAAATCCTGTTTCGGACTTCTCACTCCTCATTTAATCAACTGAAGCTGAGCCCGTTTTTTCTGCATGCCTCAATCGTCAAAATTCTTCGCCACCAGCCAGCCGTGCCATAACTTGTCACATTGCAAAAGTAGCCAAATTGCTTCAGTCACCATCACCAAAAAAAGAAACATTCCAGAACTTCCGCATCTCGCCCAGCCGCTCCGACTTCTATACTGAATAGAAAACGCCAACATAAGAGAAACCTATGCCATTACCCGATTTTCATGTTTCTGAACCTTTTACCCTCGGTATTGAACTGGAAATGCAGGTGGTTAATCCGCCGGGCTATGACTTAAGCCAGGACTCTTCAATGCTGATTGACGCGGTTAAAAATGAGATCACGGCCGGAGAGGTAAAGCACGATATCACCGAAAGTATGCTGGAGCTGGCGACGGATGTTTGCCGTGATATCAACCAGGCTGCCGGGCAGTTTTCAGCGATGCAGAAAGTCGTATTGCAGGCAGCCGCAGACCATCATCTGGAAATTTGCGGCGGTGGCACGCACCCGTTTCAGAAATGGCAGCGTCAGGAGGTATGCGACAACGAACGCTATCAACGAACGCTGGAAAACTTTGGCTATCTCATCCAGCAGGCGACCGTTTTTGGTCAGCATGTCCATGTTGGCTGCGCCAGTGGCGATGACGCCATTTATTTGCTGCACGGCCTGTCACGGTTTGTGCCGCACTTCATCGCCCTTTCCGCCGCGTCGCCGTATATGCAGGGAACGGATACGCGTTTTGCCTCCTCACGACCGAATATTTTTTCCGCCTTTCCCGATAATGGCCCGATGCCGTGGGTCAGTAACTGGCAACAATTTGAAGCCCTGTTTCGCTGCCTGAGTTACACCACGATGATCGACAGCATTAAAGATCTGCACTGGGATATTCGCCCCAGTCCTCATTTTGGCACGGTGGAGGTTCGGGTGATGGATACCCCGTTAACCCTTAGCCACGCGGTAAATATGGCGGGATTAATTCAGGCCACCGCCCACTGGTTACTGACGGAACGCCCGTTTAAACATCAGGAGAAAGATTACCTGCTGTATAAATTCAACCGTTTCCAGGCCTGCCGCTATGGGCTGGAAGGCGTCATTACCGATCCGCACACTGGCGATCGTCGACCGCTAACGGAAGATACCTTGCGATTGCTGGAAAAAATCGCCCCTTCCGCACATAAAATGGGTGCATCGAGCGCGATTGAGGCCCTGCATCGCCAGGTCGTCAGCGGTCTGAATGAAGCGCAGCTGATGCGCGATTTCGTCGCCGATGGTGGCTCGCTGATTGGGCTGGTGAAAAAGCATTGTGAGATCTGGGCCGGTGACTAAGTAGGGAATTGCCTTACAGAAGAATATCCCTGACAATGGTGTTTTAACTTACATTTAACAATGTTATGAAACACCCTTTAGAAACCTTGACTACCGCAGCAGGCATTTTGCTGATGGCTTTCCTCTCTTGCCTGCTGCTGCCCGCCCCCGCACTGGGGCTGACGCTGGCACAAAAACTGGTGACCATGTTCCATCTGATGGATCTTAGCCAGCTTTACACTTTATTGTTTTGTCTGTGGTTTTTAGTGCTGGGCGCTATTGAGTATTTTGTTCTGCGCTTTATCTGGCGACGCTGGTTCTCGCTGGCGGATTAAACGTCGATTATCGCCGTACTTCGCGGCATACTTTGCTTATTCTCCTTCGCCTAAAGGAACGTTTATGGATAAGCAATCACTGCACGAAACGGCGAAACGCCTGGCCCTTGAGTTACCCTTTGTCGAGCTTTGCTGGCCTTTTGGCCCGGAGTTCGATGTTTTTAAAATTGGCGGCAAAATTTTTATGCTGTCGTCGGAGCTGCGCGGCGTCCCCTTTATCAATCTGAAGTCCGATCCACAAAAATCCCTGTTAAATCAGCAGATATACCCGAGCATTAAGCCAGGGTATCACATGAATAAAAAGCACTGGATTTCGGTGTATCCCGGCGAGGCAATCTCCGAAGCGTTACTTCGCGATCTGATCAACGATTCGTGGAATCTGGTGGTTGATGGTCTGGCTAAACGCGATCAAAAAAGAGTGCGTCCAGGCTAAAGCGGAAATCTATAGCGCATTTTTCTCGCTTACCATTTCTCGTTGAACCTTGTAATCTGCTGGCACGCAAAATTACTTTCACATGGAGTCTTTATGGATATCATTTCTGTCGCCTTAAAGCGTCATTCCACTAAGGCATTTGATGCCAGTAAAAAACTTACCCCGGAACAGGCCGAGCAGATCAAAACTCTCCTGCAATACAGCCCATCCAGCACCAACTCCCAGCCGTGGCATTTTATTGTTGCCAGCACGGAAGAAGGTAAAGCGCGTGTTGCCAAATCCGCTGCCGGTAATTATGTGTTCAACGAACGTAAAATACTTGATGCCTCGCACGTCGTGGTGTTCTGTGCAAAAACCGCGATGGACGATGCCTGGCTGAAGCTGGTTGTTGACCAGGAAGATGCTGATGGCCGCTTTGCCACGCCGGAAGCGAAAGCCGCGAACGATAAAGGTCGCAAGTTCTTCGCTGATATGCACCGTAAAGATCTGCATGATGATGCAGAGTGGATGGCAAAACAGGTTTATCTCAACGTCGGTAACTTCCTGCTCGGCGTGGCGGCGCTGGGTCTGGACGCGGTACCCATCGAAGGTTTTGACGCCGCCATCCTCGATGCAGAATTTGGTCTGAAAGAGAAAGGCTACACCAGTCTGGTGGTTGTTCCGGTAGGTCATCACAGCGTTGAAGATTTTAACGCTACGCTGCCGAAATCTCGTCTGCCGCAAAACATAACCTTAACCGAAGTGTAATTCTCTCTTGCCGGGCATCTGCCCGGCTATTTCCCCTCAGATTCTCCTGATTTGCATAACCCTGTTTCAGCCGTCATCATAGGCTGCTGTTGTATAAAGGAGACGTTATGCAGGATTTAATATCCCAGGTTGAAGATTTAGCGGGTATTGAGATCGATCACACCACCTCGATGGTGATGATTTTCGGTATTATTTTTCTGACCGCCGTCGTGGTGCATATTATTTTGCATTGGGTGGTACTGCGGACCTTCGAAAAACGTGCCATCGCCAGTTCACGGCTTTGGTTGCAAATCATTACCCAGAATAAACTCTTCCACCGTTTAGCTTTTACCCTGCAGGGGATTATCGTCAATATTCAGGCGGTATTCTGGCTGCAAAAAGGCACCGAAGCGGCAGATATTCTGACTACCTGCGCGCAGTTGTGGATCATGATGTATGCGCTGCTTTCAGTCTTCTCGTTGCTGGATGTTATTTTGAATCTGGCGCAGAAATTCCCGGCGGCATCTCAGTTACCGCTGAAAGGGATATTTCAGGGGATTAAACTGATCGGCGCAATCCTGGTCGGCATTTTGATGATCTCGCTGCTGATTGGTCAGTCGCCAGCGATTCTGATCAGCGGTCTTGGTGCAATGGCTGCCGTGCTGATGTTGGTTTTTAAAGATCCGATTCTTGGTCTGGTGGCAGGTATTCAGCTTTCCGCGAACGATATGCTGAAACTGGGCGACTGGCTGGAGATGCCGAAATACGGCGCGGATGGCGCGGTGATCGATATTGGGTTAACCACCGTCAAAGTGCGTAACTGGGACAATACCATTACCACTATTCCCACCTGGTCTCTGGTTTCTGACTCCTTTAAAAACTGGAGCGGGATGTCAGCATCTGGCGGGCGACGTATTAAGCGCAGTATCAGTATTGATGTCACCAGTATTCGTTTTCTTGATGAAGACGAAATGCAACGTCTGAATAAAGCGCACTTGTTAAAACCTTATTTAACCAGCCGCCATCAGGAAATTAATGAGTGGAATCGCCAGCAAGGTTCTACGGAGTCGATATTAAACCTGCGCCGAATGACCAATATTGGAACCTTTCGTGCCTATCTGAACGAATATCTGCGTAACCATCCGCGGATTCGTAAAGATATGACCTTAATGGTACGCCAACTGGCTCCAGGTGATAACGGTTTACCGCTCGAGATCTACGCGTTTACTAACACCGTGGTGTGGCTGGAATATGAAAGCATTCAGGCTGATATATTCGATCACATATTTGCGATTGTCGAAGAGTTTGGTCTGCGACTTCATCAGTCGCCAACCGGCAATGATATTCGCTCTCTGGCGGGTGCATTTAAGCAGTAATTAAAAAAACCGCTCTCATCGAATGGATGAGAGCGGACATCGTTTTGTCGGATGTAGCGTGAATGCCTTATTTCCGACGCAGCGTTTTAAATGCCACAAACAGGAATACAATCCACACCGGCAGCAGGATCGCTGACAAGCGCATATCATCCATCGTGCACATCAGCAGCAAAATCATGCCGAGGAAGGCAATGCAAAGATAGTTGCCGAACGGATAGAGCAGCGCCTTAAACTGTGTTTCACGCCCCTGACGTCGCATCGCTGCACGAAAACGCAGATGCGCCAGACAGATCATAATCCAGTTCAACAGCAGCGTTGCTACCACCAGCGCCATCAGCAGACCAAACGCTTTTTGCGGCAGCAGATAGTTGATTAATACCACCAGCGAAGTGATCGCTCCGGAAAGCATCAGCGAGTTAATCGGCACACCGCGACGGCTGACGCGAGTCAAAAACTTCGGCGCATTACCCTGCACAGAAAGGCCAAACAGCATGCGGCTGTTAGAGTAAACCCCGCTGTTATACACTGACAGCGATGCTACCAGAATGACGAAGTTCAGCGCAGAAGCTACCACGTTGCTGTCGAGATTATGGAAAATCATCACAAACGGGCTACTGTTGGATTTCACTTCCACCCACGGATAGAGCGCCAGTAAAACCACCAGTGAACCGATGTAAAACAGCAGGATGCGATACACCACCTGATTTACCGCTTTTGGAATGCTTTTTTCCGGATCGCGCGCTTCAGCGGCAGTAATCCCAATCAGCTCCAGACCGCCGAAGGAGAACATAATTACCGCCAGCGACAAAATCAGCCCATTCCAGCCGGTGGCAAAGAAACCACCGTAGCGCCAGAGGTTGTCGATACTGGCTTTCTCGCCGCCGTGACCAGAAAACAGCAGCCACAGGCCAAAGCCGATCATACCGATGATCGCCAGCACTTTAATCAACGCAAACCAGAACTCGGTTTCGCCATATAAGCGCACGTTCACCAGGTTAACGGCGTTGATGATAATAAAGAAGGCGGCAGCCCAAATCCACGTTGGAACATCCGGGAACCAGTACTGCATATAGATGCCCGCAGCGGTCAGCTCTGCCATCCCCACCAGCACGAACATCACCCAGTAGTTCCAGCCAGAGAGGAAGCCCGCGAACGGTCCCCAGTATTTATAGGCAAAGTGGGCAAACGAACCGGATACCGGCTCTTCGACCACCATCTCGCCGAGCTGGCGCATAATCAGGAAAGCGATGATCCCGGCGACGCCGTAGCCCAGCAATACAGCCGGACCCGCCATCTGAATCGCCGGGCCAATGCCAAGAAACAGACCAGTACCAATTGCGCCACCCAGCGCAATCAGTTGAATATGACGGTTATGTAATCCGCGATGAAGCGTCGGCTCTTGATTCGACGCAGTATCTTCCGATACGGTTGACGCGTTTTTCACGCCTTTCCCCTGTGTGTCTTTTTTGTTGAGGGGCACCTTTTAACATTTAGTGCCCATCGTCGCAAGACACAATCCACACGGTTAAACGGGGTATCCTGCTTTTATTTCCGTACCCGATGTCGGTGCAGCCACATCAGCTTATACGCCGCCGGGATAATAAACAGCGACAGCAAAGGTGCGGTGATCATGCCGCCAATCATCGGTGCGGCGATCCGGCTCATCACCTCTGACCCTGCTCCTGTTCCCCACAGAATCGGCAGCAGACCAGCGATAATCACCGCCACCGTCATCGCTTTCGGGCGCACGCGCAGTACCGCGCCGTGATACAACGCCTCATCCAGCTTCTGCTCACTGAATGTTTGCGGATTATTCAACGACGGCTCGGCCTCTATGGCGTGACGTAAATACATCAGCATCACCACGCCAAATTCGGCGGCGACCCCGGCAAGGGCAATAAAGCCAGTACCCGTCGCCACGGAAAGATGAAAGCCCATCCACCACAGCAACCAGATGCCGCCCACCAGCGCAAACGGTACGCTGCTGATAATCAGCAACGCTTCGCCCACCCGACGGAATGCCAGATACAACAGCACGAAGATGATCATCAGTGTCATCGGCACCATGAGTTTCAGCTTATGGTTGGCGCGCTCCAGTAGCTCGAACTGCCCGGAGAATGCCACGCTGGTGCCCGGTTTTAACTGCACTTTTTCAGCTATCGCTTTTTGCAAATCGTGAACCACCGACACCATGTCACGATCGCGGGCATCGATATAAATCCAGCTCGTCGGGCGCGCATTCTCGGTTTTCAGCATCGACGGTCCGGTAGAGACTTTAACGTCGGCCACGTCTGCCAGGGTGATTTGCTGCTTCATCGGCGTCAGGATCGGCAACTGGCGCAGTGCCTGCGGACTATCGCGCCAGCTTTGCGGATAACGCAGATTAATGGGATAACGGGCAATCCCTTCCACCGTTTCGCCAACCATCGCCCCGCCCACCGCAGAAGTCACAAACAACTGCACATCCGCCACCGTCATACCGTAACGCGCGGCTTTTTCACGGTTAATCTCAACGTTGATATAGCGCCCACCTTCCAGACGCTCGGCAAGCGCAGAAGCCACGCCTGGTACCGTTCGTGCCACCTCTTCAATTTGCTCCGCCATCGCGTCGATATCCGCCAGCACAGTGCCGGAAACTTTAATGCCGATGGGGCTTTTAATGCCAGTCGAGAGCATATCGATACGGTTACGAATTGGCGGCACCCACAGATTCGCCAGCCCCGGCAGCCGCACGGTGTTATCCAGTTCCTCAATGATTTTGTCCATCGTCATGCCAGGCCGCCACTGATCCTGCGGCTTAAGCTGGATGGTCGTTTCTACCATCTCCAGCGGAGCAGAATCGGTGGCGGTTTCCGCTTTCCCGGTTTTGCCAAATACCCGCGCCACTTCAGGTACGCTCATAATTAGCTTGTCGGTTTTTTGCAGCATACTCGCCGCCTCTGCTGCGGAAATCCCCGGCAGCGTCGATGGCATATACAACAGGTCGCCTTCATTGATCTGCGGTAAAAATTCCCCGCCAACTTTATTGAGCGGCCAGAGAACCGTCAGCACCGAAAGCGCTGCCACCAACAGCGTGGTTTTCGGCCAGTGCAGTACTTTCAGCAACAGCGGATGATAAACACGAATCAAAAAGCGATTGAGCGGGTTACTGCTTTCCGGCGGAATTTTGCCACGGATCCAGTAACCCATCAGGATAGGGATCACTACGATCGCCAGCAGCGCCGCACCCGCCATCGCATAGGTTTTAGTGAACGCCAGCGGGCCAAACAGACGCCCTTCCTGCCCTTCCAGGGTGAAGATCGGGATAAACGACAACGTGATAATCAGCAGACTGATAAACAGCGCCGGCCCCACTTCAACAGACGCATCGGTGATCACCTGCCAGCGCGTTTTATTATCCAGCGTGGCGTCAGGATGCTGGTGCTGCCACTCTTCCAGCCGTTTATGTGCATTTTCGATCATGACGATAGCGGCATCGACCATCGCCCCGACGGCAATCGCAATGCCGCCCAACGACATAATATTGGCATTCAGTCCCTGGAAGTGCATGACAATAAAAGCAATACACAACCCCAGCGGCAACGAAATAATCGCCACCAGCGCCGAGCGCACATGCCAGAGAAACAGCGCACAGACTACCGCCACCACAATAAACTCTTCCAGCAACTTGCCGCTGAGGTTGTCGATGGCGCGGTCAATGAGCTGGCTGCGATCGTATGTTGTAACTATCTCCACGCCTTCCGGCAGACTACTTTTCAGCGTTTCCAGTTTGTCCTTCACGGCGGCGATCACTTCTCGGGCGTTTTTGCCGGATCGCAGGATCACCACCCCGCCCGCCACTTCACCTTCGCCATTCAGTTCGGCAATGCCCCGGCGCATCTCCGGGCCAATCTGGACCTTCGCAACATCACGCAGATAAACGGGCACGCCATTTTCACTGGCTTTTAAAACGATGTGATTAAAGTCGTCGAGCGTTTGCAGATAGCCGCTGGCGCGCACCATATATTCCGCTTCCGCCAGTTCGATCGACGAACCGCCCGCTTCCTGGTTTGAAGCATCCAGCGCGCTTTTTACTTCGGCTAGACTGATGCCATATTGCGCCAGGCGCTGGGGATCGATAACCACCTGATACTCTTTCACCACGCCGCCCACCGACGCCACTTCCGCAACGTCAGGGATGGTTTTTAGCTCATATTTGAGAAACCAGTCCTGCAATGAGCGTAAATCGGCCAGATCGTGCTTACCGCTGCGATCCACCAGTGCATATTCATAGATCCAGCCAACACCCGTGGCATCTGGTCCCAGCTCGGCGCTGACTCCCGCAGGCAGCTTACCCTGTACCTGGTTGAGGTACTCCAGCACCCGCGAACGCGCCCAGTACGGATCGGTACCATCTTCGAAAATGACATACACATAAGAGTCTCCAAACTGCGAGAAACCGCGCACAGTCTTCGCGCCAGGCACCGACAACATGGTGGTGGTTAGCGGATAAGTCACCTGATTTTCAACGATTTGCGGTGCCTGACCGGGATAGCTGGTTTTAATAATCACCTGCACATCGGAGAGATCCGGCAGCGCATCCACTGGCGTGTTAATGATGGTCCAGGTGCCCCAGATGCTCAGAAACAACGCGCCCATCAGCACCAAAAAACGGTTCGCCACCGAGCGACGAATAATCCATTCAATCATTGGTTATTCCCTCAATGCGCATTGGTAGCACTTTCAGAGCGCATCCGCTCCAGTGCGCCAGAAATATTGGCTTCGGAATCAATCAGGAACAGGCCGCTGGAAACCACCTTTTCACCTTCCGCCAGACCAGAGTGTAACGCGGTGACGCCTTGCGATGCCTGGAAAACGGCAACGCGTTTCGGTACAAAGCGTCCGTCGGCATCAACGGTAATCACCCGCTGTTCGTTGCCGGTATCAATCAGCGCCTGTGACGGAATGAGCAGCATCGGTTCGCTGGCGGTATTGAGTTGCAACCAGGCGTTCATGCCCGGTTTTAGCGCCTCGTCGGCGTTGTCGACTTCCAGACGCAGCTGCAGCGTGCGGGTCGCGGCATCCACGCCAGGTAGCAGCGTCCATTTGCGGATGGTGAGTGTTTTATCCGGTCGCGCCGGAACGGTGAGGGTAAACTGCGAGGCATCTTTCACCAGCCAGGCGATGGACTCCGGGATCGCAGCAGTGACCCACACCGGGTCCATACCCTGAATTTTCGCGACCACGTTATCTTTGGCGATATTCATTCCCGCGCGCAGATCAAACGCGGTGATCACGCCATCAATGGGCGCTTTGAGCGTAAAGCGAGTCTGGATTTTTTGCGTGGCGATCAGGCGGCGAATATCCGCCTCCGGCATTCCCGCCAGTCGCAGCCGCTCAAGAATGCCTTCAGTCTGGGTCGCCGTACCGCCGGTTTCGCGCAGCAGTAAATACTCAGTCTGCGCTTCCACCCAGTCAGGAATGGTCAGGTCGAGAAGCGGTGTGCCCTTTTGTACTTTATCGCCCACGGTAAGCGGATACACCTTGTCGATAAACCCGGCAGCGCGAGCCTGCACAATGGCATACTGATACTCGTTGTAACTGACATTCGCCGGGAAACTCTGGGCAAAAGTCAGCGGTCCGCGCGTGACGGTAGCCGTTTTCACCCCCAGATTCTGCGTCTGAGTCGGGTCAATGCGCACACCAGACGCAGAACTCTCTTCATCGGCATATTTCGGCACCAGATCCATATCCATAAACGGCGATTTACCTGGTTTATCGAACCGCGTATTGGGATACATCGGGTCGTACCAGAATAAGATTTTACGTTCTGCGGTCGACGTTTTTTCTGCAGGCGGTTCCGCCTTTGCAACCCAGGTAAAACCTGCCGCAGAAATAATACCGCCCGCGATCATGCTGCCGATAATAAGCGCGATTTTTTTCATCTCATTAAACCTGGGTTACTGGCTGACTTTAATATCCTGTAATAAAGAAAGGTTGCCCTGCTGGACAAAATTAAACGCCACTTTGTCGCCGGTTTTAATTTCACTCATTTTCGTCTGCGGGGTGATGGTAAAGCGCATGGTCATCTCCGGCCAGTTCACAGCAGCAATCGGATCGTGATGGATGGTGATTTTTTTGCTTTCCAGATCAATACCCTTTACCTCGCCAGTGGCACTAATAACCTGTGGTTGTGCTTCGCTCATGGTTTCATGATGATGTTCGTTAGCCTGGGCATTAAAGCCAATAACGGTAAACAGACTGAACATTGCGACTTGCAGTGCTTTTTTCATTTATTCTCTCCTGGAGTTAAAAGTTATTGCTGCCAACCGCCACCAAGTGCGGTATATAAAGAAATTTCGTTAACCTGACGGGCATAATTCAGGTCAAGTAAAGTTTGTCGGGTTGCAAATAACGAACGTTCGGCATCCAGCACTTCCAGATAACTTACTGCGCCGTGCTGATATAATGCCCGCGCCCGTTGCAAAGTAATTTGCAGCGATGCCAGATAACGCTGCTGGGCGCTAATTTGATCGTTCAGGCTTTGACGTAATGCCAGCGCATCTGCCACTTCTTTAAAGGCGTTCTGGATTTTCTGTTCATAATTCACTACCGACTGCTGCTGGCGAATTTCGGCGATATCCAGATTGGCCTGGTTGCGTCCGGCATTAAAAATGGGGATCTCAATTTTAGGAATAAAATTCCACATCCCGCTGCTGGCGTTAAATAATGACGACAGATCGCTGCTGGCGGTTGATATTCCGCTGGTCAGGCTTATAGATGGGAAAAATGCCGCGCGTGCGGCCCCAATATTGGCATTAGCCGCCATTAACGCGTGTTCAGCTTCCATAATATCCGGGCGCTGCAATAAGATTTGCGACGACAAGCCCGCCGGTAATTTAACGCTTTGCAGGCTGTCGCTGTTTACTGTCTGCGCTTGCGGCAGCTTGCCGTAGCTTCCCAGCAACAGTTGCAATGCATTATTCGCCTGCGCCAGTTCCCCCTGACGTTTAGCGATGTCGCTGCGGGTACTTTCTATCACCCCGCGAGCCTGTTCCAGCGCCAGAACATTACTGCTACCTGTCAACAGTTGTTTTTCGACAAACGCATATGACTGCTGATAATTACGCAGCGTTTCTTCAGCTATTTGCAATTGCGCATACGCCAGTTGCTGATTGAAATAGCTTTGCGCGACATTAGAAACCAGCAGAATATGCACCGCGCGCTGAGCTTCCTCAGTGGCTAAATAATTTTGGCGCTCGGCTTCGCTCATGTTCTTTAAGCGACCGAAAAAATCGAGGTCAAAGCTGGCGTTAAGGCCGGTCGAAAACTCCCGTGTCGTGGCGGTATTCCCTTTAAGATTACCGCTCCAGCTGCCGCTGCCCTCGCCATTGAGCTGTGGGTAGCGGTCGGAATCGGTCAGACGATATTGCGCCCGTGCCTCCTGCACTTTCAGCGTCGCCATGCGCAAATCCCGGTTATTCACCAGCGCCTCGCTAATCAGCGTCTTCACCTGATTATCAACAAAAAAGGTGCGCCAGCCCGCGTTCTGATAGTTATCTGCTGCGTTAACGAGGCCGTTCTGGCTGAGTGAGAACTGCTGCGGTACGGGCATTGCCGGGCGCTGATAATCCGGTGCCAGTGAACAACCGGTTAGCGCAAGGGCCACACAAAATGGCAGAAGTTTACAAGGAGACATAGGCTCATAATTTCTGGTGATTTTATACCGCCAACTTTACTCGCCAGGCTCTGATATTCCGGTGACAGGAAAATGACAAAATTGTCATTTTGCCAATAAGCGATTGCCATCTGATCCCGCTACTCTAGAATTGCCCGGGCAACATGCGGAGGAAATATGAAACTGTTGATTGTCGAAGATGAAAAGAAAACCGGAGAATACTTGACCAAAGGGTTAACCGAAGCCGGTTTTGTGGTCGATTTGGCCGACAACGGGCTGAATGGCTACCATCTGGCGATGACCGGTGATTATGATCTGATAATCCTCGATATTATGCTGCCGGACGTGAACGGCTGGGATATCGTGCGCATGTTACGCTCCGCCAATAAAGGGATGCCGATTCTGTTGCTTACCGCGCTTGGCACCATTGAACATCGCGTCAAGGGGCTGGAGTTGGGGGCAGATGACTACCTGATGAAACCATTCGCTTTTGCTGAACTGCTGGCGCGGGTGCGCACTCTCCTGCGGCGCGGGGCGGCGGTGATTATCGAAAGTCAGTTTCAGGTTGCCGATCTGATGGTCGATCTCGTCAGCCGCAAAGTCACCCGCAGCGGCACGCGCATCACTTTGACCAGTAAAGAGTTTACTCTACTGGAGTTTTTTCTCCGCCATCAGGGTGAAGTGCTGCCCCGCTCGCTTATCGCCTCGCAGGTATGGGACATGAATTTCGACAGCGATACCAACGCTATTGATGTGGCGGTGAAGCGGCTACGCGGCAAAATCGACAACGACTTTGAGCCAAAGCTGATTCAAACCGTGCGCGGCGTGGGTTACATGCTTGAGGTGCCGGATGGTCAGTAAGCCATTTCAGCGCCCGTTTTCGCTGGCAACCCGCCTGACCTTTTTTATCAGCCTGGCCACCATCGCGGCGTTTTTCGCCTTTGCATGGATCATGATCCACTCAGTAAAAGTGCATTTTGCCGAGCAGGATATTAATGATTTAAAAGAAATTAGCGCCACCCTTGAACGGGTACTTAATCATCCTGACGAGACGCAAGCCCGACGCTTAATGACGCTGGAAGATATCGTCAGTGGTTATTCCAATGTGTTGATTTCCCTGGCAGATAGCCACGGCAAAACGGTGTATCACTCCCCCGGTGCGCCCGATATCCGCGAGTTTACGCGTGACGCCATACCCGATAAAGACGCGCGGGGCGGCGAGGTGTATCTCCTTTCCGGCCCGACGATTATGATGCCAGGGCACGGTCACGGGCATATGGAACACAGCAACTGGCGGATGATTAACTTACCGGTTGGCCCGCTGGTTGACGGCAAACCGATTTATACGCTCTACATCGCGCTTTCGATCGATTTTCATCTTCATTACATAAATGATTTGATGAATAAACTTATTATGACCGCATCGGTAATCAGCATCCTGATTGTCTTTATCGTGCTGTTGGCGGTACATAAAGGTCACGCGCCGATCCGCAGCGTCAGCCGTCAAATCCAGAATATCACCTCGAAAGATCTCGACGTTCGCCTTGACCCGCAGACCGTGCCGATTGAGCTGGAGCAGCTGGTACTGTCGTTCAACCATATGATCGAGCGTATTGAGGATGTCTTTACCCGCCAGTCCAATTTCTCAGCGGATATCGCTCACGAAATTCGCACGCCGATTACCAATCTCATCACGCAAACGGAAATCGCCCTCAGCCAGTCTCGCAGCCAGAAGGAGCTGGAAGATGTGCTCTACTCTAATCTCGAAGAGCTGACGCGAATGGCGAAAATGGTCAGCGATATGCTGTTTCTCGCCCAGGCCGATAACAACCAGTTAATCCCCGAAAAGAAAATGCTCAACCTGGCGGATGAAGTCGGCAAAGTGTTCGATTTTTTCGAGGCGTTAGCGGAAGATCGCTGCGTGGAGTTGCGATTTGTTGGCGACGAATGTCAGGTTGCGGGCGATCCGCTGATGCTGCGTCGGGCGTTAAGCAACCTGCTTTCTAATGCCCTACGTTATACGCCACCCAGTGAGGCTATTGTAGTGCGCTGCCAGACGGTCGAGCATCAGGTGCAAGTTATCGTCGAAAACCCCGGTACTCCCATTGCGCCCGAGCACTTACCGCGTTTGTTTGACCGTTTCTACCGCGTTGATCCTTCCCGCCAACGAAAAGGCGAAGGTAGCGGCATTGGGCTGGCGATAGTGAAATCGATTGTTGTCGCGCATAAAGGCACGGTTGCGGTTACGTCAAATGCGCGGAGGACAAGGTTTGTTATCACATTACCCGCTTAATTATTCAGCAAACGGCAACTTTTATAACCAGTGTAAAAATAACGTGCCGCAATAGTCATACCTATTAATGGTAAAAAGCTGTCACAATTCATAAAAAACCTTAATATACGCCACCCTAAACATAACCAGCGTTAATGTAAGGTTTTTGTGTGGACTGGCTTCTTGATGTTTTTGCTACCTGGCTCTACGGCTTAAAAGTAATCGCGATAACGTTAGCGGTCATCATGTTCATCAGCGGGCTGGACGATTTTTTTATTGATGTCGTCTACTGGGTACGCCGCATTAAACGCAAGTTGAGTGTTTATCGCCGCTACCCGCGAATGAGTTACCGCGAACTGTATAAACCAGATGAAAAACCGTTAGCGATTATGGTTCCGGCGTGGAATGAAACGGGCGTCATCGGCAATATGGCCGAGCTGGCGGCGACCACGCTCGACTACGAAAACTATCATATCTTTGTTGGCACCTACCCCAACGACCCGGACACTCAGCGTGATGTTGACGAAGTGTGCGCTCGCTTCCCGAATGTGCATAAGGTAGTCTGCGCGCGTCCTGGCCCCACCAGCAAAGCTGACTGTCTGAACAACGTGCTGGACGCCATCACCCAATTTGAGCGTAGCGCCAATTTCGCTTTTGCTGGTTTTATTCTGCATGACGCCGAAGACGTAATTTCACCGATGGAGTTGCGTCTGTTCAACTATCTGGTCGAGCGTAAAGATCTGA
Source organism: Escherichia sp. WS1152 (assembly GCF_046487665.1). NCBI lineage: Bacteria > Pseudomonadati > Pseudomonadota > Gammaproteobacteria > Enterobacterales > Enterobacteriaceae > Escherichia > Escherichia sp. WS1152. The sequence goes on along the minus strand of NZ_JBJQJA010000010.1, from coordinate 45,200 downwards.
TTCAGATCCCGGTGTATCCGTTTGAACGCGAATGGACGCACTTCACCAGCATGACTTACATTGATGAGTTTTCAGAGCTGCATGGCAAAGATGTTCCGGTGCGTGAAGCCCTCGCCGGACAAGTGCCCAGCGCAGGCGTCGGCACCTGTTTCAGCCGCCGCGCCGTGACCGCACTGTTAGCTGACGGTGACGGTATTGCTTTCGACGTGCAGAGTCTTACTGAAGATTACGACATTGGCTTCCGCCTGAAAGAAAAAGGTATGACGGAAATTTTTGTCCGTTTTCCGGTGGTGGACGAAGCCAAAGAACGCGAACAGCGTAAATTTTTACAGCACGCACGGACATCAAACATGATCTGCGTGCGCGAATATTTCCCCGATACCTTTTCGACTGCGGTTCGACAAAAATCCCGCTGGATCATCGGCATTGTTTTCCAGGGCTTTAAAACCCATAAATGGACCTCCAGCCTGACGCTGAACTACTTTCTCTGGCGCGACCGCAAAGGGGCAATCAGTAACTTTGTCAGCTTCCTCGCGATGCTGGTGATGATCCAGCTTTTGCTATTGCTGGCGTATGAAAGTTTGTGACCCGATGCCTGGCATTTCCTTTCTATTTTTAGCGGCAGCGCATGGTTAATGACCCTGCTGTGGCTAAACTTTGGCTTGATGGTTAACCGCATTGTGCAGCGGGTGATTTTTGTCACTGGCTACTACGGCCTCACGCAGGGCCTGCTTTCCGTCCTGCGTCTTTTCTGGGGCAACCTGATTAACTTTATGGCTAACTGGCGCGCGCTGAAACAGGTTCTTCAGCACGGCGATCCGCGTCGCGTGGCGTGGGATAAAACAACGCATGACTTCCCCAGCGTGACTGGCGATACCCGCTCGTTGCGCCCGTTAGGTCAAATTCTGCTGGAAAATCAGGTCATCACTGAAGAACAACTCGATACAGCATTGCGTAATCGCGTCGAAGGTCTACGCCTGGGCGGTTCAATGCTGATGCAGGGGCTGATTAGCGCCGAGCAACTGGCACAGGCGCTGGCAGAGCAAAACAGCGTGGCGTGGGAGTCGATCGATGCCTGGCAGATCCCTGCCTCGCTGATTGCCGAAATGCCAGCCTCCGTAGCGCTGCATTATGCAGTACTGCCGCTGCGTCTGGAAAATGATGAGTTAATTGTCGGCAGTGAAGATGGTATTGACCCGGTTTCGCTGGCGGCCCTGACGCGTAAAGTCGGACGCAAAGTGCGTTACGTCATTGTTCTGCGGGGACAAATTGTCACGGGGTTACGTCACTGGTATGCACGCCGACGCGGTCACGATCCGCGGGCAATGTTGTACAATGCGGTTCAGCATCAGTGGCTCACGGAACAGCAGGCCGGTGAAATCTGGCGGCAATATGTGCCGCATCAGTTCCTGTTCGCCGAAATACTGACCACGCTCGGTCATATTAATCGTTCAGCAATTAACGTGTTGTTATTGCGCCATGAACGCAGTTCTCTGCCGCTCGGCAAGTTTTTGGTCACCGAAGGCGTTATCAGCCAGGAAACGTTGGATCGCGTCCTGACAATTCAACGCGAATTACAAGTTTCGATGCAATCACTATTACTCAAAGCAGGTTTAAACACAGAACAGGTTGCGCAACTGGAGTCCGAAAATGAAGGAGAATAACCTTAATCGCGTCATCGGATGGTCTGGTTTACTGCTGACGTCTTTATTGAGTACCAGCGCACTCGCAGACAATATCGGCACCAGCGCAGAAGAGCTGGGGCTGAGCGATTATCGCCATTTTGTTATTTATCCCCGTCTCGATAAGGCGCTGAAGGCACAGAAAAATAACGACGAAGCAACCGCCATCCGCGAATTTGAATATATACACCAGCAGGTGCCGGATAATATTCCGCTGACTTTATACCTTGCGGAAGCCTATCGCCATTTTGGTCATGATGACCGGGCGCGGCTGTTGCTTGAGGATCAACTGAAACGTCACCCAGGAGATGCCCGACTTGAGCGCAGTCTGGCGGCTATTCCAGTTGAAGTGAAAAGCGTTACGACAGTTGAAGAACTGCTTGCCCAGCAAAAAGCGTGCGATGCTGCGCCGACCCTGCGTTGTCGCAGTGAAGTCGGGCAGAATGCCCTGCGGCTGGCACAGTTACCTGTCGCCAGAGCGCAACTGAACGATGCGACGTTTGCTGCATCGCCGGAAGGAAAAACGCTGCGAACCGATCTGCTGCAACGGGCAATCTACCTGAAACAATGGTCCCAGGCAGATACGCTATACAATGAAGCACGCCAGCAGAACACATTAAGCGCGGCAGAACGCCGTCAGTGGTTTGACGTGCTTCTTGCCGGGCAGCTGGACGATCGGATCCTGGCACTGCAATCACAGGGGATCTTCACCGATCCTCAGTCATATATTACTTACGCGACCGCGCTGGCTTATCGTGGCGAAAAAGCATGCCTCCAGCATTATCTCATTGAAAATAAGCCGCTGTTTACCACGGACGCACAAGAGAAAAGTTGGCTCTATCTGTTATCTAAATACAGCGCCAACCCCGTTCAGGCATTGGCGAATTATACGGTGCAGTTTGCCGATAACCGCCAGTATGTTGTTGGCGCGACGCTACCGGTGCTGTTAAAAGAAGGTCAGTACGACGCAGCGCAAAAACTGCTCGCCACCCTCCCCGCCAATGAAATGCTTGAGGAGCGTTATGCTGTCAGCGTGGCGACCCGTAACAAGGCTGAAGCTCTGCGTCTGGCACGCTTGCTGTATCAGCAAGAACCGGCAAATCTTACCCGCCTGGATCAACTAACCTGGCAACTGATGCAGAACGAGCAGTCACGGGAAGCTGCCGATTTATTGCTGCAACGCTATCCTTTCCAGGGCGATGCGCGTATCAGCCAGACTTTAATGGCGCGACTGGCGTCTCTGCTGGAAAGTCATCCTTACCTGGCAACGCCGGCGAAGGTGGCGATTTTATCGAAACCCTTACCGCTGGCGGAGCAACGTCAGTGGCAAAGTCAGTTGCCGGGTATTGCAGATAATTGCCCGGCAATAGTTCGCTTGCTGGGCGATATGTCGCCTTCCTACGATGCCGCCGCCTGGAACCGTCTGGCAAAGTGTTATCGGGACACGCTACCCGGTGTGGCGTTGTATGCATGGCTTCAGGCCGAACAACGACAACCGAACGCCTGGCAACATCGTGCGGTAGCCTATCAGGCGTATCAGGTTGAGGACTACGCCACCGCACTGGCGGCCTGGCAGAAAATCAGTCTTCACGACATGAGCAATGAGGATCTGCTTGCTGCTGCCAATACCGCCCAGGCGGCAGGAAATGGTGCGGCTCGCGATCGCTGGCTACAACAGGCAGAACAACGTGGACTGGGAAGCAATGCCCTCTACTGGTGGCTGCATGCGCAACGTTACATTCCTGGTCAGCCGGAACTCGCACTGAACGATCTCACGCGCTCAATCAATATTGCGCCTTCTGCCAACGCTTACGTTGCGCGGGCGACAATTTATCGCCAACGTCATAATGTCCCGGCCGCGGTGAGTGATTTGCGCGCCGCGCTGGAACTGGAACCGAATAATAGCAACACCCAGGCAGCGCTTGGTTACGCCTTGTGGGATAGCGGTGATATCGCACAGTCGCGGGAAATGCTCGAACAGGCGCATAAAGGGCTTCCGGACGATCCGGCACTGATCCGACAACTGGCCTATGTGAACCAGCGTCTGGATGACATGCCTGCGACGCAGCACTACGCCCGGCTGGTGATTGATGACATTGATAATCAGGCGCTAATAACCCCATTGACGCCAGAGCAAAATCAACAACGCTTCAATTTCCGCCGTTTGCATGAGGAGGTCGGTCGCCGCTGGACGTTCAGTTTCGATTCTTCTATCGGCTTGCGTTCCGGCGCAATGAGTACCGCTAACAATAATGTCGGCGGCGCAGCGCCAGGGAAAAGCTATCGTAGCTACGGGCAACTGGAAGCCGAATACCGCATCGGACGCAATATGCTGCTGGAAGGCGACCTGCTCTCAGTTTATAGCCGCGTCTTTGCCGATACCGGAGAAAACGGGGTGATGATGCCGGTGAAAAATCCGATGTCCGGCACCGGTCTACGCTGGAAGCCGCTGCGCGATCAGATCTTTTTCCTCGCCGTCGAACAGCAGTTGCCGCTGAACGGGCAAAATGGCGCATCCGATACCATGCTGCGCGCCAGCGCCTCATTCTTTAATGGCGGCAAATACAGCGACGAATGGCACCCGAACGGTTCAGGCTGGTTTGCCCAAAACCTGTACCTCGATGCGGCGCAATATATCCGCCAGGATATTCAGGCGTGGACGGCAGATTATCGCGTCAGCTGGCATCAGAAGGTAGCTAACGGACAGACTATTGAGCCTTACGCTCACGTTCAGGACAACGGCTATCGTGATAAAGGCACTCAGGGCGCGCAGCTTGGCGGTGTCGGGGTCCGCTGGAATATTTGGACCGGCGAGACGCACTACGACGCCTGGCCGCACAAAGTCAGTCTCGGCGTCGAGTATCAACATACCTTTAAGGCGATTAATCAACGTAACGGAGAGCGCAACAACGCGTTTCTCACCATTGGAGTGCACTGGTAAATGCGTAAGTTCATTTTCGTATTGCTGACACTGCTTTTGGTCAGCCCTTTTTCCTTTGCGATGAAAGGTATTATCTGGCAACCACAAAACCGAGATAGTCAGGTTACCGATACCCAGTGGCAGGGGCTGATGAGTCAGTTACGTTTGCAAGGCTTCGATACCCTGGTTTTGCAATGGACCCGTTACGGCGATGCATTTACCCAGCCAGAACAGCGCACGTTATTGTTTAAGCGTGCCGCAGCTGCGCAACAGGCTGGCCTGAAGCTGATTGTCGGGCTGAACGCCGATCCGGAATTTTTTATGCACCAGAAACAGTCGTCCGCAGCGCTGGAAAGCTATCTTAATCGCCTGCTGGCTGCCGATCTCCAGCAAGCCAGATTATGGAGCGCCGCGCCTGGCATAACGCCGGATGGCTGGTACATCAGCGCGGAAATTGACGACCTGAACTGGCGCAGCGAAGCCGCCCGTCAGCCTTTGCTAACATGGTTAAACAACGCGCAGCGGCTGATTAGCGATGTTTCAGCAAAACCGGTTTATATCAGTAGTTTTTTCGCCGGAAACATGTCGCCCGATGGCTATCGCCAACTGCTGGAACACGTTAAAGCAACCGGCGTTAATGTCTGGGTACAGGATGGCAGCGGCGTGGATAAACTGACCGCTGAACAGCGTGAACGTTATCTACAGGCCAGCGCCGATTGCCAAAGATCCGCCCCAGCAAGCGGCATTGTTTATGAACTGTTTGTCGCCGGCAAAGGCAAAACCTTTACAGCGAAACCGAAACCGGACGCAGAAATTGCCTCGCTGTTAGCGAAACGTTCCTCTTGCGGTAAAGACACTCTCTATTTCTCTCTGCGCTATTTGCCCGTCGCGCACGGCATTCTCGAGTATTAAATCTCCTCCAGGTAAGTCGGGTACGACCTGGCTTACCTCTTTCGCTCTCGTCAGAATTCCATCAAGATTAATTGCTAAAAAGCGTGCTAAAGAAAGAAGATCGTTATCGGCGAACGGGCCGATCACTCATGCAGGAAGCATAGATCCTTTGAGCGGAGTTTCTGATATCTGAGGAGTGCGAAATGCAATTGAGCAGCAGTGAACCTTGCGTGGTGATCCTGACCGAAAAAGAGGTAGAGGTAAGCGTCAATAACCATGCTACGTTTACCCTTCCGAAAAACTACCTGGCCGCCTTCGCGTGCAACAATAACGTCATTGAACTCTCAACGTTAAATCACGTATTAATCACCCACATCAACCGTAACATCATCAACGATTATCTGTTGTTTTTAAATAAGAACTTAACCTGTGTAAAGCCCTGGTCGCGGCTGGCTACCCCGGTTATCGCTTGTCATAGCCGTACACCGGAAGTGTTCCGGCTAGCCGCCAACCACAGCAAGCAGCAACCCAGCAAACCCTGCGAAGCGGAGTTGACGCGCGCATTGCTTTTTACCGTATTGTCTAACTTTCTTGAGCAATCGCGGTTTATTGCCCTACTGATGTATATCTTACGCAGCAGCGTCCGCGACAGCGTCTGCCGCATTATTCAAAGCGATATTCAGCATTACTGGAATCTGCGAATTGTCGCCAGTTCGCTATGTTTAAGCCCCAGCCTGCTCAAAAAGAAATTAAAAAACGAAAATACCAGCTATAGCCAGATTGTCACAGAGTGTCGTATGCGTTACGCCGTACAGATGTTATTGATGGATAACAAAAATATCACTCAGGTGGCGCAATTATGTGGCTATAGCAGCACGTCGTACTTTATCTCTGTTTTTAAGGCGTTTTACGGCCTGACACCGTTGAATTATCTCGCCAAACAGCGACAAAAAGTGATGTGGTGAAGGGCAAAGCGGAAACGGATAAGACGGGCATAAATGAAGAAGAAATGGCGCGCCCTGCAGGATTCGAACCTGCGGCCCACGACTTAGAAGGTCGTTGCTCTATCCAACTGAGCTAAGGGCGCGTTGATACCGCAATGCGGTGTAATCGCGTGAATTATACGGTCAACCCTTGCTGAGTCAATGGCTTTTGATCTGGTTGCTGAACAAGTGAACGACCGCGTCTGATTTTCTGATTTATTTCGCTATAGCGGCAAACAAACGCACACCGCTACGCGTCTGAATCAAGAAAACCCGTATTTTCATGTATCAAAGTACAATTTCCCGCCCTAACGGAAAATTGTCCGCTCCTATGAGACTGGTAACTATGAAACCAACGTCGGTGATCATTATGGATACTCATCCTATCATCAGAATGTCTATTGAAGTTCTGTTGCAAAAAAACAGTGAATTGCAGATTGTCCTGAAAACGGATGATTATCGCATAACCATCGATTATCTCCGAACCCGTCCTGTTGATTTAATCATTATGGATATAGACTTGCCCGGAACAGACGGTTTTACCTTCCTGAAAAGGATCAAACAAATCCAGAGCACAGTGAAAGTATTATTTTTATCATCGAAATCAGAATGCTTTTATGCTGGCAGAGCGATACAAGCTGGTGCTAACGGTTTTGTCAGTAAATGCAATGATCAGAATGATATTTTTCATGCCGTTCAGATGATCCTCTCCGGATACACTTTTTTTCCCAGCGAAACGCTCAACTATATAAAAAGCAATAAATGTAGTACGAATAGTTCAACGATCACTGTGCTATCTAATCGTGAAGTGACGATATTACGTTATCTGGTCAGCGGATTATCTAATAAAGAAATTGCCGATAAGTTATTACTTAGCAATAAAACAGTTAGCGCGCATAAATCTAATATTTATGGCAAGCTAGGTTTGCATTCAATTGTAGAGCTCATCGACTACGCCAAATTATATGAATTAATATAATATTAATTATAATTGATCATAAATATCGCATCCGCTTTCGCCACACCTGGCCGAACACCGCTGGCTAACGCTCGATAATTGGCAAAAAAGTTTAGTGTGACATTGCCATTTGCATCAACTTCCTCAGTCGGGCTCGCCTCCCCCAGTGCAAGCCGGGAGCGATCGCTATTACGTAATTCGATGGCGACGGTTTGTGCCATTGCGGGATCATCCAGAGCCAGCAGGTTGGCATCAGATGCCGGCGTTCCCGTAAATAAAATCGCAACTGAACCCGGAGGACATCCCTCCAGCCGCAGGCTAAAAGGGACGAGTGCCGTGGTATCGCCAGCGTTCAGTAGTTGTGTCGTAGGCCATCTGCCTAAATCTACCGTCTTATCAATATCCGCTGTGTTTACGGTACAGGAGAAATCAACAACGTTACCGTGCAAATTGATATTAATCGTTCCTAAAGGGTCAGCTGCCCATCCACTGGAACTCCACAGTAACCCGCAGAAACAGCTAAAGAATACTCTTCTCATTCTCCGTACCTCATTGATAATCGACGCGTAAATACCCCAGCGCGCTAAACGGCCCTTCGGTCGGTTTTTGACCGGTAATACTGATAGGCCAGGCGCGAAGTGTGACATTGGCTGCCGCAGCTGCATCCAGACGGAAAGGAATAACGCTATTGAGATCGTTAGGCGTGATCGGCGTATCGTTCTGATCGGCGACAATAAAACCTAAATCCTGATTGTCCGACACCATCGCCTGACCAGAAACGGCACTGGCTTCCAGACGCATTGTTAAATAAGCCTGCGCAGCAACATTCGTACATTTGACCGCAATGCTCTTGGTTTGCGGCATGACACCAGCAGGTCGATTACCCGGCCCTGCCGCACTAAATAACGATGCGCCGATATCACCAAAATCAAATTCAACAATCTGCCCGGCATTTAATTCGCAGTTTTGCGGTACTTCAACCCGGCCACCAAAACTAATGGTATAAACAGGTGTAACCAACGGATCGTAAGGCGTTGATGTCACATACACGGTAAACATCACCTGTCTGGGGATCTCCACCATGTTAATAAAGGGCCGAATAACCTTTAAACGAAATATCAAACGAGAATCCATCACCCCGAACGGAAGGTTTTGCGAAACGTTAGGATCTGTTCCCATACGAATATAATTTTGCGGGGGAAATTGAATATCCATCACGCTATCAACCAGACTCATCGCACCTAATAGATAATCATTTAATTGCATATATTTATAATTATCGATAGTTTCCTGAACAATAAAGTTGGTGACATAACTACGGTATGTATAATTCACCAGCGTGCCGGGTGGACAAATTGCTGACACACCTACCCAGCCGGATTTTTCCGGTAAAACAACAATCTGCCCTGGCTGGTTATTGGTGCTATTAAAGACATTTGAGAGATCATAGTGTTCATCTTCTGCTACGCCAGTACTATTTGCACAAACAGTAGCCCAGGATATGTTTGCCAGACACAAACATGCCATCGCCAATAATAATCTGCAGATTATCTTCATTGATAATTTCCTTTATGAGCCAGAATGTGTGCAAACTGCCGAAATAACAGTGACGGCTTGCTGTAAGCTTTGCTTCGGCAATACATAGTGCGCAATGCAGCGTGAGTTCGCGCCGTCTCCCCACTGAACCAGTAATTCACCAGACAATGGCGCACCACTTAAATAAACTTGCCCGTCATCACCCACCATACTGGTTATTCCGGTACTGTTTTCCCGTACCAGTGATCCAAACGGCACCGGTTTTCCGCCCTGGGTAACGGTAATGAGCGCCCGCACGCCTATGCGGGTATCAAAATTGGCACGAACCAACGCGCCTTGCGTCGGCACAACGCTGCTAATATTTTTTTCAACATCGATGGAATTCCCCATCGTATTGGTATCAAGCGCGATACGGTTATACCGATAAACCGTGGCATACGGCATCACCGCATAGCCGCGCCAGTCGGTTAAAATGCCAGTTTGATTTTCAATGCGTACACCGCCTGCGCCAGGCGCTTTAATCAAAACATTGGTATCCCCTAAAGGCTGGCTCAGCGTTATGCCATTTTCATGCCCGACCACACCGCCAGACAGCTGCCAGTTAACGTCATGTTGATCGCGGTCGTAGTTATACCCGACCCCCAGCGTACCGTAAGCGGCCTGCCAGTTTGCCGTGGCGCTGCCCGTATACCCATTATTCGAGGTATCACCCTGGCTTACGTGATAACTCAGGTTGTGGCCTTCCAGTAAGGTCCCACCTACACCTGCCAGCCAGCTATTTTGCCCGTTGCTGTTACGGTTGGCGTTAAAGGAGGCATAAGCGCGGTCGAGCGCATTTTCCCGGGTGTAGCGACGTTTGGTCAGAACATTGAAAGGCACTGAAACATTAAGTCCGACAATACGTTCGTTATCGGGGATCCCTACAGATTCATTCCACGAAAATGAGAGCGAATAACTGATGCCAACCCAGCTGCTGGTATACCCCACCTGATACCACGTATCTGAATCCGAAGTATTCCAGTATTTTTGATGGGTACCAGAAATATAAAGCGAGCCAAAGTCATTAAGTGATTGTGAAATATTTAACTGCAAACGGTCTTTACGGCTAAAGCGTAAATTGTGGTAATTCACGATTATCGGTTCATCGCGATGCTCACCGTCGTAATCGTAATCATATTCGTACCCCTCCATTCGACGATACGCAACATCATCAAGGGTATAAAAACCTTGTGTCGAATAGCGGTAACCCATTAACTGAAAATTGGTGCCGAAGGTGTTCATCGATTTCGCATAGAGGAAGCGAATAGAATCCCCCTCATGACGACTATCGTCGGCTAACTGACTGCGCGCATGGGTCACATCCAGCGACACTGCCCCCCAGTTCCCGAGGTTGCGCCCCAGTCCTAATAAAAAGGCGGTGTAATTGGCAGATAATTGCGTCCCGCCGTAGGCAGTAAATTCCTGTGGTAAACCACCGAGTGCCGTGCCCTGAAAAAAGAAAGGTGATGATTGCTGACTATTACCGCTACGAAAATCGCCCGCCGTCAGGTCAAATTTGAAACGCCCTTCGCGTTGTAAAATCGGCACTGTTGAATACGGAATTGTGTAATTCTGCTGATTGCCATCGCGCTCGTCGATGGTGACATCCAGATCGCCATTTGAAGATGTCGGGTGCAAATCTGTAATTTCAAAAGCACCGGGGGAAACATAGCTTTGATAGATAATAAAACCATTTTGCCGAATCGTTAGCTGGGCCGCCGTACGGGCAATCCCACGTACCGTTGGGGCAAACCCTTGCTGGCTATCAGGATACATATTATCGGAAGAATAAAGCCGTACACCACGAAATCCAACACCATCGAAAATATCACTTCCTGTATTGCCGTCTCCCATTACCAGTTCACTTTTCAGCGGAATAATGGCGCGCTGTACCCAGGTGCCAATATTATTCCACTGTTCTGAATGATATCCATTTCCGCGAAAATAGTTCCAGGAACCATTGTTGCGTAAACGCCACGGGCCAATATTAATCCCGCTGAGCTCACTAAAAAAATAGCTATCGTTACCATTACCTCTGTTACCAGTGAAATTATAATTCAGGAGTAAAGCAGGAATACCTTCATCCCACTATTCAGGCGGAATGTAACCGTGAGCACTACTCAACAACGCTATCTGAGGAATAGTGATGTTCAGGCGCATCGCTGCAAAATCAAAGTTAATTGTGGCATCAGGTACAGCTTTCAGTAAATTGATGCATTTATTGTTTTGCTGCTGGGCTAACTCGGGAAATGCACTGCTATTAAGGCCAATTCGTTCAAGGAGTACCTGGTTAAAACAGGGCATTAACCCACCTGATTTATCACCTGTATTTTCTGTTGTCGATTCAAATACGATATCCTGTGAACCAATGAACTCATCATTACGCCAGAGATCCACCCGATACACGCCCGCAGGTTGATGATTACCTCTCTCAAAGCGCGATAAATCAGCAACGGATGTGCCATTCTCTAATAAAAATGCCGGGTTGAAATAACTTTCCGCATAGCTTAAAAAGGAGGGTAAAATGGCAAGAGATGAATAACAAATTCCGGCCAGACACCAGGTATACCTCTGCGGAATATCCGTAGTAGTGGGTATTTTCATAATTAGCTCTGATATTGTCAGATGATTCGGTTAGTTTAAGTTCACTTCTCTGACCGGGGTTACTGAACCATAATCATTAACGGTCTGAAATTTCAGTTTTCCCTGCACTCCTGAGGGTAAGGGAATTTGTGAATTAACTCTGGGTGCAGCCATAGCATTCCCCAACTTTTGGCTGCCCACTTGTAAGTTAACCAGGGTGACATAAAAAGGTGATGGATTATGAACATTGATATAGTTACCGGATCGCGAAAACTTGAGTGTATCCGGCGCTTCTGCGGGTAATTCTTGTAGTTGAATTGGACGGAGAAATAACTTCATGCGCGATAAAATCGCCAGTTGCAAAACATTCCTGCCGTTCAATGCATTTTTATCTACCGAAGGGATCGTCTTAACATTCATCCAGAACAGAGACTCACGATCTGCTGCCAGCGGTGGACCGGTGTAAATAATACGCAATGTATTTTCGCTTTTGGGTTCACTAACAAACAGTGGCGGTGTAATGATGAATGACTTTTCTTTTACACCGCTGCTGTTTTCAATCCACGAATTGACCAGAAAACGCTCATTGGTATGGCTATTTCTAATCCATACCGCAGTCTGTTTAGCATCAGCGGGATAAATAATACGCGTGGCACCTAATGCGATCCCTCCGGCAGCATGGGCGCTGGCCGAAATGATTAAATAAAATATAATGAGCATCAATAACTTTATTTTAGTCATCATAGTTAATACGCCTTGTGTATTCCTGACGGCAAAAATAAGAAATATAAAGAAATGATTGCTTTGGTTTCTTACAACACATCATTCCCTTTTCATTTAATAAAGCGGCATGATACAAAGTGAACATGATTTCGATTTACATTGCCACCATACCGCTTCAGACAACCGGTACATTACTTTGTTATAAGACGTGGTATATAATTCAAAACAACGTGGTTTTGATTATTCGTATCTCATAATAAAAGTCGCGTCAGCATTTGCTTGCCCTGCTGATGCACTTGTACCGGTGCCTTTATAACGTGCAGAAAAATGAAGAACGTTGGTCCCGGGGATCAAGTTCTGGTTGGTTGAGAAGCTATTCCCATCAGGTTTGAGAATTGCGGATGTATTATCAAGTATTTCAATACCGACACCCGTTGCTGTTGTAGTGTTGGTACTGGATGCAATGGCCAATAAATTATCATTGATTGCATCAGCCTGACCAGAAAATGCAACGGCAGCATTAGCGGCAACAACAGGATCGCAGTCGTTCAACTGTATAGTGAATGGAATTAATGCAGAGGTATTACCAACAGCATTGAAAATATCGGTACGATATTGACCGAGTGTGACAACCTGGTCTGCCGAGTCAGTATTCACTGAACAGGCAGCATTCACCAGTTCGCCTTCAAAGTGAATTGTACCGCCATCTACAACGGCAGCATAACTACCCGTAGCGGCGAATAGTGCGGCAGCCAGCGCAGACGAAATAAATCTTAATTTCATATATATTCCTTCAATCTCATTTATCGACTCCACATCCGTATATAACCGATTACTTTATTTAAGACACTGATAGTAGTAAATTCCTTTTTATCCTCTAAGAATGTCTTAATTGAAAATATGCACTCTATTCTAAAAAATAGAGAGCCCCGTTAGATGAATACTTCCGCGCAAAATATATTCAACACAAATATAGACCTGAAGCGGTAAATTACCAGGCTGAAAATTCTTTTTATATTGTCAGGTATTTCTTAAATTATCTTAATCCTTTGACAAGGAAATAAGTCAGTTCCAGATTTACAACGCCATCATGGACGAAAAATGAAGCTTTCAATCTCAGCGACGGTGCGCCTAACCTTCGCAAGAGGTCGCTTCACGCGATAAATCTGAAACGAAACCTGACAGCGCGCCCCGCTTCTGACAAAATAGGCGCATCCCCTTCGACCTACGTAACAGATGGAATCCTCTCTCTGATGGCAGCAAAGATTATTGACGGTAAAACGATTGCGCAGCAGGTGCGCTCTGAAGTTGCTCAAAAAGTTCAGGCGCGTATTGCAGCCGGACTGCGGGCACCAGGACTGGCCGTTGTGCTGGTGGGTAGTAACCCTGCATCGCAAATTTATGTCGCAAGCAAACGCAAGGCTTGTGAAGAAGTCGGGTTCGTCTCCCGCTCTTACGACCTCCCGGAAACCACCAGCGAAGCGGAGCTGCTGGAGCTTATCGATACGCTGAATGCCGATAACACCATCGATGGCATTCTGGTTCAACTGCCGTTACCGGCGGGTATTGATAACGTCAAAGTGCTGGAACGTATTCATCCGGACAAAGACGTGGACGGTTTCCATCCTTATAACGTCGGTCGTCTGTGCCAGCGTGCGCCGCGTCTGCGTCCCTGCACCCCGCGCGGTATTGTCACGCTGCTTGAGCGTTACAACATTGATACCTTCGGCCTCAACGCCGTGGTGATTGGCGCATCGAATATCGTCGGTCGCCCAATGAGCATGGAACTGTTGCTGGCAGGTTGCACCACCACCGTGACTCACCGTTTCACTAAAAATCTGCGTCACCACGTAGAAAATGCCGATCTACTGATCGTTGCCGTCGGCAAGCCGGGCTTTATTCCTGGTGACTGGATCAAAGAAGGCGCAATTGTGATTGATGTCGGCATCAACCGTCTGGAAAATGGCAAAGTTGTGGGCGACGTCGTGTTTGAAGACGCGGCTAAACGCGCCTCATACATTACGCCTGTTCCGGGCGGCGTTGGCCCGATGACGGTTGCCACGCTGATTGAAAACACGCTACAGGCGTGCGTTGAATATCATGATCCACAGGGTGAGTAACATGGCGACATTTTCTTTAGGTAAACATCCGCACGTTGAGCTGTGCGACTTGCTGAAACTGGAAGGCTGGAGCGAAAGCGGCGCGCAGGCGAAAATCGCGATTGCCGAAGGCCAGGTGAAAGTCGACGGTGCGGTTGAAACGCGCAAACGCTGCAAAATCGTCGCCGGGCAGACAGTGAGTTTTGCAGGTCACAGCGTACAGGTTGTTGCCTGATCCCTTTCCCGGCCTGTATCAACAGGCCGGTTCTCTTTTCAGACTTTTGCCCTCTACGCCCCGTTCATCCATGCTGATAGCATCGACATTTTGCCGAAGCGACCATCATGCCAACCGTTATTACGCACGCCGCCGTTCCCCTATGCATTGGTTTAGGGTTGGGTTCGAAAGTCATCCCTCCGCGTCTGTTATTTGCCGGAATCATCCTGGCGATGCTGCCCGACGCAGACGTATTGTCGTTTAAATTTGGCCTTGCTTACGGCAATGTTTTTGGTCATCGCGGGTTTACCCATTCGCTGGTGTTTGCGTTTGTTGTCCCGCTGTTATGTGTGCTGATTGGACGCCGATGGTTCAGGGCTGGGCTGATTCGCTGCTGGCTGTTTTTAACCGTCTCGTTGCTATCGCACAGCTTGCTGGATTCGGTAACCACTGGCGGTAAGGGTGTTGGCTGGCTGTGGCCGTGGTCAGATGAACGCTTTTTCGCTCCCTGGCAGGTGATTAAAGTCGCGCCGTTTGCATTGTCTCGTTACACCACAGCGTACGGGCATCAGGTGATTATTTCTGAATTGATGTGGGTGTGGTTGCCGGGGATGCTACTGATGGGAATGTTGTGGTGGCGCAGACGATAACCGGATGCGAAAACTCGCATCCGGCAATAGCGCAATTACTTACGACGCCAGGTGGTCCCTTGCGGGCCATCTTCCAGCACGATCCCCATCTCGTTAAGACGGTCACGCGCCGCATCTGCCGCCGCCCAGTCTTTCGCTTTACGGGCATCCAGACGCTGTTGAATTAACGCTTCAATCTCAGCCACTTCGCTGTCATCTGCCTGCGCGCCGCTTTGCAGGAACGCTTCCGGTTCTTGCTCCAGCAGGCCCAATACAGCGGAAAGTTTACGCAGGTGAGATGCCATTGCATTCGCCGCTGCCATATCTTCTGCTTTCAGACGGTTCACTTCACGCGCCATATCAAACAGCACGGAATAGGCTTCCGGGGTGTTGAAATCGTCGTCCATCGCTTCAATAAAGCGCGCTTCAAACGCTTCGCCACCGGCAGGCGCAACGGTTTTATCTGTGCCGCGCAGCGCAGTGTAGAGACGCTCCAGCGCCGCACGCGCCTGCTTCAGGTTCTCTTCGCTATAGTTCAGCTGGCTGCGATAGTGGCCCGACATCAGGAAGTAACGCACGGTTTCCGCGTCGTAGTATTTCAGCACATCGCGCACGGTAAAGAAGTTACCCAGCGATTTGGACATCTTCTCGCGGTCAACCATCACCATCCCCGAGTGCATCCAGTAGTTAACATACTGACCATCATGGGCACAGGTGGACTGCGCGATTTCGTTCTCGTGGTGCGGGAACATCAGGTCTGAACCACCGCCGTGGATATCAAAGTGGTTACCCAGCTGCTTGCAGTTCATTGCCGAACATTCAATGTGCCAGCCAGGACGGCCCGCGCCCCACGGAGACGGCCAGCTCGGTTCGCCCTCTTTCGACATCTTCCACAGAACGAAGTCCATCGGGTTGCGTTTGTCGTCGACCACGTCAACGCGCGCGCCTGCCTGCAGCTGGTCGAGATCCTGACGCGACAGCACGCCATAAGTCGGATCGGTCGGGACGTCGAACATCACGTCGCCGTTGTCCGCCACATAAGCGTGACCTTTGGCGATCAGTTGTTCAGTGAGTTCAATAATTTCTGCGATATGGTGCGTCGCGCGCGGCTCCATATCCGGGCGCAGAATGTTCAACGCATCAAAATCTTTGTGCATTTCGGCGATCATGCGATCCACCAGCGCCACAAAGCTTTCGCCATTTTCATTGGCGCGTTTGATGATTTTGTCGTCGATATCGGTAATGTTGCGCACATACTTCAGCTTATAGCCGAGGAAACGCAGATAGCGCGCAACCACGTCAAAAGCAACAAAGGTACGCCCGTGACCGATATGACAGAGATCGTAAACGGTGATTCCACACACGTACATGCCGACTTCCCCGGCGTGAATAGGCTTAAATTCCTCTTTTTGGCGTGTCAGAGTATTGAAGATTTTTAGCATCGAAGATTCCGTTTAGACATGTGTGGGTAATTGAGTTGCGTATAATACCCATATTTCCCGCGCGAATCAGCATACATTGCGTGATGATCCGATCGTGCGGTTATGCTATAACACCACCCTATATATGACCCGAACTGGGTTGAAGCACCAATCAAACGGAACAGGATGCAAAAATGGTTACTTTCCACACCAATCACGGCGATATTGTCATCAAAACTTTTGACGATAAAGCACCTGAAACAGTTAAAAACTTCCTGGACTACTGCCGCGAAGGTTTTTACAACAACACCATTTTCCACCGTGTTATCAACGGCTTTATGATTCAGGGCGGCGGTTTTGAACCGGGCATGAAACAAAAAGCCACCAAAGAACCGATCAAAAACGAAGCCAACAACGGCCTGAAAAATACCCGTGGTACGCTGGCAATGGCCCGTACTCAGGCTCCGCACTCTGCAACTGCACAGTTCTTCATCAACGTGGTTGATAACGACTTCCTGAACTTCTCTGGCGAAAGCCTGCAAGGTTGGGGCTACTGCGTGTTTGCTGAAGTGGTTGAAGGCATGGACGTGGTAGACAAAATCAAAGGTGTTGCAACCGGTCGTAGCGGTATGCACCAGGACGTGCCAAAAGAAGACGTTATCATTGAAAGCGTGACCGTTAGCGAGTAATCGTGGCGACACTCTTTATTGCAGATCTTCATCTCTGCGTGGAAGAACCGGCGATCACCGCCGGTTTTCTGCGTTTTTTAGCGAGGGAAGCTCGCAAGGCCGACGCGCTGTATATTCTTGGCGATCTGTTTGAAGCGTGGATTGGCGACGACGATCCCAACCCACTCCATCGCCAGATGGCGGCAGCGATCAAAGCGGTGTCCGATTCCGGCGTTCCCTGTTATTTCATTCATGGCAACCGTGATTTTCTGCTCGGCAAACGCTTTGCCCGTGAAAGTGGCATGACGTTATTGCCGGAAGAAAAAGTGCTCGAACTTTATGGTCGTCGGGTGCTGATTATGCATGGCGACACGCTGTGCACCGATGACGCGGGTTATCAGGCTTTTCGCGCCAAGGTCCACAAACCCTGGCTGCAGACGCTATTCCTCGCCCTGCCGTTGTTTGTGCGCAAACGCATTGCCGCGCGAATGCGCGCGAACAGTAAAGAAGCCAACAGCAGTAAATCGCTGGCGATCATGGACGTTAACCAAAACGCGGTGGTCAGTGCGATGGAAAAACATCAGGTGCAATGGCTGATCCACGGGCATACCCATCGCCCGGCGGTACATGAACTTATCGCCAATCAGCAACCTGCTTTTCGCGTGGTACTGGGTGCCTGGCATACGGAAGGTTCAATGGTGAAAGTCACGGCGGATGACGTTGAGTTAATTCATTTTCCGTTTTAAAAAACCCGCAACTTTGCTGATTTCACAGCCACGCAACCGTTTTCCTTGCTCTCTTTCCGTGCTATTCTCTGTGCCCTCTAAAGCCGAGAGTTGTGCACCACAGGAGTTTTAAGACGCATGTCTTCCCGCAATAATCCGGCGCGTGTCGCCATCGTGATGGGGTCCAAAAGCGACTGGGCTACCATGCAGTTCGCCGCCGAAATCTTCGAAATCCTGAATGTCCCGCACCACGTTGAAGTGGTTTCTGCTCACCGCACCCCCGATAAACTATTCAGCTTCGCCGAAAGTGCCGAAGAGAACGGTTATCAGGTGATTATTGCGGGCGCAGGCGGCGCAGCGCACCTGCCAGGCATGATTGCCGCCAAAACGCTGGTGCCAGTGCTGGGCGTGCCAGTACAGAGCGCCGCACTGAGCGGTGTCGATAGCCTCTACTCCATCGTACAAATGCCGCGCGGCATTCCGGTGGGTACGCTGGCGATTGGTAAAGCTGGCGCGGCAAACGCGGCGTTACTGGCAGCACAAATTCTTGCGACTCATGATAAAGAGCTGCACCAGCGTCTGAATGACTGGCGCAAAGCCCAGACCGACGAAGTGCTGGAAAACCCGGACCCGCGAGGTGCGGCATGAAACAGGTTTGCGTCCTCGGTAACGGGCAGTTAGGCCGTATGCTGCGTCAGGCAGGCGAACCGTTAGGCATTGCTGTCTGGCCGGTCGGGCTGGACGCTGAACCGGCGGCGGTGCCTTTTCAACAAAGCGTGATTACCGCTGAGATCGAACGCTGGCCGGAAACCGCATTAACCCGCGAGCTGGCGCGCCATCCGGCCTTTGTGAACCGCGATGTGTTCCCGATTATTGCTGACCGTCTGACTCAGAAGCAGCTTTTCGATAAGCTCCACCTGCCGACCGCACCGTGGCAGTTACTTGCCGATCGCAGCGAGTGGCCTGCGGTGTTTGATCGTTTAGGTGAGCTGGCGATTGTTAAGCGTCGCACTGGTGGCTATGACGGACGCGGTCAATGGCGTTTACGCGCCGATGAAACCGAACAGTTACCGGCTGAATGCTACGGCGAATGTATAGTCGAGCAGGGCATAAACTTCTCTGGTGAAGTGTCGCTGGTTGGCGCGCGCGGTTTTGATGGCAGCACCGTGTTTTATCCGCTGACGCATAACCTGCATCAGGACGGTATTTTGCGCACCAGCGTCGCTTTTCCGCAGGCCAATGCGCAGCAGCAAGCGCAAGCCGAAGAGATGCTGTCGGCGATTATGCAGGAGCTGGGCTATGTGGGCGTGATGGCGATGGAGTGTTTTGTCACCCCGCAAGGTCTGCTGATCAACGAACTGGCACCGCGTGTGCATAACAGCGGTCACTGGACACAAAACGGTGCCAGCATCAGCCAGTTTGAGCTACATCTGCGGGCGATTACCGATCTGCCGTTACCGCAACCAGTGGTGAATAATCCGTCGGTGATGATCAATCTGATTGGTAGCGATGTGAATTATGACTGGCTGAAACTGCCGCTGGTGCATCTGCACTGGTACGACAAAGAAGTCCGTCCGGGCCGTAAAGTGGGGCATCTGAATTTGACCGACAGCGACACATCGCGTCTGTCCGCGACGCTGGAAGCCTTGATCCCGCTGCTGCCGCCGGAATATGCCAGCGGCGTGATGTGGGCGCAGAGTAAGTTCAGTTAACCTGGTGCTCATTTGATTGCCGGATGCGGCGTGAACGCCTTATCCGGCCTACACCGATCCGGTACCCATTGTAGGCCTGATAAGACGCGTCAAGCGTCGCATCAGGCATGGTACGCCGATTGCCGGATGCTCTCATCACTACAGCGAAATACAGGTCCCCGCTTCGCCCGCCAGCGTCTCTTCAATTCGCGATAACGCCCCAATCCACGCGGGTTTACCACGGCTTCTGACATAACCACTCACCGCCGTTACCTTCGGCCCCATCGAACCATCGGCTTTGGCAAATGGCGCTAACTCATCCGGTGTGGCATGGCGAATGGCACGTTGCTGCGGCGTTCCCCAGTTTTCATATACCGCATCAGCATCGGTGAGGATCACCAGTCCATCGGCATTAATCTGCTCGGCGAGCAACGCAGCAGCGAGATCTTTATCAATCACCGCTTCACTCCCTGCCCCGTCTTCCGTCACAGGCACACCGCCGCCGCCACTGCAAATCACCACATGCCCCTCTTTGAGCAACAACTCGATGGCTTCGCTGTCGAGAATTTTACGCGGTTGCGGAGACGCCACCACCCGGCGTAAATATTTACCATCACGTTTCATCTGCCAGCCGTAAGCCGCTTCCAGTGCCTCTTGTTCTTCTGGCTGATAAACCGGACCAATAAATTTCTCTGGCTGCAAAAACGCCGGATCATCAGGCGAAACCTCAATGCGCGTCAGCACCGTCGTGACAGGCGGCATCTGCGGCTGTGCGCTCAAACTTTGCGCCAGCATATAGCCAATCATCCCCTGACTTTCCGCCACCAGCACATCCAGCGGATACGGTTCTACCTCTTTCCACGCCAGATTCTGCAATGCCAGCAGCCCCACCTGCGGCCCGTTGCCGTGAACAATCGCCAGCCGATAAGAACGGGCCAGCCGTGCCAGCGCGGGTACAGCACTGGCGATATTGCGATATTGATTTTCTGCCGTCAGCGCCTCACCGCGCTGAAGCAAGGCATTGCCCCCAAGAGCTACAACCAGTGTTTTCATGGTTTTCCTTGTAATAATTGTTGGCCAAGCCAGAACCCCAGCAGCGTATCTGCCCCTGACGTATGCCCCAGCGCCAGCAGCGAATCAATCGCAACAGCGGTACGTTTCGGGCAACTCAGAGCATGAGCAAAGTGCAGGAGTGGCGAGGCGAAATATCCTTGCGCGGCATAACGTAAATAACTGACGCTCACCGCTGTGGTAACGAGTTGAAGATTGTCGGAACAGGCAAAAAACGGGCGACCGGCGCGCGCATGTAAAGCACCATAATACCAGGCCGCCAGCAGCATTCCGCTCAACGTGTCATCATGACTTGGCGTTAATCCGGGGCCTTTACCCAGCCAGTGCCGCCAGTCGGTCTTAACGCCATTGAGCGCGGCCTGAAAACAGTGACGAAACTGGCGTAATTCAGCGGGCAGCGGATCGCTTGCCGCCATCGCCAGTGGCCCGAAAAGTCCGGTTTCCTCCGCGCGTTGCATCCATGCAGCTGCAAGCGGTTGAGGATGCGAAGGCGGCGTAATACGCAGCAAACAATAACGCTGTGGCTGTGTAACCGTGAAACGCCCGAGGCGAATCCCTTGAGCCACAACCTGTGGTCGTTCATTGCCGCATAATCCACCGCATAACGCATCGAATTGCGCACGGCGAAGCACCCATCCTCCGGGGCCGAAACCACTACCCTGACGATGCAGCGTTAACAGTTCGCCGCTTTCCGTCATCAGGTTAATCGCCCGCCGCCACACTCCCGCTAACCGCCAGGACTGGCGATAATTCGGTGCGCTACTACTGGCAAGCAGAGGATGGATGATCGTCATTGCGCGTTCCTCAACCAATCCCCATGCTTTCAGCCAGTGCTTCCAGCGCCTGTTCAAAACACGCCAGCGGTGCCCGCACGGTGCCTGCGCCAATCTGCCCGATCCCCGCCTCTTTATGGGCAATACCGGTATTGATGAGTGGCGTAATGCCGGTTTCTACCACGCGACGAATGTCCAGCCCCAGGCACGCGCCCTGAAAATCCCAGCTTGGGATCTGCAACTGCATATTGCGTTCAAGGTAAATTTCCGCCATCTCTTCAGATACCGCCCTGGCCGCTTCCATGCCACCCGCACCGACAAAGCGCGTTACGCCAGGCGCTGCGATCATTGCCGCACCTCCGATACCAAAGGTTTCGGTAATCGCGCTATCGCCCATATCCGGGTTCGCCTGCTCCTGCGAGAAGCCGGTGAAAAACAGACCTTGCGGAGTGTTTACAGGCGCAGTAAACCAGCGTTCGCCCAGCCCGCTTACCCGAATCCCGAACATATTACCGTTGCGGGTCATTGCCGTGACGATGCTGCCTGCGCGGATCATCGCGCCAGCATCCATCGCCGCCTTGCAGTAAGCCATCGCGAGGTTGAGGAAGAACTGATCGGTCACGCTGAGGAAATCCATCACTTCCGCGATGTGCTGTTTATCATGATCGAGGCGAGCAATTTGTGGGGCCAGCGCACGCATTAACAGTGCTGAGGAAGCAATATTGCGTTGATGGAACTCATCGCCCATCGTAATGCCCTGCGCCATCATCGCGGTAAGATCGATACCGCGCTCCATGCGCCCCAGCGCCGCGCTTAATACTGGCATTAACACATCGCGCATCCAGCGATGGCGAGTCAGGACATCTTCGCCGTAAGCGCCAAAACGCATCACTTTGCCGATACCTTCGTTGAGGTTGCAGTACGCCCGGTTGCCGTCGGTCACGTTCTCGACCACCAGCATCGGCATACTGGCAGAAGTAATACCGCCCATTGGCCCGACGGCATTCACATGGTGACAAGGAATGAAGTTCACTTCCCCCTGCTCCAGTATTGCCAGCGCCTGCGCTTCATCTTTCGCCCAACCTTCGAACAGACATGCGCCCACGCACGCCCCTTTCATGGGTCCGGTCATCTCCTGCCAGCGCATTGGCGGCCCGGCGTGAAGCAGTGTTTTGCCCTGGTTTAGTTCGCTGATAAGTGAAGAAGCCGGTTGCACATCCAGCCAGTGTGGACGAGCGCGACGAATTTGTTCGATAACCGCAGCATTGGCTTGCGCCACTGATGTAAACATGGGAACCCCTTATTGCAAACGTTCTAATAAACGAGCCAGTTTTTTATTGCCGCCGGCGACTGGCGACCATTGGTAATGCACAACCGGTTTGCTGGCGCTTTGTAGCTCCAGCGCAAAACTGCGTAATCCGATGTTAATCACGGCGACGTTTTCCAGTAATGACGGTGTGTGTTGCTGTGCGGCAGGCGAGAGCGGATGAATTAACGCTGCCGCCAGCAAGGTGGCTTCCGGTAGCGAACTCACGACCGCAATCCCCGCATCTTCCAGCGTGGCGATTTGCTGCGAGCGGCATTGCGGGTCACGTTCGGTACCTGTCACCGTGGCAATGGCGTACAGCGGTTGGCTGTCTGAACGCGCGGCACAGGCTTTTTGCCAGGCGCTCACCAGCGAGGCGGCAGGATCGGCGGTCGCGCCGAAGCCAATCACGACATCAAGTAGCAATACGCGCACTGACAGTTTAGCGCCGAGATCGGCAATTAACTGGTTGCGTAAGGTTGGGTCGATCATCGGATGGGGACGCCCGACGGTGTAGAAATCATCGCCAAGGTCAATAATCTGGTGACCATCGGCGTCGAGCATCATGCCGTGATGATGGGCATCATCGGCTTCCACGCCAAGGTGTCCGGCAAGTAATCCCGCCGCTTCGGCAGCCAGCGTACCGCCGGTATACAAACCGCAAATAAATCCGCTGCTGACAGGTGCTATTGCGTTACGTCGCGCCGTGACGCGTGAAAGCAGGCAAGCCAGGCGTGCGGCCTCATCCAGCGAGGAGGCAAACCAGACATTCTCGTCGCGGGCCACCGCCGGGGTATAACCTAAAAACAGCGCCACCGTCGGTTTGCCGGTTGCTTTCATGGCATTAACAATTTTCAGACGCACCGCTTCGGCAGGTGGTTTTGAAACAAATGCCAGCACTTCGCTTTTCTCGTCTGCACTGAGCATTTCCAGCGCCGTCAGCGCACTGATGCCGCCCACTTCACGGCTGAGGTCGCGGCCGCCAAGGCCAATCGCGTGAGTAATTCCCTCCCCTGCCAGCGCAATCTGCGAGCACAGCTCCTGAATCCCGGTACCGGAAGCGCCAATGACGCCAATATTGCCTTCCGGCATCACGTTAGCAAAAGCCAGCGGCGTGGCGGCAATCATCGACGTACCGCAGTCCGGCCCCATCACCAGCAAGCCTTTTTCTCGCGCGCGGGTTTTAAGTTGGATTTCATCTTCCAGCGTGACGTTATCGGAGAACATCATCACGTTGAGGTTGCGATCCAGCGCCTGATTCGCCAGCTCCGCCGCATACTCGCCAGCCACTGAAATCAGCGCCAGATTGGCATCGGGTAATTTCTGACAGGCACTGTCCCAGCGACGCACCTGCGTCAAGGACTGGCTGCTGCCTGCCCCCTGCGCCAGTTGTTTTAGCGCCTCTTCAAGCTGCTGCATAATCGCCTGCGCGATCCCCGCATCCGCCGCTTCGCTACGAATTGCCACGCAAATATCGTTCGGCGTGGCGTTATTAAAATCGTCATGCCAGAAACCTGTGGTATCTAATAACGCTTTATTGGCGGGCGTACCCATCATTACGGAAACATCATCAACATTTTCTGATTCGCTGAGTTTTCGTGAAATAATCATTAAACTGACCGAATCCTGAAAACACCCTTTTTTAATAAAGGCGTGGATCATAACAACTCCTTAAAAATTGCACCCATGGCAATTGCACGAGCAGTGTTAATGTGGCGATTACGGTATCGATGACAACGGGTAAATAAGGTGATGAATATCACACAGGGATTATTAACAAAAGAATTCAAATAACCGCCATGCTATTACGTGTTATTTTTTAATAAGCGTGGTTGTTTTAAAAACCAGGTTAAAAGCGAGCGGATTATCAAATAAATTCTAACTATATTTTTTTGCCTGTCTGGATCACATAATCCAGATATTTTCCCTGTATGTTAATTGCAGTCATGCTTCACACCGTCGTTAAAAAGGAAGACAGATGAAAATCAGTCGGGAAACACTCCACCAGCTAATTGAGAATAAACTCTGCCAGGCTGGGTTAAAACGTGAGCACGCTGCAACCGTGGCTGAAGTATTGGTTTACGCCGATGCCAGAGGGATCCACTCTCATGGCGCGGTGCGCGTGGAATACTACGCGGAACGCATTTCAAAAGGCGGCACCAACCGCGAACCGGAGTTTCGTCTTGAGGAAACCGGGCCGTGCTCGGCAATTTTACATGCCGACAATGCCGCCGGACAGGTCGCGGCGAAAATGGGTATGGAACATGCCATCAAAACCGCCCAGCAAAATGGCGTTGCGGTGGTCGGTATCAGCCGGATGGGTCACAGCGGCGCAATCTCTTATTTTGTGCAGCAGGCAGCCCGCGCCGGATTAATTGGCATTTCGATGTGTCAGTCCGATCCAATGGTGGTGCCGTTTGGCGGCGCGGAAATTTACTACGGTACTAACCCACTGGCCTTTGCCGCGCCGGGAGAAGGCGACGAGATCCTTACCTTTGATATGGCGACTACCGTACAGGCATGGGGAAAAGTGCTCGACGCCCGCTCGCGTAATATGTCTATCCCGGATACCTGGGCGGTCGATAAAAACGGTGCACCAACAACCGATCCGTTCGCGGTACATGCTCTGCTCCCCGCAGCCGGGCCGAAAGGGTATGGCCTGATGATGATGATTGACGTCCTCTCAGGCGTCTTACTCGGCTTACCGTTCGGGCGACAGGTTAGTTCGATGTATGACGATTTACACGCCGGGCGTAATTTGGGGCAATTACATGTAGTTATTAACCCGAACTTTTTCTCCTCCAGCGAATTATTCCGTCAACATCTTAGCCAGACCATGCGCGAATTAAATGCCATTACCCCCGCGCCCGGTTTTAATCAGGTTTATTATCCCGGACAGGATCAGGATATTAAACAACGCCAAGCCGCCGTCGAAGGCATCGAAATTGTTGATGATATTTACCAGTATTTAATTTCCGACGCGCTTTATAACACGTCATACGAAACGAAAAATCCCTTTGCGCAATAATTATTGAGACAGGACTTTCTTATGATTACACATTTTCGTCAAGCCATAGAAGAAGCGCTGCCCTGGCTTTCCTCTTTTGGCGCTGACCCAGCGGGTGGGATGACCCGTTTACTTTATTCGCCGGAATGGCTGGAAACCCAGCAGCAATTTAAAAAAAGAATGGCCGCAAGTGGGCTGGAAACACGTTTCGATGAAGTGGGGAATTTATACGGTCGCCTGAGTGGCACCGAATATCCACAGGAAGTGATTCTGAGCGGTTCGCATATCGATACCGTGGTTAACGGCGGTAACCTCGACGGGCAATTCGGCGCGCTGGCGGCGTGGCTGGCAATTGACTGGCTGAAAACTCAATACGGCGCACCGCTGCGTACGGTTGAAGTGGTGGCGATGGCGGAAGAAGAAGGCAGCCGCTTCCCGTATGTTTTCTGGGGCAGTAAAAATATCTTTGGGCTGGCGAATCCTGACGACGTGCGGAATATCTGTGATGCCAAAGGAAATAGTTTTGTCGATGCGATGAAGGCTTGCGGATTTACTCTGCCGGACGCCCCGCTAACTCCGCGTCAGGATATTAAAGCCTTTGTCGAACTGCATATCGAACAGGGCTGTGTGCTGGAAAGTAATGGGCAATCAATTGGCGTGGTGAATGCAATTGTCGGGCAACGTCGCTATACGGTGACGCTGAACGGCGAATCAAACCATGCAGGCACCACGCCGATGGGTTATCGTCGTGATACGGTTTACGCTTTCAGTCGCATTTGCCATCAGTCGATCGAAAAAGCGAAAAAGATGGGCGACCCGCTGGTGCTGACCTTTGGTAAGGTGGAGCCGCGCCCGAATACGGTGAATGTGGTGCCGGGTAAAACCACATTCACCATTGATTGTCGTCATACCGACGCCGCCGTGCTGCGCGATTTCACTCAGCAGTTAGAAAACGACATGCGGGCGATTTGCGATGAAATGGACATTGGTATTGATATCAATTTATGGATGGAC
Source organism: Escherichia sp. WS1152 (assembly GCF_046487665.1). Taxonomy (NCBI): domain Bacteria; kingdom Pseudomonadati; phylum Pseudomonadota; class Gammaproteobacteria; order Enterobacterales; family Enterobacteriaceae; genus Escherichia; species Escherichia sp. WS1152. Next base: position 18,267 of record NZ_JBJQJA010000010.1, on the reverse strand, counting down.
GAAGAACCCGTGCCGATGAATAAGGACCTGGTCGCCACCCTGACAGAATTGTGTGAAAGTGAAAAACTGAATTACCGGGTGATGCACAGTGGTGCCGGGCACGACGCGCAGATTTTCGCGCCTCACGTGCCGACCTGCATGATTTTCATTCCCAGCATCAACGGGATCAGCCATAACCCGGCGGAACGCACCAATATTACCGACCTTGCCGAAGGGGTCAAAACGTTGGCACTCATGCTTTATCAACTTGCCTGGCAGAAATAAGGAGTCATAAATGGGATATTTAAATAACGTCACCGGTTACCGCGATGATTTACTGGCTAACCGTGCGATTGTGAAACACGGTAATTTCGCACTGTTAACACCAGACGGTCTGGTAAAAAATATTATTCCGGGCTTTGAAAATTGTGACGCGACAATCCTCTCTACGCCAAAGCTGGGTGCCTCTTTTGTTGATTATCTGGTCACACTGCATCAAAACGGTGGCAACCAACAGGGCTTCGGTGGCGAAGGCATTGAAACGTTCCTGTATGTGATCTCTGGAAATATCACTGCCAAAGCCGAAGGCAAAACATTTGCCTTAAGCGAAGGTGGCTATCTTTATTGCCCGCCAGGCTCCTTAATGACGTTTGTTAACGCCCAGGCCAAAGACAGCCAAATCTTTTTATATAAGCGCCGCTATGTTCCGGTAGAAGGCCATGCACCGTGGCTGGTTTCTGGCAATGCCAGCGAACTGGAACGCATTCATTATGAAGGCATGGATGATGTGATCCTGCTGGATTTTCTGCCCAAAGAGTTAGGTTTTGATATGAACATGCATATCCTCTCTTTTGCACCAGGTGCCAGCCATGGTTATATCGAAACACACGTTCAGGAACACGGTGCCTATATTCTTTCCGGTCAGGGGGTTTATAACCTCGACAATAACTGGATCCCGGTGAAAAAAGGCGATTACATCTTTATGGGCGCTTATTCTTTACAGGCTGGTTATGGCGTAGGGCGTGGTGAAGCGTTCAGCTATATTTACTCGAAAGATTGCAACCGCGACGTAGAGATTTAAGTCATACCACTCGCCTGATTATTTTTAGCTATGTTGGATTTTGCCACGGTTTATACCGTGGCTTTTTTTGTAACATTGCCTGATGCGCTTCGCTTATCAGGCCTACATGATCTCTGCAATATATAGAATTTGCGCGATTTTCAGGAAGGATATAGTGCTCATGCAGCATCCGGCATGAGCACTGCGCTCTTATACGAAATAAATCGCATCCGCTTTAAAGGTAAGGGTCAGTTTTTAATTCCCTGACCTATTTTAATGGCGCAGGCAATATTTCGCGCGCTGTTGAAGAGATTGGTTTCACCGCTGGCGAGCACTTCGGCTAAAGGTGCCAGACGAGGCAAAATGCTGAATACCGCGTCAATGCCGTACTGGTGCACCACTTCCACGCCATCACCCAATACGCCAGCAATCCCAATCACCGGTACATTAAACTGCTTCGCCACCGACGCAACGCCCAGCGGCGCTTTACCGCCTGCCGTTTGCGAGTCAATGCGCCCTTCCCCGGTGATCACCAGTGCTGCCCCCTGCACCGCCTGCTCCAGGTTGACCGCACGCAGTACAATCTCAATACCCGGTTTAATATCCGCATTGAGAAATACCGCCGCCGCAATACCCATACCGCCCGCAGCGCCGCCGCCCGCCATCTGACAGACATTAATTTCAGTTTGCTGTTGTAAAACACGGGCGTAATTTTGCAGCCCCTGTTCCAGCTCTTCGACCATTTCCGGCGTTGCCCCTTTTTGCGGGCCAAACACCGCCGCCGCGCCGCGTGCCCCTACCAGCGGGTTATCAACGTCACATGCTACTTCAATATGGCAATTCGCCAGACGCGGATCGCATTCATCCATCTCAATGCTTGCCACGCGCGCTAAATTACCACCGTTTGCCGCCAGCGCCTGACCGTCGGCATCAAGGAAACGCACACCGAGCGCCTGCGCCATGCCCATACCGCCGTCGACCGTCGCACTGCCGCCAATGCCGAGAATAATATGGCGAATGCCGTTATCCAGCGCATGACGAATTAACTCCCCCGTACCAAAACTGGAGGCCAGCAACGGATTACGCTTTTCAGGCGCGACCAGCATCAGGCCACTTGCTGCCGCCATCTCAATCACCGCCGTTTTCCCGTCGCCGGTAAGGCCATAAAAAGCATTCACTTTTTCGCCCATCGGCCCGCAGACTTCAAGCGTCACGATGTTGCCGCCCGTCGCGGCGACCATCGCATCCACCGTCCCTTCGCCGCCATCCGCTATCGGCAAACAGATATAGTTCACATCGGGAAAGAGGGTCGAAAACCCGGCTTTAATTGCCTGACAACATTTTTCTGCACTTAAGCTCTCTTTAAAAGAGTCTGGCGCAATGACAATCTTCATTATCAATCCTTTTTCAACAAATTATTCGATGCGTTCCCACGGAATAAGGTTATCCATAAGAACAGCCAGTAAAATCCCGACCAATAAGCCGTTACTGAGCAGAGGACGAAGCGTTAATGGAAGGTCTTGCAGATACACAGGCGGTAATGCCATTAAAAATATGCCGACAAATAACGGCAATGCGAGTCGATAAATGTTGCGAGCGGTAAACGTTATTTGCTGGCTAAACACCAGCGCGGAAAAGAGTAAAGGCAGATAAGAAACCAGCATGACCGCACTACTCACGGGTAAAGGGATACTGCAAAACAGTCGCGTGAGTGCAGGAACCAGCGCCACCAGCAGGCAAATAACGCTGCCATAAATAAACGAACGCCGCGTGTAATCGCCAGTCTGGGTTAATAAACCAATGGATGAAACAAACGGTGAAAATGGAATTACCGCCAGCGGTACGGTTATCAGCGTCATAAATCCGGTCGCCACAAAGCTACGACGATAACGCGTATTCCCCGCGCCCTGCTGCGGATAAAAAACATCCGTGCCCCGAATCGCACCGTAGGTATTGCTGATATTCACCAGACCTGTAATCACCGCCGTCAGAATAATCCCCGGAGACAAAGCACCGCCACTGCCGAGCGGGAACCACTGCCAGTACAACTCACCGGAGAGCGAATGCGAAGAAGGAAAGCAAAAGTACCACAACAACCAGCCGGTTATCGTACCGACCAGCAGGCCATAACGGGCAAAACGTTGCGGCAGAAAGATAATCATCGCCAGTACCAGGCACATCACCGCCACCGAGAGCGCGAACGGCGGTAACTGAATTTTAAAATTTGGGTCGGCTATGCCAAACGGCAGCCCGAGCATACCTTTGAAAAAGATAGTGGTCAGCTGCGCGCCCAGCATCAACATAAACAAGACCATCACCGACGGCGTAAATAACCGCGCCAGGCGATGACCTAATCCGCTAAAACCAATCAACATCGTCAGCACGCCGGAGAGTGCAATCCCCACCGCCAGGCTGGTGGCGATATCGTTGATCGGTGTCCCGCGCGATGCTTCGCCAAGGGTGATAGTTAGGATGGTTCCCCACCACAGGCCCCCCGGCCCTTCCATAATAGCGCGACGATGGCCACAGAACGCCTGAGCGAAGCAGGCCAGTGCGGTAGCAAGAAAAGCATATTGCGTGAGCGTAAGCAGGCTACTTTGCGGCAACTGAAAAGCAGAAAGTAGCGTAGGAGGAACCACAACCGTGTTGCAAAAAATAAAGAAAAACCACTGAAATCCTGATAACAGGCTTTCGCGGCTGACTGCAAAATTGAACATAAACACACCTTAACCGGAGAATGCCCGCCGCAAGGACGGGCATTGCAGGGGCCAGATTACTGCTGATGTTTAAGGATAAATTGACCTTTCGGCGCAACAGGGAAGCCCTGTTCAATGTCGTAAATCACATCACCACGTAAGATGGTTTTCGTGATACGCGCGCCAATGGTACGGCCAACATACGGGCTGACTTTGTGGCGATATTCCAGATCGTCATTGGTAAGAACATAGCTGCTATTCGGCTGAATGAAGACGAAGTCGGCATCTTTTCCTGGGGCGATACGGCCTTTTTGCTGCAGACCGAAAATATCTGCTGCGTTAGTCGCCATTAATTTGCCGAACATTGGCAGAGACATTCCGCGTTTCTGTACCGCTTCATCGAACATCACGTCCATACAGTTTTGCAGACCGGCAATACCGCCCCATGCTTCCATGATGTTGCCGGCTTTCATTTCCGGAGGGCATGGTGAGTGGTCGGAAACCAGGCAGTCGATTTCACCGTTAAACAGTTTTTCCCACATGCCTTTCTGGTTTTCCAGATCGCGGATCGGCGGTGAACACTTCGCCAGAGTACCGATTTCTTCGAACTGATCGGTATCCAGTACAAAGTAATGCGGGCAGGATTCACAAGTAACGTCCTGACCTTCCTGACGTGCACGAGTCACTTCTTCAACGCCTTCCGGGCTGCTGATATGGCAAACGTGCAGACGGCAACCGGCAACTTTCGCCAGATACAGCACGCGGCGAATCGCTTCCACTTCGGTAAATACCGGACGCGAAGCCACATAGTCATGGGCAGTTACGCGACCTTCACGTTTCGCTTCTTCGCCCAGTGCGTCACAGATCAGCGCGTTTTCGCAGTGCACCAGCACCGGCTGCCCCAGTTCGCCCAGCTTCTGCGCACCTTTGAAGAACTGCCAGTCGTTTACATCACGGAAGTCGTTGTCGATACCGCGATCGCCACAGGTCGCAACGAAGCATTTGAAGCCGACAACGCCCACTTCATCCAGCTCATGCAGACGGTCGATGTTGTAAGACACCAGGCCACCGAGTTGTGCCGCATCGATAGTCAGCTTGCCTTTAGCGGCATCGAACTTCAGTTCAATTGAAGCGCGGTCAACCGTTGCAGGCAGCTGGTTGAGCGGCATTTCGATCATGGTGGTGATACCACCTTTTGCCGCTGCGCGAGTACCGGTTTCATAACCTTCCCAGTGGCTACGACCCGGTTCAGAAATATGGGTGTGCGCATCAACCATGCCCGGCGAAACCACCAGACCAGACGCATCCATAACTTCTTTTGCATCGCCCAGATCCTGACCGATAGCAGCAATTTTGCCGCCTTTAACGGCGATATCTACAACGCGAGCTTCGTTTTCTAAAATAACGGTGCCGTTTTTAATGATTAAATCAAAAGACATAACAAACTCCTTGTAAAATACAGATTGGTTTTTAACTCAATGTTCAATATCGGGATTAATTAACCTATGGTTTTTTGCTCTCCTGTTTTTTCTGCTGTTGTACGTTTCTTTAATAAGGCGTAGGCCGCAAAGGCGACGATGACGCCGACAAACCATGAAACACGCGATAACGGTTCCATTAAGGGAATAAACTTACCGCCAAGAGATAAAATAACGGCCACCAGAGTTACTGAAAACGCGGTGAGGTTAAAACCGTTATCGTAATATTTATAATCGCCAGGTGCGGTGTACAGTTCATCAAGATTAATTTGCCCACGCATCACCACAAAATAATGCGCCATCATGACACCAATTACCGGCCCCAGCATTCCGCCGATAATATCGAGGAACAGATAAATACTGTCCTGATTTTCCATTAATTTCCACGGGCAGATCAGCAGACTGATAATACTGGCAATCAGTACGCCGTTTTTATAGGTCAGTTTTGTCGGTGCAATGGCAGCAATCTGATAACCGGCCGGAATAATATTACCGGTGGCGTTAGTGGAGATAGTCGTCATCAGAATAACCAGTACCGCAAAGAACGAGGCGAACAAGCTGTCCCAACGCTGAACAATATCCAGCACGTTCCAGGTGTCAGCGCCGTAATGAATACTGGCTCCGGCAATAATACATACCCCCGCGACCGCAAACAGAATATAGGCCACAACTAAACCCAGCGTTTGCCCCAGCGCTTGCTCACGAAACGAGTGGGCGTTTTGCGTAAAGTCGGATGCGCTCACCGCCGGTGCCGCCCAGACCGCAACTACCGCGTTAATCACCACCAGGAACAAGAATCCACTGTTTTCTGCTTTCTGAATACCGCTCGGAATGTAGTCAAAGATTGGACCGAGCCCGACCAGCGAAATCGCCCAAATCGCCATACCGCCGAAAACGATATAGATGCACGGGTTAAGAATGGCAGTGAATTTATTTAAAACTTTGCCACCGCCAAAACCTATACCAACGTTGACCAGCCAGAAGAGTAAGAAAGTAATTAAGCCCGGTAGAGAAAGGCCTAACAGAGTGAAATCACCACCGAGAGTCAAAAATCCCGGCCAGATTTTGCCAATCAGAATCAAGCAGGCCAGTGACCCTGCGTAACATTGCAGGCCAAACCACATAATGGCAGCAATACCGCCTCTTAATAATCCGGGAAACAGTGCGCCACGTACGCCGTAAGAAGCACGCAGGATCATGGCAAACGGTACGCCGTATTTACTGCCCGCAGCACCGTTTAATACCATTACCGCGGCAATGAAAAAGGCGCTGAGGATAATTGCCAGCATAATACTAAAGGTAGACAAGCCGAGAATAAAAAAGCCGCCGACCATCACATAATTGGGAACGTTATGAACCGAACCCATCCATAAGGTAAAATAGTTAAATGTTTTCCAGGTCCGCTGGCTTTGCGTTTTCGGCAATAGATCTTCGCTATAGCCGCGTTGCTGGAATAGTTTTCTCTGATGTTCCATAAATCCCTCTTAATTTCACGTATCGAATAACGTTGTTTTAATCTAGCTATGAGGAACAAATAAAATAAAAATATTATTTTTAATACTGAAGCAACATCTTTGGCTGCTTTCTTTTTTAATATTGCTGGCCGATTCATTTTCTGATATCGGCCATTTTTATTGCGGGTATCAGGCCAGTTTATGATTCGCCATTAATTCCAGCGCCTGCACTAACGCAGAGTGATCCAACTGGCTGCCACCGTTTGCCGCACAGGTATTAAATAACTCCTGGCAGGTCGCGGTGTTTGGCAGGTTCAGCGCCAGTGCCTTCGCACTTTGCAGTGCCAGGTTGAGATCTTTCTGGTGCAGCGCAATTTTGAAACCTGGATTAAAGGTGCGTTTAATCATACGCTCGCCATGAACTTCCAGAATACGTGAGGAAGCAAAGCCGCCCATCAGCGCCTGGCGCACACGTACCGGGTCCGCACCGGCTTTTGAAGCAAATAGCAGGGCTTCAGAAACCGCTTCAATATTGAGCGCCACGATAATCTGATTTGCCACTTTGCAGGTTTGACCGTCGCCGTTACCGCCCACGAGGGTGATATTTTTACCGAGCAATTCAAACAGCGGTTTAACACGTTCAAATACCGCTTCGTCGCCGCCAACCATAATCGACAACGTCCCTTCACGCGCGCCGATTTCACCGCCGGAGACTGGCGCATCGAGATAATCACCACCCAGTTCATTCACCTGACGAGCGAAACGTTTAGTTTCAATCGGTGAAATGGAGCTCATATCAACAATGGTTTTGCCCTTCAGCGAGGCTTTGGTACAACCATTTTCACCAAACAGAACTTCTTCAACCTGAGGTGTGTCCGGCACCATAATAAAAATGATGTCCGCTGCTTCCGTTACCTGGCGCGCGGTGTCGACATTAACAGCACCGAGTGACAGTAATTCATCAGCAACCGGTCCAATGGTCGTGACATGCAGTTGATGACCGGCACGCGCCAGATTAATGGCCATCGGTGTACCCATAATGCCTAAGCCAATAAATCCCAGTTTCATAATTAACCTCTTTTAAATTTTGCTTTTCCTGGATTCAGACAACACGATCCCCTGCCAACTTAGCGGCCTAAAAAAGCATTGCCTGAACAGCGTTACGTTTTAACGGTACGGATCCATCCAGCGTAAACCGGCTTCCGTGGTGGTTTGGGGTTTATATTCACAACCAACCCAACCGTTGTAGTCAGAATTTTCGATTACCTTAAAGAGATAATCATAATTAATTTCTCCGGTCCCCGGTTCGCCGCGATGCGGATTATCGGCAATTTGCAGGTGACCAATTTTATCGGCCCACTGAGTCATGGTGTTGGTTAATTCACCTTCCATCCGCTGCATGTGATAAATGTCATACTGAATTTTCAAATTGCAGCAACCAACATCATCAATCAATTTCAGCGCCTGCCGAGTTCCGGTGAGATGGAAACCAGGAATATCAAAATGGTTAATAGGTTCAATCAGTAATAAAATATCTTCTTTCATCAGCATATTCGCGGCATAACGCAGGTTTTCTACAAGCGTTGCGTGAATCTGTTCACTGCTGAAACCAGTCGGCGTTTTACCGACCAGACAGTTAATTTTTTTATTACCCAGCGCACGAGCATAACGAATCGCTGCTGCTACGCCATCCCGAAACTCTTCTTCACGGCCAGGAATACAGGCAATACCCCGCTCGCCCGCCGCCCAGTCACCTGCCGGTAAATTGTGCAGCGTATGTTCGAGTTTATTACTCGCCAGTACCTGTTTTAATTCTTCAATGTCGTAGTCATAAGGAAACATAAATTCAACGCCGCGAAAACCACACTGCGCAGCTTTCTCAAAACGGGCGAGAAAATCATATTCACCAAATAACATCGATAAATTAGCAGAGAAACGTAACATTATTTATCTCCCTTATTCATAGTGCATGAAGCAGGTTTCAGTCGGTGCATCCGCTGCGTTATCGGCGATATCTTCAAATTCCATGACGTTATCCAGTTCGCTGCCCATCGAAATATTTGTCACACGCTCGAGAATAACTTCCACGACTACCGGTACCCGATATTGCGCCATTAAGGCTTTCGCCTGTTCAAAGGCCGGTGCAATATCTTCCGGTTTGAAGACGCGAATAGCTTTACAACCTAAACCTTCCGCTACTTTTACGTGGTCGACGCCGTAACCGTTCACTTCGCTGGAGTTGATATTCTCGAAAGCGAGTTGCACGCAGTAGTCCATGTCAAAGGCGCGTTGTGACTGACGAATCAGACCGAGATAGGCGTTGTTAACCAGCACATGGATGTACGGAATGTTGAACTGCGCGCCAACGGCTAACTCTTCAATCAGGAACTGGAAGTCGAAGTCACCGGAAATCGCCACCACATTGCGTTTCGGATCAGCGGCACAAACCCCCAGCGCCGCCGGAATCGTCCAGCCTAACGGACCAGCCTGACCACAGTTGATCCAGTGGCGGTCTTTAAAGACATGCAGCATTTGTGCCGCAGCGATTTGTGACAGACCAATGGTGGTGACATAACAAACATCGCGACCAAAGGCTTTGTTCATCTCTTCATACACGCGCTGCGGTTTCACCGGCACGTTGTCGAAGTGGGTTTTGCGCAGCAAAGTGCGTTTGCGCTGCTGGCAGTCGGCGACCCATTCTTTACGACACGGCAGACGACCCGCTTTTTGCATCTCCTGCGCCACTTCAACCAGCAGTGTCAGCGCCGCTTTAGCATCAGAGACAATGCCGAGATCCGGACACAGCACGCGGCCAATTTGCGTCGGCTCAATATCGATATGAACGATTTTGCGCCCTTCGGTGTATTTCTCTACCGAACCGGTATGACGGTTAGCAAAACGGTTACCGATACCAAACACCATGTCGGACGCCAGCAGCGTTGCGTTACCGTAACGATGCGCGGTTTGCAGACCGACCATCCCGGCCATCAGTTCATGATCGTCCGGGATACAGCCCCAGCCCATCAGCGTTGGGATCACCGGAACGCTGGTCAGTTCAGCAAACTGTTGTAACAGTGCAGCTGCGTCAGCATTGATTACCCCGCCCCCGGCAACAATCACCGGACGTTCGGCCTGGATTAACATTTCTACAGCTTTTTCGATCTGCATACGGCTGGCAGCAGGTTTGTAGACCGGCAGCGGTTCGTACATGTCAGGATCAAACTCGATTTCCGCAACCTGAACGTCGAACGGTAAATCCACCAGTACCGGACCCGGACGACCAGAACGCATCAGGTGAAATGCCTGTTGCAGCACGCGAGGCACCAGCGCCGCTTCACGAACTGTAACCGCCATTTTGCTGACCGGTTTAGCAATTGCTTCAATATCTACGGCCTGAAAATCTTCTTTATGCAGACGGGCGCGCGGAGCCTGGCCGGTAATGCACAGAATAGGAATGGAATCAGCAGAAGCAGAATAGAGCGCGGTGATCATGTCCGTGCCCGCAGGACCGGAAGTCCCCAGACATACGCCGATATTCCCTGCCGTTGCGCGGGTATAACCTTCCGCCATGTGCGAAGCACCTTCCACATGACGCGCCAGAATGTGACGAATACCGCCGTGCTTACGCATCGCTGAGTAGAACGGATTGATTGCAGCTCCCGGAACACCGAAGGCGGTGGTGATACCTTCTTTCTCCAGCACATACATTGCCGCGTCAACGGCTCTCATTTTTGCCATTTTATTCCTACCTCTATTTATTGGAAAATTTTTCCAACTTTCAAATTTTGTCAAAAAAACCCGCTCCGCAGAGCGGGATGCGACAGACATTATGGATGTGCTTTCAGTCCCAACGCCGTGCTGATATCGCGGGCGGTGTCTCTGACCAGCTCACCCTGACTGACAAAACGGTCTTCTGTCAGTCTTGATGAAGGCCCGGAGATGGAGATAGCGGCAACAACGCTACCTACATCATCGTAAATTGCTGAAGCTATGCAATTCAGACCTACAACATGCTCTTCTTTATCTACGGTATAGCCCAGTTCACGCGCTTGTTCCAGGTCCTTCAGCAAGGTGGGCATATCCACAAACGTAGTTGGCGTAAACTGCTGCAAACCGGTTTGCAGAATGATGCTCATCAACTCCTCTTCCGCCAGCGGATAAAGCAGCGCTTTGCCCGCACCGGAAGCATGCAGTGGCAGACGACTGCCCAGTGGCGCACACATCCTGACCATCGATTTACACTCTAACTGACCAATTAATACCGCTTCATTGCCGTTACGGATCGCGACATTGACCGTTTCGCCGGAAAGTAACATCAGGCGGCGCATAAACGGCCCGGCGACGGAGAGGACATCGCGGTTATGGATGTACGCTGCACCGACGTTAAAGACACCTAATCCTATATGCCACCAGCCTAACTGACTGTCCTGATAGACAAAATCCGCTGCCTGTAAAACCTTCAGCAAGCGAAAGGTCGTGGAGAGCGGCAAATCCAGATTGAGAGAAATATCGCTAACCGACGAACTTCCCCCACTTTTTTCCAGATATTGCAGAATCGCAATTCCCCGCTCTAATGCCTGTGCGCCCTTCTGTGCCACAGGCTCCGCCTGTCCTGGCCTGCCGCGCCGTCTAACTTCCGTCATACCTACGTTAACTCCGACCTACAAGTGAGCATAAACAATGAACAATTAGTTTATCTTATGCAAGTCGGTTGCAGGCGTCACGCAAAACAGAGTTCCTGTTCAGGAATACTTTCAACATCACAGTTGTCACTGCCGCCGCGATCGATGGTCAGAAAATCGGTGACGCGCTGCCAGGCGAAAAGTGGGTGATGCCAGACGTTACGATGGTAATTCACTCCCTGTTCGCCGTTGGTAATAAACGCCCGCAGGGTTGACAGGTCTGGTTTGTCGTCACCTAACGCCACGACCACCACAAACACCTCACCTTTCATCGGGATAAAGGCCTGAGTACCCAGCGGATGACGTTCGAGTTCGTGAATGGTCAGCGGCAGATTCGCCGGTTGCGCGCGGTTAATGCTGATAAGCGTACGGTCTTGCTCAAGAATCTCAACCAGCGCCAAATCGTGGTAACGCTCCACCAGGCCATTGTTAATATGGAAAAAATCCCGTTGCTGCGTTTCGATTACGTCGCCATAAGCACTAAAGGCTTCCTGACTTAACGGTAATACCTGAAGTTTCATCTTTTTGTCCTTGTAACATAATTCCGTTCAACCAGCGCCGACCGGTCAGCTTGGTTTCAATAACAGGCAATCTAAAACCTTAAGAGAACAACATCAATACAAAAGTTGGAATATTTTTCCAAAACTAGATTTAGTCCACAAATTGAACAGGGTTATCATGTAAAAATACTGATAAATCAGAGGATAAGAAAATCACGCAACTTGCGGATTTAAAAGGGGATACCTGAAGATGTTCGATCCAGAAACCTTGCGGACTTTCATTGCGGTTGCTGAAACAGGAAGTTTTTCAAAAGCGGCAGAACGATTATGTAAAACCACGGCGACGATCAGTTATCGCATTAAACTTCTGGAAGAGAATACCGGAGTAGCGCTGTTTTTCCGTACGACTCGCAGCGTGACGTTGACAGCGGCTGGCGAGCATCTACTTTCCCAGGCCAGAGACTGGCTGAGCTGGCTGGAAAGTATGCCAAGCGAGCTGCAACAGGTGAATGATGGCGTGGAACGCCAGGTGAATATTGTCATCAACAACCTGCTCTACACCCCCCAGGCCGTCGCCCAGTTGCTGGCGTGGCTGAATGAACGTTACCCCTTTACCCAGTTTCACATCTCCCGACAAATCTATATGGGCGTCTGGGACTCGCTATTGTACGAAGGTTTTGCGCTGGCTATCGGCGTCACGGGAACTGAGGCGCTGGCAAATACCTTTAGTCTTGATCCCTTAGGATCGGTGCAATGGCGATTTGTCATGGCGGCGGATCATCCGCTGGCGAACGTTGAAGAGCCGCTAACAGAAGCGCAGTTGCGGCGCTTTCCGGCGGTCAATATTGAAGACAGCGCCCGCACCTTAACCAAACGCGTCGCCTGGCGATTGCCAGGGCAAAAAGAGATTATTGTTCCCGATATGGAAACGAAAATCGCCGCCCATCTGGCGGGCGTTGGCATTGGTTTTTTGCCAAAATCACTTTGCCAGTCAATGATCGATAATCAACAACTGGTCAGCCGGGTAATCCCAACGATGCGCCCTCCTTCGCCATTGAGTCTGGCATGGCGCAAATTTGGCAGCGGCAAAGCGGTAGAAGATATTGTGACCTTGTTTACCCAGCGCAGGCCGGAAATCAGCGGATTTTTAGAAATTTTCGGCAACCCACGCAGTTAAAAATCAAGTTTCCTTGCGCGTTGGCGCGTAAAATAGCGCGCAAGCTGATTTGAGGTTCACTTTTAACTATGCAAGAGAGACACACGGAACAGGACTATCGTGCCCTGCTGATTGCTGATACGCCCATTATTGATGTTCGCGCCCCTATCGAGTTTGAGCAAGGCGCAATGCCCGCCGCTATCAATCTGCCGTTAATGAATAACGATGAACGCGCCGCCGTTGGCACCTGCTATAAACAGCAAGGGTCAGACGCGGCGCTGGCATTGGGACATAAACTGGTGGCGGGTGAAATTCGTCAGCAGCGCATGGACGCCTGGCGGGCAGCGTGCCTGCAAAATCCGCAAGGTATTCTCTGCTGCGCCCGTGGCGGTCAGCGCTCACATATTGTGCAAAGCTGGTTGCATGCAGCGGGGATTGATTATCCGCTGGTGGAAGGCGGTTATAAGGCACTGCGCCAGACCGCGATTCAGGCGACCATTGAACTGGCACAAAAACCGATAGTGCTGATTGGCGGTTGTACCGGCAGCGGTAAAACGCTGTTAGTGCAGCAACAGCCGAACGGTGTTGATCTGGAAGGGTTGGCGCGTCATCGCGGTTCGGCGTTTGGTCGCACGTTACAACCACAACTTAGCCAGGCGAGTTTTGAAAACCTGCTGGCTGCCGAAATGCTAAAAACCGACGCCCGTCAGAATTTGCGCCTGTGGGTGCTGGAAGACGAAAGCCGGATGATCGGTTCGAATCACCTGCCGGAATGCCTGCGCGAGCGAATGACTCAGGCGGCGATTGCGGTGGTAGAAGATCCGTTTGAGATCCGTCTTGAGCGCCTGAACGAAGAGTATTTCTTGCGTATGCATCATGATTTTACCCACGCGTACGGCGACGAACAGGGCTGGCAGGAGTATTGCGAATACCTGCATCACGGACTTTCGGCTATTAAGCGTCGGCTGGGGCTACAGCGATATAACGAACTGGCTGCAAGGCTGGATGCAGCACTGACAACGCAACTCACCACCGGCAGCACCGACGGTCATCTGGCCTGGCTGGTGCCGTTACTTGAAGAATATTACGACCCGATGTATCGCTATCAGCTTGAGAAAAAAGCGGAAAAAGTTGTCTTTCGCGGTGAGTGGGCGGAAGTGGCGGAATGGGTTAAGGCGCGGTAATGAGGGACGTATTTGTATTAGTCGCGACTTGATCTGACACATGGCCTTGAAAGGTTGAGAGTTACCGGTTTTGATATGAGTGTCGAATCCTTATCCAAAACAAGAGGTAACTCTCATGCTTCATACTGCCAATCCCGTCATCAAACACAAAGCCGGTTTGCTCAATCTGGCTGAAGAACTCAGCAACGTATCAAAAGCCTGTAAAATCATGGGCGTTTCGCGTGATACGTTTTATCGTTACCGCGAACTGGTCGCTGAAGGCGGTGTGGATGCGCAGATTAATCGTAGTCGCCGCGCTCCTAACCTTAAGAACCGTACCGATGAGGCAACTGAACAGGCTGTTGTTGATTACGCCGTCGCTTTCCCGACACATGGTCAGCACCGGGCCAGCAACGAGCTGCGTAAACAGGGGGTTTTTATCTCCGACAGTGGTGTCCGTTCTGTCTGGTTACTCCATAACCTTGAGAATCTCAAAAGACGATACTGAACAAATTTTATCAGGTGACGTTCCGTAAAAAGTTGTATGGAGTTCTCGATGCAGTCGGCGCGACTATCAGTACCCCCGCTGAACCCTGGACTATCGGGCCGCCGTACTGGGGCATGTCACCCTGGCGTGCCGCTGGTTTTCCGCTAATGGTTTATTTCCTCTTTCTTTCCCGGCAAGAATTTATTTTAATCCGGAAGGATTATTTATTTTCAGATAGGGACTCACATTAAACACGTAACATTTTAATTAATGCATGGCTGAATATGTATTACACAATGTCAGATATCGTAAAAGACCAGTGCAATTCTATGTAAACTCTCTGACTGTTCATTTTATTTGTTGCTTCAGGGTCGGAACTCACCCTCAATAAACAACTGAATACGAGTAGATATTCATCGTCTGAGCTATATGGCTTTACACAATAGCCGACATGTCTTTTCTCAGTCAGGATTTTTACTTTTCCTCACTACGAAGTTGACGACTTCGATATGGGATAGACTCTTAATTCAAGCAATTACTCTGCACAAGCATCAGGCAATCCAGCTCCAATATTTGTTATAAAATAATGCGTAACATTAATTTCACCAACAAAAAAAAGATTTACGCTATCCCCTTGCCCTGGTATTTTACCATATTTACACCACACTTTTTTTGTATCTGGATCATTCTTTGATACGATTTTCGCCACTTGTTCCCTGGCCCTCACCGTCAATGTTTTCTTAAACCTCCCCCCATCATCGATTGTTAGGGAAAAATAAGAAAAAAAATAATCATCTTCTACATTTGTGGATATTGATATATCCACCGCTACGTGCGGAAAAAAATCTGGGAGCCATGTAAAAACTCCATCATTTTCTGGTATTGCCATATAGTTTATGTAATGCTTACTTACAAGAGATTCATCTTTGTGTAAATAAAGATAAGTAGTCACGCATAAAAAAACAACGATTATAATAGCAAAAATAAATATTACCATCTTTGAGATGTTACTTGAGATAGCCACCATCTTGTAAAGCCTTTATCGTTTTTTTATGCTCTGGATTAATATAATCAATACATCTATTTGAGCAATCTTGTGTTAATGGACATGTCAACCCATGTTCATTTACAGCCAAGTCTTTTTTATTATCTTCAATCATCTCAGAATGGGATAACTTTACTTTTCTGCCGTACATACCGAACATATTTAACCCGTAATCTCTAATCTCTTTTTCATAACCCAGCCCTTTCGCCGATCGGCTAACACCAGCGTCATTTAATTTAGACACTCGACAAAATGCCATACAATGGAAAAATTGATCAGTCCCACCTAAATTTAATCTCTTCATATCATCATAAGTATCAGATAATATATCCCATGCTCTTTGATGGTTTAGTTGTTCTTTTTTTCGCATTAACGCTACATCTGCAGGACTTAACCCTAATGGATCAATACCATTCACCGGATACGCATACAGACTCCATCCCCCCGCCAGCCCAATCGGGTCCTGAGTAATATATCGTCCCAGCAACGGATTGTAGTACCGGTTCCGGTTATAATACAGCCCCGACTCCTCATCATACTGCTGCCCTGGCAGACGGTACGGCTGATACACATGATGCGGGTTCTCCTCATTAAGCTGGTTGCCCCATTCATCATATTCCGCGCTCCACGCCGTATTGCCGTCTTCGCTGATAAGCGCCAGCGGCAGTCCCCGGTGGTCGCAGTGATAAAGATGAGCTTTTCGCGCCGGTGTGTATTCCGGCTCCACCTGTCTGGCCAGTTGCTCCACCGTCAGCCCGCACTGCGCAAGCCACGCCCGGCTTTCACTGCTCACGCGGTCTGCCCGGATTTCTTCCTCCAGTCTGTCCAGCAGCCGCACCAGTTCAGCCGGAAATACCACGCCGTGCCCGTCCTCGCTCCCTTCCTGCTGCAGCTTCTCCGCCAGGCTGCGGCGCTGCGCTTTCTCCCGCTCGCCGTTGTCTGTTTCGATGCGGATGAGCGGCGCGAAGCTCCCCGGCTGATATACCGTCTGGATACGCGTGGTGTCGGTCTGTACCGTCGTCAGCCGGTCGCCGTCCCACCCGTACCACGTCACCTCCGGTTTCCGCGACAGCGACATCCATCCCGTCAGGTCACGCTCGCGACGCCACACCCGTTTCCCTGTCCGGCGACCCAGCGGGTCGTAAAGGTATCGGCTCTCGACCAGCGGCTCCTCATATTGGATACGGATGTAATGGACCAGGCGGTGCAGGCTGTCGTAATGGTAGTGATGGGTGCGCTCGTCGTCCGTCCGTATCACACCCGCCGGGATGCGGTCCGTCTTCTCCGTCAGTCTGCCGTATTCATCGTAGTGGTAAACATAGTGCGCATCCTTCGCGATGCGGTTATCCGGCCACACTGTGAGGGTACTGTCCGGGTGCAGCTCCGGGTCCGGCAGGCGGTTTCCCGCCGGGTCGGTGGCATACGGGATGCGGATGTCCAGGTCCGGTGCGAGGGTACGCACGCTCTCCAGCCTGCCCGTGGCGCTGTAGCCGTATTCCCGCGTCTGTCGCGGGCCGCTGATGCGCACCAGGTCGCCGTTGTCATTCCACCCGTAGTCACGGTCATACACCAGGCTGTTCAGGTGCTGGCTCTGTAACTGGCCTGCGGGGGTGTATGTGCTGGTCAGTTTATATGCGGCATTACTGCCTGCCATGCTGCCAAAGCTGCGCACCGTCTCCCGGTGCATGCGGTCGCGCGTGTACTCCAGCAGCGGCGTGTCGCCAAGCTTCATGCCCGCCAGATAACCGCTGCCGTAGGTCAGCCACTCCACCGGCGGCAGGCTGTCCGGCGTGACGCGGTTTGCCAGCCCCTGTTCGTTGTAGGCGTGTGTTGTCTCATGCTGCCACAGCAGTTCCCCCGTCTCCGGGTTCTCCACCGTCTGCCGTTCGCCGGTCAGGCGGCCCTTATCGTCGTAGCCGTAGTGGACAGCGACACGGTGGCCTTCGCTCAGGTGGCTGATGTCTGTCAGCCAGCCGTGGTCATCATACTGCCACTGCTCTGCCGGTTCGCCGTTCACCGTGCGGTGAGTGATACGGTCCGATTCATCGTAGTACCAGAGGGTGACAAGCCCCTCATCTTCACTCTGCGTGAGTTTTCCGGTCAGGTCATAATGATAACGCTGCGTCCGCCCGTCAAAGCCGCCCTGCTGTACCAACCGGTCCAGCGCATCGTAGCTGAAGTCGCTGTGGCTGCCGTTCTCGTTAGTCAGACTGATGACACGTCCGGCAGCATCGTACTCCATACTGCGCGTCAGCCCGCCCTGCGTGGTGCTGACCGCCTTTCCCCACGCATCGTACTGTGTCTCGCTCCGGTTGCCGTCCGGGGTGATAACGGCAGTCAGGTCGCCTGCGGCGTTGTACTCATACTGCGTTTCACGGCCCTGTGCGTCTTTCACCGAGGTTAACCGGCCACGGTTGTCATAGTGGCGGTAAAGGCTGATACCTTCCTCGCGGTGAACCGCCGTCATCTGGCCGAAGCGGTCGTATTCATAGCGGGTCTGGTAGCCCGAGCAGTCGGTGAACGCCAGCAACTGACCGTAGCGGCTCCACGTCATCTGCCGGGTGCTG